>JANOCJ010000069.1:0-4666 GCA_031412115.1 Flavobacteriales bacterium
CTCTAACCATCTGAGCTACCTCGCCAAAAGGGGTGCAAATATAGTAGTTTATTCTAAAAATTGTATATCAGATTAAAAAATGCCTGTATGCCTTATTATTCCTGTGTTTTGCATTACCTAGCCAACATTTCCTTCACCACCTCGTAACTATGAATACGGGCATCGGGGTCATAAATATGGCTGGTTACCATTATTTCATCCAGCTGTGCTTGTTGTTGAAAAGCTGAAAGTTGGTGCTTTACTGTTTCTGCATCCCCAATAAACGAATAATGCATCATTTGTTTTACGGCTTGTTCTACATGCTCGGGCCATAAGCCATCCATACTGTCAACAGGAGGTTGTAAGGGTTTACGCCTGCCTGTTATTATGCCTGTTGCCAGTTGGTAAAACGATGTAGCCAAGCGTTCTGCTTCCGCATTAGTATTGCCCGCTATTATATTTATACAGGCCATAACATAAGGCTTAGCTAAGTATTCCGATGGGCGGAAGTTGTTGCGGTAAATAGTAGTAGCATTATGAAAATGCGTGGGCGCAAAATGGCTGGCAAAAGCATAGGGCAAACCCATATGTGCCGCAAGCCAGGCGCTGTCGGTGCTTGAGCCTAATATCCAAATAGGTATATCCAATCCCTCGCCGGGAATGGCGCGTACTTTGGCCATTTTATTATCTGCCGAAAAATAGGTTTGCAGCGCTACTACGTCATTAGGAAAATCTTGCGATTTTTCCATTTGGCTGCGGCGCAAGGCCATAGCGGTAAGTTGGTCAGTGCCGGGGGCGCGGCCCAAACCAAGGTCTATACGGTTGGGGTATAAGGATGCTAAGGTTCCAAATTGCTCTGCAATTACCAAGGGCGAATGGTTGGGTAACATAATGCCACCACTGCCTACGCGTATAGTTTTAGTTCCGCCTGCTATATAGCCAATAAGCACTGATGTGGCTGAACTGGCAACGCTGTCCATATTAGGGTGTTCGGCCAGCCAGTAGCGGCTGTAACCAAGCTCCTCTGCGCGCTGGGCTAATTTCAGGCTGTTTTTAAATGTTGTTTGGGCGGTGTTGCCTTCGGTAATGGGTGCAAGGTCTAGTACTGAAAATGGTATATCGTGTATTGTTTTGTCTGCCATGGTTTACTTTGGTATCAAATGACAATAAACAGCGCCGCTAGCTTTATGTTGTAAACAAAAAAGGCTGGCAATAAGGCCAACCTTTTTAAAAATTTTATGAAAGGCTTGGTGAGATGTCAGCTCTTCGTTTTGCATTGCAAAACTTGTAGTCCCGCCTACTCGGGAATGACATTTGCATTATGCATTTTGAATTCTGCGTTATGAATTAAAAAACTATATATCCGCATAGCCTACTTTAATAGCGTAGGCCATAATTTCCGAATCCATTTTGGTATGCAGCTTTTGGTGCAAGCTAGCTTTGTATTTTTTTATACTGTCTACTGATAGGTTTAGCTCTTCAGCAATATTGTTTATTGTTTTATGTTGCGATATAAGGCGCATTACCAATACTTCTTTCTCGCTAAAACGCTTACCATCCCTAAACTTTAGGGCTTTACCCTGCTTGGCTAATGCTGTTTCTACAGCTTCGCGTGTAAACGATTCGCTAAAATGGTACCCTGTATGTATTAAGTCTAACAACGACTCAATAAAATTAACGTGCAACGACTCTTTAGTAAAATAAGCATTGCCACCGGCTTCAATAAAATCGGCTATATAAGGGTTGTCATGTACTTCAGAAAGGCCTGCCACTAATTGTGTAGGGTAACTTTGCTTAATAACGCGGGTAGCATCTACGCCATCCATAATAGGCATTAAAATATCGGTCAATACAATATGCGGGCGCTGCTGTTTAAGTTTCTCAATAAGCTCTTCGCCATTCTCTGCTTCAAACAACAGGCGTACCTGCGGGTATTTCTTTAATTCGCGCTTTATACCCAGACGGTATATATAATTATCGTCGGCTAAGGCAATTACTATCGGTTCGGTGTTATCGCGCATATGTTGGTTGCAAATTTATCATTCTCTGCAAACATCTATACTACTACTTATTGCACAATTTGCAAAAGTTTTTAAACGCTATTTTTTAATATACTGTGTAACAAAACATGTATTTTAACAATTTGATTACACTTTTGTATACACAATGCTATCATACAAATTATTTATTACCCTTCAACACCACGCTAATTATCAATTATACCAAGGTTTACGCCAAAAGATAACATTTTTTAAAAACTGCTTAAAAAATTCACTTTTAGTGTATTGTAATAATAAAATTTCAGCCTCACTTTTGTCTCACGCTTTTCCAACAAAAACCAAAAACAACTGTTTTTGGAACTTTTCCTAAAAACTGCAATGTACTTGAGCATTACGTTGCAGTTTTTTTTATCCCCCAAATTTTCACAATTCAACAAACTAAAAGGGCAATGGTTATATTTGCACTTATAATGTTTAACCATATTAATCAACAATACTATGTCATTCGAACTACCTAAATTACCCTACGCTTACGATGCGTTAGCGCCACATATTGATGCACGCACTATGGAGATACACCATAGCAAGCACCACCAGGCTTATGTTAACAACCTTAACGCTGCCGTTACCGGCAACGAATGGGAAGGTAAAAGCATTGAAGAAATACTTAAAAATATTTCAAAAGCAACACCGGCTATACGCAACAACGGTGGCGGCCACTGGAACCATACTTTTTTCTGGAACATTATGGCAGCCAACGCAGGCGGCGCACCAACAGGCGAAGTAGCCGATGCTATTAACACCGCTTTTGGCAGCTACGATAAGTTTAAAGAAGAGTTTACCAAAGCTGCTACTACCCGTTTTGGCTCGGGTTGGGCCTGGCTGGTTTTGCACGATGGTAAATTGGTAATTACATCAACCCCAAACCAAGATAACCCCTTAATGGATATTGCTGAAGTAAAAGGCACACCCATTTTAGCGCTTGACGTATGGGAACATGCCTATTACTTAAACTACCAAAACCGCCGTCCCGACTATATTGGCGCATTTTACAACGTTATTAACTGGAACGAGGTTAACCGCCTTTTGAAAGAAGCCCGCTAATTTTTAGCTGATAGATTTTTGATTAAATCCCTCCTGAGAAATTAGGGGGGATTTTTTTATATATAATTTTTTTGGCACTCTTCTTGTTTTTAGGTTACTATAAAAACCAAACAATATGAAGAAGATAGCATTAATTGGATTTTGTATGTGTAGCCTATTGGCTGCAAACGCACAACGAAACACCGGCGCCGCAGGCGCTTACGAAGGGCCTAAATATATTATTAAAACAAACCCATTGCCTATGCTTGGCGGGCAAATACCGCTAACAAATGAATACCGGTTGGTATTTGAAATGAAAACAGGCGCTAAACAATCGGTACAACTATACGGCTCATATATGGGCAAAAGTCCTTTTTTAAGCCTAATAGAGCGCTACTCTTATGAACTGGATGAAGACTTTAGGCTGGGTGTAAGCGGCTTTAGGGCGCAGGCTATGTATAAGTTTTACTTGCTAAACAGTAGCGAGGCTCCCGAGGGGCTATATATTGGGCCTAACGTATCATTTGCTACTGCAAAAATGCGGAACAAAAACTACACCCCCGATTATGTAAATGCTTATTACACTAGCGGGTCAGTAATAGGCGGCTACCAAGTTATTGCAGGCCATTTTGCTTTTGATGTGTATGCAGGGATTGGCCTAAAACGCAACGTATATAAAGTAAACCTGCAAGATGCCTCTGACTTTCCTATTGACCGCCTTGGCTGGTGGGGCCCTAAGTTTACCTTTGGCTTTAACCTTGGGTATGCTTGGTAAATAGGTTTGAATAGATTTTATATAATCCCTCTTCATATAAGAAGGGGGATTATTTTTATATACAAACCCATTAAAAGCACAAAGGGCCGCAGGTAAACCTGCAGCCCAATGCGTATTGAAACTTAACCCTTTGAAAGATATTGCTTAGCGTAAAAGAGTAACCATACCATCAACTACTTTTTGTTCTTGCCCACCTTCAAATTTGTCGGCAACGTAAGTAATTTTATAGGTATATACTCCCGGCTCGCACATAGCACCTTGGTAGGTACCGTCCCAGCCGTTTTTCATTTCCCTTGAAGAGAATAGTAATTGTCCCCAACGGTTAAAAACATCCATAGTAAAGCTTTTTACTTCCACACCTTGAGCTTCAAACGTTTCGTTTTTATGGTCGTTGTTTGGGGTAAAGGCGGTAGGCAAAAACATAGTTTGCGATGGTTTAGAAACGATGGTGCGTGATGTAGAATCTTTGCAACCGTAACCGTTTTTAACTACTTGAGTAATGGTATAAGTACCGGGGGTAGTGTAATTATGGTCAGCATATGGGCTGGTAGTGCTTTGTCCGTCGCCCCAAGTGTATAGGTAGTATTGGGCATTTGATAAGTTAGTGATAGAAACAGTTGGGTCGTAAATAGCATCAACCATGTAGCTGCTTACTGCAAAATTAGCTTCAGGTAAAGGTTTTGCCCATACATAGTTCTCCATAGTAATGGTGCTAGAGCAACCGTCATTTGATACTACAGTTAAGGTAACATCATACATACCATCTTGGGTAAATTCAAACGCAGGGCTTGGGGTGCTTGCAAAGCCAACACCAAAATCCCATTTGTAA
>JANOCJ010000070.1:0-5163 GCA_031412115.1 Flavobacteriales bacterium
TGCCGCCGGTAAAGGTATAGGTAAGGGTATCTTGCGCGGTGGTTGAGTTGGAACGTACAAAATTGCATTGGGCATTGGCACTAACAGCAAAAGCAGCCAGTATAAGGGTAAAAAGTATTTTCATAGTTTTTGTTTTAAAAGTAAATGGTTGAGTAAATGTACTTTAATATGTGGTATATAGCTAAATGTTGGGGCTAATTATCATTGTCTGCGGCGCTTTTTGCCGACGGCTTGTTCTTTTGGCTTGACCCAAAAGAACCAAAAAGTCAAGGGCTGTCATTTATCCCCGACCTGCTACGGGGCGTTCACTAAACCGCGTAAACTAGTCTAAGATATTTCATATCTCAGACTTCGGACAGCACGCGCTTTCCCGCCCATGGCGGGACGTTCGCTTTCCTTGCAGGTGCCCGTTTCGAAATGAAGGCCCAACTTTGCTTACGTATGAGATAGTTACTCGCATTTAAATGGTGCGGGGACGTCCACGAAACGTGCGAACCCGAAATTTCACGGCCGGAGTAGGGCGGGGTGTGCGATAAGTGAAATTTCAGGTTGGGTTTCGTGGTGCATTTTCTTTGGTTCGTTTCTTTTGTGCAAGACAAGCGAAGTTCATTCATACCATTGAAAAACAATAGAACCATGGATAAAAGAAATGAACGCCCTCGGCAGGAAAGTGCCGCAGACATTGATTAAAACTATAACATCTTATAAATCAAAGGCAAAACTTACTATGAACATTATCTTTTTACCCTATGTTATACCTAAACCCTCTCACCCTTAAAAACAGTTTGTATGAAAAGCGCCAGCCAACACCAACACCAACAAATTGCCCTCGGCAAAGCTAAGCTAGTAACCATGCCCCGAGCAACCGGTAGCCATACAGACTATACCTATGTGGAGGTAATTGATACCGAACACCGCATAGCCGAACTGATGGAAGAAGATAACCACGCCAAACACAGCGGCATGGTAAAAGGTATTGATAAAGAAGTGAGCCGTTAATGCTTTTTAAGCCCGTTTAATTACCTACCTTATATTGTATGCCTAGCGAGAAAACTTCGCTATGTTGCCATGCCTCTACCTGGTCAAAATCGTAAAGGAATATGGTGGCAAAGTTTACGTTTATAAAGCGGTTTACTTTGGCTGTTAATATCACATCAAAACGGTGGTCAAGTTTATTTAACGATAGTGACGAGTAGTTAGCAAAACCCATGTAGCGGGCTTTTAGGTTTACGTTTTTAAAAATGTCTTTATTAAAATCTAACAACAGTTGAAAACCCAACTCGTTGCGCAACCTGTCGCCCACGGGTACACCGTAGCGCACAGTATCAATATTGTTGTATAGCGATTGGTCGAGCACAAAGGTTTGGCGAGTAGCGCCCAAGCCTATGCGGGCAGAGAAGTAAGGGGCAGGCTTGTATTCAAAACCCAAAGCCTCGGTTAAATAACCCGGCGACATAAATGATGATATACGATTGCGTAATTCAGCACCACCTACATCGGTACTATACTCATACCCACGGGCAAACTGCGACAAAAAAGTAAGGCCAAAAAACCCACTCCACGATTTGCTAAACTGGCACGATAATTTCGAGTCGAAAAAGATAAGGTCGGCGCTTTTGCGCATGCCTTGGCCTTTGTTGCGCTGCACACCGTATTGCAGGTTTAACGTATTTTCCCAACGGAACAGGCTGTCGCGGCTTTTATATTTAGCACTTGTGTTTAATAACGACCCCAATGCGTAGTTGCTAACACCACCGCCTTGCCAATTGTTGCTAAAGTTTGATGCGCCAATGTTTATGCCAAACATAAAGCTGCTTTTCCAATGCTTAAACGTATCAACCTTTGCTGTATCAGCAGTAGTAGGGGTTTGTGCAAATGCCGAGGCAACAAATGCCAAGGCTATAAGGGTAAAAATCTTCTTCATAAGTAATTATTTTCGGCGCAAAAATAGTAAACCCCGCCGATATTGCACCAACGGGGTTTATTAACTGATAATTGACAGTTGACAACAGATAGTAATTTAATTAAAAATATTAGGGCGTTACCCGCCAAGGCGGGTCGGGCTATCGCTACAAGTCCTCACTACGTTGCGGGCTTTTCGCTACTATCCCTAACGCAAAATACGCGTGGCAAAACTCTCCCCTCTCGGCTCTCCCCTCTCCGCTAATTAAGCATTCCTAAAGACCAGTTGCCTGTCAAACTCATCCAGAATAATGTGGCTGTCCTTAGTGACTTTGCCTGCTAATATTTGCTTAGACAATTCATTAAGCACCTGCTTTTGCATTACCCTTTTTACGGGGCGGGCGCCAAACATAGGGTCGTAACCCAACTCAGCCAGCCATTCTATTGCCTCCGGCGATACATCTAAGGTGATGTCATTCTCCTTAAGCATAGCCTGTATCTGTTTAAACTGTATGGCTACAATTTGTTTTACCTCCTCGCGGTTTAGCGGGGCAAACATTATCACATCATCTATACGGTTCAAAAACTCAGGGCGAATGGTTTTCTTTAGCAATTCAAACACCTCGTTTTTAGCTTTGGCTACCACCTCTTCGCGGTTGTTGTCATCCAGTTTTTCAAACTCTTCCTGTATAATGTGCGAACCAATGTTCGAGGTCATAATAATGATGGTGTTTTTAAAGTTCACCACACGGCCTTTATTGTCGGTTAGGCGGCCATCATCCAACACTTGCAGCAAGATGTTAAACACGTCAGGATGCGCTTTTTCAATCTCATCCAACAACACTACTGAATAGGGTTTCCTACGCACCGCTTCGGTCAACTGCCCGCCCTCTTCGTAGCCAACATAGCCCGGAGGTGCACCCACCAAACGCGATACCGCGTGGCGTTCCTGGTACTCGCTCATATCAATACGGGTCATAGAGTTTTCGTTGTTGAATAAAAACTCGGCCAGCGCTTTGGCTAACTCGGTTTTACCAACCCCGGTTGAGCCTAAAAATATAAACGAACCTATGGGGCGTTTTTTATCAGATAGGCCCGAACGGCTGCGGCGTACCGAGTCAGAGATAGCCTCAATAGCTTCCTCCTGCCCTACTACACGCTTGTGCAATTCTTCTTCTAAATGCAACAGTTTTTCGCGCTCGCTTTGCAGCATGCGGTTTACGGGTATGCCCGTCCAACGGCTTACCACATCGGCAATATCCTCGCTGCCTACTTCCTCTTTTATCATGGCTGCCCCGTGTTGGGTATCAACCAGTTTGGCTTTAAAACCTTCCAGTTCTTCTTCGGCTTGCTTGGTAAGGCCATAGCGAATTTCGGCTACGCGGCCATAGTCGCCGTTGCGTTCAGCCTGTTCGGCTTCAAACTTATAATTTTCAATTTTTTCTTTCGTTTTCGATATGCTGTCAACAATATCCTTTTCGGCTTGCCACTTGGCTTTAAAGCTGTTGCGCTGGTCTTCCAGGTTGGCAATTTCTTCGCCCAAGCCTTCCAGTTTTTTGGTGTCGTTCTCGCGTTTTATGGCTTCGCGCTCAATTTCCAACTGGCGTATTTTACGTTCTATCTCGTCCAACTCTTCGGGCACCGAGTTGATCTCCATGCGCAGTTTAGAGGCAGCTTCATCAATTAAATCAATGGCTTTATCGGGCAAAAAACGGTCGTTTATATAGCGTTGCGATAGTTCTACCGCAGCAATAATGGCTTCGTCTTTAATACGCACCTTGTGGTGGGCCTCGTATTTATCTTTCAACCCGCGAAGGATAGAAATGGCATCCTGTGTATCGGGCTCATCTACCAACACCTTCTGGAAGCGGCGTTCCAACGCTTTATCTTTCTCAAAATATTTTTGATATTCATTAAGCGTAGTGGCACCAATGGCACGCAATTCGCCGCGGGCAAGTGCAGGTTTAAGAATGTTTGCTGCATCCATAGCGCCCTCGCCGCCACCGGCACCCACAAGGGTATGTATCTCGTCAATAAACAGCACTATATCGCCGTCAGAGCCGGTTACTTCTTTCACCACCGATTTTAATCGTTCCTCAAACTCGCCTTTGTATTTGGCACCCGCTATCAGCGCCCCCATATCTAACGAATATACCTGTTTGTTTTTCAAATTTTCAGGCACATCACCGCTAATAATACGGTGGGCAATTCCCTCGGCAATGGCGGTTTTACCAACACCCGGTTCGCCAATTAAAATGGGGTTGTTTTTGGTGCGGCGCGTTAAAATCTGCAACACTCGGCGAATCTCTTCGTCGCGACCAATAACAGGGTCAAGCTTGCCTTGACGGGCCAGCTCATTCAGGTTTTTGGCGTATTTATTTAATGCATTATAGGTCTCCTCGGCAGAGTGCCCTGTAGCGGTTGAGCCTTTGCGCAAATCGGCAATGGCGGCGGTTAAGTCTTTTTCATTAGCCCCGGCATCCTTTAGCAGTTGGGCTATTTGGTCTTTACCACTAAGTATGCCCAACAACAAATGCTCAACGGTAATAAATTCGTCCTTCATTTTCGAGGCTATGGCAATGGCTTTTTGCACCGCTTGGTTTGCCCCTTGCGATAAATAGCTCTCAGCCCCGGTAGATTTTGGGTAGCCGCTTATAATCTTATCCAGCGCCTGCGCTACCATGCCAGTGTTTACGTTAAGGCGCTTTAACAAGAAAGGCGTAACGTTTTCGTCCACATCAAAAATGCCTTTAAGTAAGTGGCCGGTTTCTATGGCTTGGTTGCTGTTGGCCATTGCCAGTTGCTGCGCACTATGCACGGCCTCCTGGCTTTTTAATGTAAAATTATTTAAGTTCATAGTTTCTATTTGGGTTTGCAGCTTTTGGTATGTTGGGTGAATTTACCGGTAATTAAAAGCACCCGCTATGATACCCATCAGCTGTTGCACCCATCTATCAAATACAAAACCAATGACATTTTTGATTGTTTGGTAAGCCAAAATAGCAGAAAGTGTGACGGTTGAGTGACGGAATGGCGGAGGTTTTCGTCATTGCGAGGAGCACAGCGACGAAGCAATCTCTCAATTAAATAATACACTGCGCTGTCTACGGCGTTTGTCTGCCGACGGCCTTCATTTCTTTTGCTTGCACAAAAGAAACGAAGCAAAGAAAATGCACCACGAAACCCAACCTGAAATTTCACTTGTCGCACAACCCACCCTGCTCCGGCCGTGAAATTTCGGGTTCGCACGTTTCGTGGACG
>JANOCJ010000071.1:0-8608 GCA_031412115.1 Flavobacteriales bacterium
GCCGGTTCCTCGCCGTCGGCAAGGGCTGGTGTTTGGGCCTTGAGCGTAGGCGCCATAAATGCAACCATGCATGCTAATACTATAGCTTTATAGGTTGTTTTAATTGTGTATTGCTTTTCCATTATGGTTGGTTTTAAATAACAGAACCAAAGAACACAAGGATATTTTGCCCACTCCCGGCAAATACTGCGTAAAACTTACATATGAAATGAAGCAGATAGATAAATTATCTTAAAAACATAACTAACTGATAATAAGCAATTAACTGCGTATTGTTAATTTCAAAAAAGCATATTCCATCAATATATAATCCCATTTAAGGCACCATTTTACCAAAAAGCTACTTTTCTGTTTTGGCGTGTATAGCCCTCCAAATAAAATATATAGGTATACCACTCAATACTATACACAATCCGGGTACGGTATATTCGGGCTTTTGTATCAATAAGTTAACAATAAAGCCGCCCATACATAGTATATATATAGCAGGCAGAATGGGGTAGCCAGGTGCCCTGTTGGGCCTGTCAATATTGGGTTTTGTTTTGCGGAGGATAAACATGCCGATAATAGTAAGCACGTAAAAGAGGATAACGACAAACATTACATAGTCCAACAAATCGGAATACGTGCCCGACAAACATAGCAACGAAGCCCATATACATTGCACCCACAGCGAAAATGCCGGGGCATGGCTTTTGTTAAATGTGCCCATTTTTTTAAAAAATAACCCATCGTTAGCCATGGTTTGGTACACCCGCGCACCCGATAGTATTATGCCGTTATTTGCCCCAAAGGTTGATACCATTATAAGTGCAGCCATTATATATGCACCATAGTCGCCAAATATTTGGGTCATAACTGCGGTAGCAACGCGGCCATCTTTAGCAGTGGCAATTTCCTGCAAGGGTAAAATGCACAAATAACCAATGTTTATAAGCAAATAAAGCAAACAAACACCGGCTGCGCCAAACAATAAAGCGCGCGCTACATTCTTTTTAGGGTTCTCAACCTCCCCGGCTATAAAGGTAACGTTGTTCCACGCATCGCTAGAGAATAAAGGGCCTACCATAGCCAGACCAAAGGCCGAAAGCAATGCAGTTGCTTTCCAATTATTGCCTACAGAAAAGAAGTTAGAAAAATTTAGCTCTACCGCTATGGGGTTGCGGAACAAAGCAATGCATATAACAATTAAAAACAATAGCGTTAATGCCTTTAAAACCGTAAGGTACGATTGTAATAATCCGCCGCCTTTAATGCCGCGGGTATTGATAAACGTAAGCAATACAATGGTTGAAATAGCCAGCAAATGCATCAGCCTTACGTGCATATCTACTACTAAATGTAGCATTGGACTACCAAATTTTAACGCAAATAATTCGGTCGTTAATTGGGGTAATAATACTGCGCTAAACTTTGCAAAGGCCATAGCCACCGCCGCAATAGTGCCGCACTGCACAACCGTAAACAACGACCAACCATAAAGGAAAGCCATAAGCGGGTTGTAGGCTTCTTTCAGGTATACATATTGCCCGCCCGATTTTGGGTACATAGCTGCCAACTCTGTGTACGACATGGCCGCAATAACCGTCAATGCTCCTGTAGCTACCCAAACCAGCAATAGCAGCAAAGGGCTGCCTAAAATTTGGGCAACATCGGCGCTAACTAAAAACACGCCCGAGCCAATCATAGAGCCCATTACCAGAAATACCGCCGTACTAAAGCTGATTTTATTTTTTTGCATAGGGCAAGTATAGTAATCTTACGTAGATAATTATAGAACTATGCAAATAGAAATAAAAAAGCGCAACCGGTGGGGCTGCGCTTTTAAAAATAAGGCTATAAAATAAATTTACATTTTTTTATTGTTGATACAATTCAAATCTTGCACAAACAACTCTTTGGCTAGTGGTTGTAAAAATATTACACCGTCCCAAATACTTTGTGCCAGGTATATCATTTTCATTTTTTTCT
Organism: Flavobacteriales bacterium; assembly: GCA_031412115.1. Taxonomy (GTDB): domain Bacteria; phylum Bacteroidota; class Bacteroidia; order CAMBQF01; family CAMBQF01; genus CAMBQF01. Next base: position 1,972 of record JANOCJ010000071.1, read on the forward strand.
GCAATATTGTAGCAACTTCCTGATCTGTCAGGGCAATCATTAATGAATAAACCCATTCTCCTTTTTGCGAATTATATTGTGGTATAACATTTCTAGGGCCAACCGACAATTGTATTTCTGTACTATCACCTAACATAAAATTCATTTTTTGATTGGCATCGTAGGTATATAGTTTGCTTAAATGCAAATCTAAAACTAATAATGTACCGTATTTCATCTTCATAAAATAGAAATTATCTTCTCCTTTAAACTGGCCATCGGGCACAAAAATACGGTTGGGGGTTTTAAATGTAGTGTCGGGTCCAATTGTGCCACCTGCATTAGCCATAGGGGCTAATTCGCATTTGTAGTTGGCACTTGTTTGCGCACTTACGCTAATGGTAATTAAGGCTAATAGGGGTAATACTAGTTTCTTCATGTTTTTTTAATTTAGTGGTGCTAATGTAAAAATATATAATAATGCAATCACCCCCTTAACACTTTTTATGCCAAATTTTAATCTCACAAGCACACTCAATTACGCTATTACCTGCTATAGTAAAACACAATAGAGGCCTTGCCAAGCATCATGCTATTTAAATAAAAGCCCGCAATAGCCGGACTGGTTTTAGCATCTATACCCAGCTTATCAGTTTTTAAGGCATACACCGTAACCAGGTATTGGTGTGGCGCAGCACCTTCCGGCGGACAAGGGCCCATGTAACCTGGCATACCACCATCGTTAGTAAGTACTATAGCACCGGCCGGCAGTAAATTATTAGCCGGGTTGCCCGCGCCTGATTTTAATTCTTTGGTAGATGCAGGTAAATCAACCACTACCCAATGCCATAGGCCGCTACCGGTTGGGGCATCTTTATCGTACATAGTAATGGCAAAGCTTTTGGTGCCTGCTGGGGCGTTTTCCCAACTTAGTTGCGGAGACTGGTTTTCGCCGGTGCAGCCAAAGCCGTTGGCTACCTGTTTCATGGTGGCTTGCCCGCCAACATCGTTGCTTTTAAGGGTAAATGTTTGTGCCGAAACACTGATTGTTGCCGCTATAGCAAACAAAGAGAAGAATGTCTTTTTCATGGTAATGTAGTTTGTGTTGTGCTATAAAAAAGATGGGGTTATTTTGTTTCCAGCCCCAAAATATTCCGGTTGAAGAATTATTTCTCTTCCGTTTTCTTGGTTTTCTCGGTTTTCTCAGTTTTCTGGGTGCGGTCTAATATCGTTTCCAATAGCCCCGGTATTTTATCAATAGCCGATGCTAAAGCGCCCTGTTTAATGGGTATAAAATTTATTTCGTTGCCGCGAGACACCAAAAAGCCTACCGGGCCCATGCCTACACCTGCCGCTATACCGCCACCATTGCTTTTGCCGGTGTCACCTTCGCCGCCCCCACCGCCAAGCCCAAATCCAATGCGCATAACAGGTATACACTCATACTCGCCTAGTTTAAACGGCTGCCCTACAATAGATTCTATTTTGGCTTCGTTTTTTAGAAACTCGGTCATTTTAGCTAATAGCTCGTCAATATTTACATTGGTACCCATAGTAGTTTGTTTATTATTTAGTGTGCGTTTTGCTTGTTTTTAGTATTGCTTTTAATACCCGCCATGCGTTATTTTTTACTATCAAAATCAATCCGTTTTCTCCCTGAAAATTGATTGATATATCATGGTTGCTAAAATTTTTAGTCAAATAAAATAACGGATATAATTGTGCATTTAATACATAATCATCTGTATCAAGTGTCCAGCTAAGCTTAACTATTTTAAATGATTTTATTAACTCTTTTAATATTTTCCATTTAGGCTTAAATGGTTCTTTCCTTTTGCCTTCGCCTTCGTTAACCATAAACCCTTCCTTTAGCGATAGTGTTGTAGGTAAGTTGAATACATTAATATCCTTCTTCCACCGGGCAAATTTTACTTCTACCCATATCTCAGCATCAACTAAATAAATGCGGCCCCACAGGCCATAAAAGCCCACTCTGTACAATCCATTATGGGTATTAATTTCAATAATTACCGGGGCAAATAGCAGGCCGAATAAAATGCCCATCAATACTGCTAAAATGCTAATTATTACCCAGAACATAGTTTTCGTTAAGTCATATCAAATGTAATGTAACAAGTGGTTGAAAACTATGATTTATAGCAGATTGTTTAGAATCAACGGCTCTGCGTTACTTACCCCGAAATTTCGAACAAAGTATTCAATACCAACGCATCCAAATCGTGTTTTTTCCAAAACTCTTCAATAGAACTAAATTTTTCATGCGTTCCCTCTTTCGGACCAAATTGGTAATCAGTTAAAAAGTAAACCAACCGGTTTGGCGATTGCTGTATTGCTAATTCTAATAATCTGTTTAGCTCTCCCCTATACTCATCCTGAAATTTAAATTTCTCCTCTTGTCCCGCACCGCTTTCACCGCCCACTGGTATGTATAAATATTCCGGAGAATAGCTCCAGTCAATCAAAGCATCGGCAAAAAAACCTCCCTCTCTATCATCCTTAAAATAGGGGTTACCTAAATGAATAATAACACCTTTTTGGGGTAGTAAAAAATCATAAAAAAGCCCCCTATGACTGATTAATTTATTTTCTATCTCTAATGCAATGGTAAACTCATCAGGGTTGATTTTAAAATCCGTTGCGCCTACTGAGGCTATTTCTATTGTTGGCATAAGCAAATGTATTGAGGAAATTAGTTAGGAACTTATCCTGCCCATCATTTAATCAGTTTAATCCTGTTCAGGCAAAAGCTGGCGCCAGCCGCGTTAGCGATTGCAGCGGTAGCTGCCGACGTAGGAGGCACTACAAGCGGAAAGCGCGACGGCAACGCCGGAACGTCCTGAATAATGCAAAGATTGCTTCGCTACGCTCGCAATGACGGTTATTGCGGGCAAACCATTCTGAATTGTGCATTATGCATTTTGAATTGCTTTTTTCGTACCTTTGTGTAGATTAAATCTAAATAGGGCGCAACAATAAGTGTAGTAGCCTGTTTGATTGCAAAATTAACGATTATGATTACCGTTTCGGAAACAGCAAAAAGCAAGGTGGTAAGCCTGCTTAGCGAAGAGGGCAAAAGCCCCGATAATAGCTACATCCGTGTGGGTGTAGAGAGTGGTGGTTGCTCGGGTTTGTCGTACAAGCTTGAGTTTAGCGGCGATTTGCGCCCCGACGACCAGGTGTTTGAAGACAAAGGCGTGAAGATAGCCGTTGACAAAAAAAGCTTTTTGTATTTAATTGGTACTGAGCTTGATTACTCGGGCGGCATCAATGGCAAAGGCTTTGAATTTAACAACCCTAACGCCAAACGCACCTGCGGCTGTGGCGAGAGTTTTTCGCTTTAACATTTAAACAATTTCTGCCCTAATGGCTAAAGATATTTTAGAAGAAATTACCCAGTCGGAATACAAGTACGGCTTTGTTACCAACATTGAGAGCGACGACGCCCCCATTGGTTTGAGCGAAGATATTGTGCGCTTTATTTCGGCTAAAAAAAATGAGCCCGAGTGGATGCTTGCTTACCGACTAAAGGCTTACCGCCATTGGCTTAAAATGGAAGAGCCAACATGGGCGCATGTTCAGTACCCTAAAATTGATTTTCAGAATATTATTTACTACTCGGCACCCAAGCAAAGCAAGTCGCTAAACAGCCTTGACGAGGTTGACCCCGAGCTACTGAAAACGTTTGAAAAACTAGGCATTTCGTTAGAGGAACAAAAGCGCCTAACGGGCGTGGCTGTAGATGCGGTAATTGACAGCGTATCGGTAAAAACTACTTTTAAAGAAAAGCTTGGCGAGTTGGGGATTATCTTCTGCTCGTTTAGTGAAGCCGTACAGGAACACCCTGAATTGATTAAGAAATACATGGGTTCTGTAGTGCCTTATACTGACAATTACTATGCAGCGCTTAACGCGGCTGTTTTTAGCGATGGCTCTTTTTGCTACATACCAAAAGGCACGCGTTGCCCAATGGAACTCTCTACCTATTTCCGCATAAACTCGGCCGGTACCGGCCAATTTGAGCGCACACTTATTGTTGCCGACGAAGGCAGCCATGTTAGTTACCTTGAGGGCTGTACAGCCCCCATGCGCGACGAAAACCAATTGCATGCTGCGGTGGTTGAGTTGATTTCGCTGGAAGGTGCTAACATCAAATATTCTACCGTACAAAACTGGTACCCCGGCGATAAAAACGGCAAAGGTGGTATTTACAACTTTGTTACCAAACGCGGCATTTGTGAGGCTAACGCCAAAATATCGTGGACACAGGTGGAAACAGGCTCGGCCATTACCTGGAAGTACCCAAGCGTTATTTTAAAAGGCGATAACTCTACCGGCGAGTTTTACTCGGTAGCCGTTACCAACAATATGCAGCAAGCCGATACCGGCACCAAAATGATTCATATTGGCCGCAATACCAAGTCGACGATTATATCGAAAGGTATATCGGCTGGCAAAAGCAATAACTCGTACCGCGGGTTGGTGCGTATTGGTAAAAAAGCCGAAAATGCCCGTAATTACTCGCAATGCGACAGTTTGCTTATGGGTGACAAATGCGGCGCACATACATTCCCTTACATTGAAATTGGCAATAAAAGCGCCGTAGTAGAGCACGAAGCCACAACATCAAAAATTGGCGAAGACCAGATATTTTACTGCAACCAACGCGGCATTGACACCGAAAATGCAATTGGCCTTATTGTAAATGGCTACTGCAAAGACGTGTTAAACCAACTGCCGATGGAGTTTGCGGTTGAAGCCCAAAAGCTGCTAAGCATAAGCTTAGAAGGAAGTGTAGGGTAGATAACCCCCTCCCCTGCCCTCCCCCTGAAAGGGGAGGGTGAAACATCCGTCACACTGAGCGTAGTCGAAGTGTAGGGTGTATTTTAAAGCACATAAAGAACAAGACATAAAAAGATGTTAACGATTAAAAATTTAAAGGCCCGCATTGAAGATAAAGAGATTTTGAAGGGCTTTAATTTAGAAGTAAAAGCTGGCGAAGTACATGCTATTATGGGCCCTAACGGCTCGGGCAAGAGTACCTTAGCTTCAGTATTAGCAGGCCGTGCAGACTATACCGTTACCGAAGGTGAAGTTACCTTTAATGGAAAAGATTTGTTGGATATGGCCCCTGAGGAACGCGCCCGCGAAGGCTTGTTCCTTGCTTTTCAATACCCTGTTGAAATACCGGGTGTGTCTAACATCAACTTTTTGAAGAGCGCTGTAACTGAAGTGCGCAAGCACCGCGGCATGGAGGCTTTGGATGCCAAAGCTTTCCTAAAGTTTTTCAACGAGAAAAAATTGCTTGTGGAGATGGATGCTAACTTGGCCAGCCGTTCGGTAAACGAAGGCTTTTCGGGTGGTGAGAAAAAGCGTAACGAGATATTACAAATGGCCATGCTGGAGCCTAAACTGGCGATATTGGACGAGACCGATTCGGGCTTGGATATTGACGCTTTGCGCATTGTTGCCAACGGCGTTAACAAGCTGAAAGCCGCTGATAATGCTACGATTGTAATTACACACTACCAACGTTTGTTGGATTATATAGTGCCTGATTTTGTGCACGTTTTATACAACGGCCGCATTGTAAAATCGGGCGGAAAAGAGTTAGCCTTAGAGTTGGAAGAAAAGGGCTACGACTGGATTAAGAAAGAAGTTGCTGAAGCTGCCGTATAACCATGTCTACAACCGAAACCATGAGTATTAAAGACAGGTTATTGAACGAGCATGCATCGTTTGTAAACCTGTATAAAAGCGGCAACGCCCACGTTAACACCGTGCGCGAAAATGCCATCAATGCCTTTGCTGCATTGGGTTTGCCAAACAAACGCAACGAGGAATACAAGTACGCCAACGTTGAAAAAATATTTAGCGCTGAGTATGCGTTAGACCTAAACCCATCGCCAATACTGGATAAACAGACAGTTGAAAGCTGTTTGGTACCGGGCTTGGATGCATATAAAATTGTATTGGTAAACGGTATTTACTCGGCTGAATTGTCGGATAACGTTACTGAGACAGGCATTACGGTTTGCTCATTGGGCGAGGCTTTTGAACGCTTCCCTACTGAAATAGAAAAACATTTTGACGCGTATACCCCTACCGAAACGGACGGATTTGCCGCGTTAAACAGCGCCTTTGCCCACAATGGCGTATACATACATATAGCAGCTAAAACCATTGTTACCAAACCCCTTTGGGTGTTGAACATTGGCAACGCCGCCAACAACGCGCTTTTGCAAAGCCGCAACCTGATTATTGCCGAGCGTTTTGCTGAGGCTAAAGTGGTATCGTTTTTTGCATCAGTTAGTACCAATACTAACTCGGCTATAAGCAATACCGTTACTGAATTGTATGTTGGAGAAAACGCAACATTGCACCACTACCGCGTACAAAACGGCGGCAGCAAAACCGTGCAGGTTCAAAGCTCGGAAGCGCATGTAGAAGCCAATGCCAAGTTCATTTCTAACAACATTACGCTGAATGGCGCTTGGGTTCGCAACAACCTAAACATATCGCTAAACGGGCAAAACGGGAGTGCTGAACTTTATGGTTTGTACCTTCCGCAAGGCACAAGCTTAGTAGATAACCATACACTGGTTGACCACCGCGTACCGAATTGCTACAGCGAAGAGCT
>JANOCJ010000072.1:0-6279 GCA_031412115.1 Flavobacteriales bacterium
GACTTAAACAATAACGGTGTTTACGAGGTGTTTAACTGCGAATACCCAGACTACGATATTACCGGTACCCTTGGCTGCCAGGCTCAGCTTTATGGCGACCAAACCTTATGGTGGGTATTTAATGATAAAGGTAACGTTCACTCTGAAACCGGTGGTTTACCAATTGGTATGGAGGTGCATGCCCAGGCTTTTGCTTTCACAACTAATGAAGAGGTTAACAACATGACCTTTTACAAGTACAAAATTTTTAACCGTTCAGTATTTACTGTTGAAGATTGCTACTTTGGCCAATGGGTAGACTCTGACCTTGGTAAATACAACGATGACTACGTAGGTTGCGATGTAACCCGTGGTTTAGGTTTTACTTATAATGGTGATGCTGACGATGATGGCCAGTTTGGCTACGGCCTTAACCCACCCGCTGCCGGCTTAGACTTTTTTCAAGGCCCTAAAGCTGATGCTAACGACGGCATAGACAACGACCGCGATGGTACTGTTGACGAAGCGGATGAGTTAATCATCATGTCGAAATTTGTATACTACAACAACGACTTTTCAAACATTGGCAACCCCGAAAATGCCCTGCATGTATACAACTACCTGCGTGGTATTTGGAAAGACAATACCCCAATGGTATACGGTGGCAACGGCTACGGTACAGGTACCTTGTGCGACTTTATGTTCCCCGGCTCAACCGACCAAGCAGTAGGTTGGGGTACCGGTGGTGTACCTAACAGCCCAAGTGTACAAGCCCCTTGGGACGAAACTAGTGTAGGCAATACCCCTGCTGACCGTCGTTACTTACAATCGGCCGGCCCATTTACTTTAGAGCCAGGCGCTGTAAACTACATTACTATTGGTGCTGTATGGGCACGCGCCAGCAATGGTGGCCCTACCAAATCGATTGAACTGTTGAAACTAGCTGACGATAAAGCACAGTCATTGTTTGACAACTGCTTCCGTTTAATTGAAGGCCCACGTAGTCCCGATGTTAACGTAGTTGAACTACCTAACCAGCTTATATTAGAGCTTAACAGCACTAACGTGCCTGAAAACTTTACTGAACAATACAGCGGTTTAATTTTAGATAATCAGGGCAACCCTGCGCCGGGCTTAATTAACTATGCTTTTCAAGGCTACCAAATTTACCAGCTTAAAGCGTCGGACGTTACCCAAACCGATTTGGACAACCCTGATAAAGCCCGCTTAATTGCACAGGTAGATATTGAAGACGGCGCTACCCAATTGGTAAACCGTTATTTTGACCCTGTTGTGTCTGACTATATTCCGGTGGAGGAAGTAGCCGGCGAAAACAAAGGCATACGCCACACTTTTGCTGTTACCAGCGACGCTTTTGCTACCGGCAATGCTACTTTGGTAAACCATAAAACTTACTACTTTATGGTTATTTCATTCGCCAATTCATCTCAATCGGGCGTATTGGAACCCTACCTACCGGGTAAAAAGAATTTTGACGGAAGGGCCATTGCTATACACAGCGGTATACCCCATATTAATACCCCGGTTGAAGGTGGTACTGACTTAGGCGCAGGCTATGCCGACGGCCCAAAACTTAAACGTATTGAAGGCCAAGGCAACGGTGGTATGAACCTTGACATTACCCCTGAAACCGAAGCTAACATTTTAGCTAACGGCTACGATTTAAACCCCGTTTACCAAAACGGCCGTGGCCCGGTAAACATTAAGGTAATTGACCCATTGCGCGTAAAATTGGGCGAATACACCCTTAAACTGGAAAAAGACAGCTCTACAGCTACCTCAGCAGGTATTGTAAATAATACTTCGGAATGGAGCATTACCAACAATACTACCGGCGAAGTGCTACACTCTACCGGCGATATATCTATTCCTAATGAGCAGATATTATTGTACGATACCGACGGTAATGGCAAAATTACTCCGGAAGAGCGTTGGGGCTTTTCTGTAAACTGGGTGCAAATACGCCAACCCGGCGATACATTAGACCAAACCAACGGCTTTATTGAGGCTACTTTAAAATACAACGACTTAACCAACCAATGGTTAGGCTTTATTAGGGATGCTGAAGGAAGCTTTGACCCCCGCAACTGGATACGTTCAGGCTCATACAAAGATGTGCCTAACCCAGAGTGGAGCGACTATGAAGGTTTGGATAATTTTGGCAACTACGAAAACGTATTATCAGGCGCTTTTGCCCCATACCGTTTGGTAGCTAAAGACAAAGATATTATTGGCAGCCCGGCTTGGGATGATGCAACCCAAACACTATCTAACCTTACCAAATTGGCTAGTGTTGATATTGTTATAACTCCTGACAAGTCGAAATGGACCCGCGTATGCGTTGTTGAGTTAGGCGAAAACGCTGCCTTTACCCAAGGTGGTGCTAAAAAATTAGATTTGCGTAACCACGCATCTGTTGATAAAAATGGCAACACCGGCGATGGTATAGTAACTAACGACCCTAATGATGCAGACTATATTGACAACCGTGGTATGGGTTGGTTTCCCGGTTATGCTATTAACGTAGAAACCGGCGAGCGTTTGAACATAATGTTTGGCGAAAACTCTTTCCTATCGCAAGATAATGGCCGCGATATGTTATGGAACCCAACATCGCGCGTATTTAATGATAACCCATTCTCTACCATCTTTGGTGGTATGCACTACCTATACATTATGGGCCGCAACGCCGGTACTAACCCTGTTGCCCCCCGTTTTGACAATGGCAACTTCCTTGACAGCCTTTTTGCTTTAAATAACTATGTGCCTGCCGCTAGCCAAAAACGTGGCATTTACAAAGATGCTATGTGGGTAGGTTTACCTGTAGCGGTTGATGGCAAACAGTGGTTGCAAAATGAAGTACGCATACGCCTGCGTGTTGGCAAGCCTTACGCTAAAAACTACAGCGTAAATGCTGAGGCTAACCCGGTAAACGACAACTTCCCTCAGTATACCTTTAATACGGATGATATTTATGCTAAAAGCCAAAATGGCGACGCAGCTAAACGCGGCCTAGATATCATTAACATAGTACCTAACCCGTACTACGCATTCTCGGCATACGAGCGTAACCAAATTGATACCCGCGTAAAAATTACAAACCTTCCACAAAGGGCTACCATTTCAATATTTACTTTGAATGGTACACTTATCCGTAGGTTTAAAAAAGACGACCCATTAACATCGCTTGACTGGGATTTGAAAAACCAGGCCAATATACCTATAGCCAGCGGCTTATATATTATACATATTGATGTACCGGGAGTTGGTGAGAAAGTATTGAAATGGTTTGGTGTAATGCGCCCAATTGACTTAGATACCTTCTAGTATATAGTTTAAAGAAAGAATAAATCGGGCGGTGCCCAAACACCGCCCTTTATAAAAAGAGAAATGAGGCAGTTAGTACAAAAAATTTCATTGCTAATGGTAGGCTTAGCCGCAACAACAGCAATGTTTGCAGGTAACGGCGACCGTGCAGGCCAGGCCGGTGCATCGCAATTGCTTATTAACCCTTGGGCACGCAGCAGCGGCTGGGCAGGGGCTAACCAAGCCGGTATACATGGGCTGGAGGCTATTAACTTTAACGTAGCCGGCACTGCATTTACCAAAAAAACCGAGATTATATTTAGCCGTACACAATGGCTACGTGGCTCAGGCATTAACATTAACGCCTTTGGATTTAGCCAAAAAATGGGTAAAAAAGAGGGTGCGGGCGTGTTAAGCCTTAGTGTTATGTCTATTGATGCAGGCGATATTATGATTACCACTGTTGACCTTCCTGAGGGCGGCATTGGTACATACAAACCCCGTTTTACCAACATCCATTTAGGATACGCCAAAGCCTTCTCAAACTCTATTTACGGCGGTATAGCCGTTAAATTTATTAGCGAGGCTATACCTGATGCTAACGCAATGGGCGTAGCATTTGATGCAGGCGTGCAATACGTTACCGGCAAACGAGACCAAGTACACTTTGGTATATCATTGCGCAACGTAGGCCCTAAAATGCGTTACGGCGGCGACGGTTTATCATTTCGTGGAACAGTGCCTAACGGTAATACCCAAACGGTACAACAACGTTCTGAAGCATTTGAAATTCCATCGTTGCTAAATATTGGCGGCTCGTACCAGTTTTTGCTTGGTAAAAAAGACCACTACCTAACAACAGCCCTTAACTTTCAGGCCAATTCATTTACCAAAAACCAATTTCAATTAGGTTTAGAGTATGCTTTTAAAACATACTTAATGGTACGTGGCGGCTTTCAATACGAGAACGGTATTTTTAAATACGATACCCGCACCACAGCCTACCTTGGGCCAACAGCCGGTGTAACAGTAGAGATACCTTTATCTAAAGAAAAGGGTACCACTTTTGGTATTGATTATTCTTTCCGCTCTACCGACCTTTTTGGCGGCACACACAGCTTTGGCGCACGCATAAGCTTGTAAACGCGTAAGATTTTTAAAATATTGAAGCCCTTTTGCAAATGCAAAAGGGCTTTTTTTGTAGTATGAAATTGTGCCTTACTATACTACTGCTAACCTCTGGCCTATTACTCAAAGCCCAAAACCTGGTACCCAACCCCGGCTTTGAACAGCTGAACCATTGCCCGGTAAACCAAAACGACTTTACTGCAATACCAAACTGGTATAGTGTGCTACAAAATTCGCCCGACTTTTTTAATGTATGTGAAACGGGCGATGGTGGGGTGCCTTATAATTTTTTAGGCCACCAGCAACCTCAGCAGGGCTCTGGCTATGCGGGTGTAGTGCTCTTTATCAACAATTTGGAGTACCGCGAATATATTGGGGTAAAACTAACCCAACCCTTGCAGGCTACTATAGAATATTGCGTAAGCTTTTATGTATCGGCAGCCGATTCGGCAGGGCTGCAAACCAATACCATTGGTGCATATATTGGCGATAGTATCTACCCCGTTCCATCCTATTTGGTAAGGGCATTGCCTTATACACCACAAGTGCAAAGCACACAGTATATTGAAAATAATACCGGTTGGCAGTTTATAGAAGGTAACTTTGTTGCCCAAGGCGGAGAGCAATATCTAAACATTGGCAGTTTTACCAACGACCCTAATACCACTTGGGGCCCCAACAGCGCCGTGCTTAACCAAGACCCAAACAACCAGTATTACATTCAATCTTATGTGTATATAGATAATATAGTGCTGGAAGAATGCAAAAAAGTAGGTATTGAAGAGGATAAAACCAATCAAATAAAGCTATACCCCAACCCTGCTGTGGGTTTTATTACGGTAGAAACCCCAGTAGCATATACAGAATTACAGTTGCAACTATACAGCCTTACCGGGGCATTGGTGCACCAGTCTGTAATAAAGGGTGGTATAAAAAACAAGGTAGATATATCAGCCCTTGCTGGCGGCATATATATAGCAAAAGTAGTGTATGGTACTACCATACTAAGCCGCGAGAAAGTACTGGTAACAAACTAATTAAATCAGCACATGCCCATTCAACAAACCCTTGTTTTTGTAGTTAATATTAAAATTGTATTTTTGCGCTGACTAAAGAGATCTCCTACGAGGTCTTTTTGTCGTTTTATAGTTCCCGTAGGGATACCTATGGCAAACCCACCAATTATTATTATTATGTCTGCTTTAACGTATTTAACCGAAGAGGGCCTGAAAAAACTGACCGATGAATTGCATCATCTTAAAACGGTTGAGCGCCCTTCTATATCTCAACAAATAGCCGATGCGCGCGATAAAGGCGACCTGTCGGAAAATGCCGAATACGATGCTGCCAAAGAAGCGCAGGGTTTATTAGAGATGAAAATTTCGAAGATGGAAGATATTGTTGCCCATGCCCGTGTGCTGGACGAAAAAAATATCGACACCTCAAAAGTATCTATTCTTACCAAGGTAAAAATCAAAAATGTAGCTAACGGCGCTACCATGAGCTACCTTATTGTTGCCGAAAATGAAGCCGATATGAAAGCCGGTAAAATATCAGTTACATCGCCCATAGCAAAAGGTTTGCTAGGTAAAAAACGCGGCGACCTTGCTGAAATTAATGTTCCCGCAGGCAAAATGCAGTTTGAAGTGCTTGATATTTCATTGCAATAAGCATGACCATATTCAGCAAAATAATTAACGGCGAAATACCCTGCTACAAAATAGCGGAAGACGATAATTATTTTGCGTTTTTAGACATTAGCCCCGTTGCCAAAGGCCATACGCTGGTGGTGCCCAAAAAGGAGGTAGATTATATTTACGACCTTGACGAAGAGACCTTGGCGGG
>JANOCJ010000073.1:0-31511 GCA_031412115.1 Flavobacteriales bacterium
GTTTCATTCACCATTTTCATCTCCTCTTTGGTATAGCCATTATCGGTAAATACATCGCATTGGGGTATGCAATTACGGTCTATGCGGTATTTATAAGCCATTGGGCCTTCAATCCCATTGCGCTCGTTTTCCATCTGCTCAACAGCCTTAACGCCTGTACCCGTAACCGATTGGTAGGTAGATACCACCACGCGTTTTACGCCATATTTTTTATGCAGCGGCGCCAATGCCATCACCATTTGTATGGTAGAGCAATTTGGATTGGCGATAATTTTATCGTCTTTGGTAAGGGTATTTGCGTTAATCTCGGGCACTATCAGCTTATTAGCCGGGTTCATGCGCCATGCTGATGAATTATCTACCACCGTAATACCGGCTTCGGCAAACTTTGGGGCAAATTCCAACGATGTTGTTCCACCCGCTGAAAATAGAGCAACTGCAGGCTTTGCAGCAATAGCATCGGCCATGCTAACCACCTTATATTGCTTTCCTTTAAAGGTTACTTCCTTGCCTTCGGCTACTGACTTGTCAGAGGCTACAGCCAAAAGTTCTGTTACGGGAAAATTGCGCTCTTCTAATACTCGGAGCATTACATTGCCTACAAGGCCGGTGGCCCCAACTACTGCTACTTTCATTTAAAATATATGGTGGTTTAATGGTTTATCGTATACGGTCGGCGCTACGTACCAAGGCTTCGTCTTTTTTAACACCGCGAATGGCTAAAATCAAAAATATAATCCCTACAATGGGTATAAACAAGCCTGCACCGGGGACAATTTCTGCCTCATTTCCGGGCGCTTTTAGTGCAATATCAATATATTGAATTGCTAATAACGCCAGAGCTACGCAACTTATTATTAAGGCCACCCATCCAAGGCGTATTTGTAACCGGCGGTTTTTGTATAAAAATATGGCGGCAAGCGGCACCAGCACAGCTATCATGCAAACAAGCCCTTGCAAATTTTTTATCGCATCTTCAATACTTAAATCATAGTGCATTGTTATTGGTGGAATAAAGCCACCAGCGGGAACCAATGTAACGGTATACACTGTAATAAAAAATACAGTAGAAGCACAAAGGGCAGCTAAAAAGAAATATACGGTTTGAATACGTTGAATCATGGTTGGGTAGAATTTGGCTGCAAAGATAATTGATACTTATTGTTCAAACGAGTGAAAATCGCCATTTAAGTAAAAACTATTTGGCAGCCCATGCTTTAAATTTACTCTAACAGTTTTTGAATTAGAGCCACTGCGCCTCTTATCATTTTCAAACACCAGTATACCCTTATCTAATTTTGTGGGAGCATTACTAACTAAATCCATATTGTAGTTTCCCACATATTGGTTTTTATCGTTGTAAACCAATATGCGTGTTGTGCCGCGTTGAGATAAACCCCAAATCCAAATACTGCTTATCAGTTTAAAAGTATTCCCTTTGATTGTAGTTACGCTGCCTAGGTATTTAAGGTTTACAATGTTGTAATTAGTTGCTTTGCCTTGTTTAGTAGAATTATCAAACACAAACAGGCTGTCTATTACGTTAGCTTTTAACACAGTTTGTATTTGCTGTTCAGTAGGTTGGGCTACTGTTATATTAGCAATACAAGTAATGATGAATAGGAGGAAATAAGTGCGTGGCATAGTGTAAAACAGGTACGTAAATGCTATTAAAAGGTTTGTAAATCAATACTAAACCCACATTTTTGCCTAAAAAATTTGGAGATAACCAAAATATGTCCGTATACTTGCCTTTGTAATCGTTTTGGAAACCGCCTTTCGGCACCCCTCGTTTCCTTTTTTCTTTTTTAAATAAATCCACCCCCCGTTCCGTTTAAAACAACACGTTTAAAAAATTTATATTGATGTTTGAAGTTACTGAATTGAAAACTAAGCTTGTTAGCGAGCTTAAAAATATTGCCAAAGATTTAGGAGTAGATAATTTTAAAGAGCTTAAAAAAGAAGCCCTTATAGAAGCCATTGTTGGCCGCCAAGGCGGTGGCGCAACCCCTGCACCAAAAACAGAAGCCGCACCGGCCCCTAAAGCTGAAAGGCCAAGAAATAACATGGTTGACGATAAGGCATTAGACCTTAGCGTTGAGGTTGAAGAACCTGTAATAGACCAACCCGAACCCGTTGCACAACCTGTTGCCACCGCCGAAGAAAAACCGGCCGAAGAGCAGCAACAACAGCAGCAAGAACAACAGCCTCAACAACAAGACAGCCAACCTAAAGCAGAAGCAGAGAAAACAGGTAACACTGAAACTACGGCCAATGCTAATACACAAACAGAGGCTACTACCAACAACCCGCCTGCCGAGCAACAAAAGCAACAACAGCAACAAAATCAAAACCCAAACCAACAACAAAACCAACAAGGTGAGCAGCGCCGCAACGATAAGTTTCAGCGCCAGCCTTACCCTAACGAACGTAAAGAGCAGCAACAAGGCCAGCAACGCCAGCAGTTTCAAAAAGAACCGGCTGTTGAGTTTGACGGTACGGTAGATGCAGAAGGTGTTTTGGAGGTATTGAATGACGGTTACGGCTTTTTACGTTCGTCAGATTATAACTACTTAGGCTCTCCTGATGATATTTATGTATCGCAACAGCAAATAAAAAGCTACGGCCTTAAAACCGGTGATACGGTTGAATGCCAGGTTCGCCCGGCAAAAGAAGGGGAAAAGTACTACCCCATTTTTAAAATAAATAAGATAAACGGTTTGGAGCCATCTGTAATGCGCGACCGTGTTCCGTTTGATTATTTAACACCGCTTTTTCCCCACGAAAAATTAAAACTGGCAGGCCACCCGCAAGAAACTTTATCAAGCCGCGTAGTAGATTTGTTTACACCGATAGGTAAGGGGCAACGCGGGTTAATTGTGGCTCAGCCCAAAACTGGTAAAACGGTTTTACTAAAAGAAATTGCCAACGCAATTGCCTACAACCACCCTGAAGTTTACCTGATTGTTTTACTTGTTGACGAACGTCCGGAGGAGGTTACTGATATGGCCCGTAGCGTACGTGCCGAAGTAGTTTCATCAACCTTTGATGAGCCGGCCGACCGCCACGTAAAAATTGCCAATATTGTATTAGAAAAAGCCAAACGCCTTGTTGAGTGCGGCCACGATGTGGTGATATTGTTAGACTCTATTACCCGTTTAGCGCGCGCCTATAATACTGTACAACCCGCATCGGGTAAAGTACTTTCAGGCGGTGTAGATGCCAACGCATTGCACAAACCCAAACGCTTTTTTGGCGCGGCCCGCAAAATTGAAAAAGGCGGCTCGCTTACCATTCTGGCAACAGCCCTTATTGATACAGGCTCTAAAATGGACGAGGTAATTTTTGAGGAGTTTAAGGGAACAGGCAATATGGAGCTTCAGCTAGACCGTAAGGTGGCTAACAAACGCATTTACCCTGCGGTAGATTTAACAGCTTCATCAACCCGCCGCGATGATTTACTGGTAGACCAAGGAACGCTGCAACGCATGTGGGTACTACGCAACCACTTGGCCGATATGAACACGTTAGAGGCTATGGAATTCATCCGCGACCGCATGAAAAACACCCGCAGCAACGAGGAATTTTTGGTTAGCATGAATGGATAATACCAACCGATAAAATATTTCAAACCCTCTTTGCGTGTTTTGCAGAGAGGGTTTTTATTTTTGTAATAATGACACATCCTATTCCACATCCTACCATTTTAAAAGGAGGATTACTAGAACTTATTCCGCTGCAAAATGAGCATTTTGTTGAGCTGGAAGCCTTGGCTAAAGATGCCCGTATTTGGGAGTTTTATTCCGTAAACGGCGCAAACAGCAATACCATTCTCAAAGCCCTGCAAAACGGATTAGACGAGCGTGAACGAGGCACACAATATCCCTTTGTTATCTACCATAAAAAGCACCAGAAAATAATTGGCAGTACCCGTTTTATTGATATTCAACCCCAACATAATAAGCTGGAAATTGGGTGGACATGGCTTCATCCCGATTATTGGGCCACAGCAGTTAATTTTGAGTGCAAACTGTTGCTGTTAACTTATGCCTTTGAAACATTAAGCGCATACCGTGTGCAGTTTAAAACCGATGTGTTAAACATTCGCTCGCGCAAAGCCATAGCTAAAATTGGCGGCGTATTTGAAGGTGTTTTGCGCAACGATATGGTGCGTGATACCTGCACCAAGCGCGACTCTGCATACTTTAGTATTATTGTACAAGACTGGCCGGAAACAAAAGAAAAACTCACTGCTTTATATCAATACAAATTAGCATAAAACAAAAAGGCAAATCGTTAGACTTGCCTTTTGTTTTTGGCATTTGAGACCATGTGTAAGCTAATCTGCGCCGTAAAGGCCCATGTGGCATACACGCAAAGGTTCAAACCGCCAGTGTCGTTAATTAGTAAACAGCAGGGATAGAAAAATTGTTTTTAAGAATATTTAAAAGCTGAAGTTAAGGCTTATTTTAACAGCAATATTTTCTTTAAACGAAGGTAATGCATAAGCACCATAGCGGTAAAACGCACCTATACCAATACCCGTGATGCCTCGCAAAATCAGTATATTATTTATTATCAGGCCGCTTTCAAAATACCCTTTCTCCATTGTTTTTGGGTATAGGTTAAGGTGGCGTGTTTTGTCTTTCATAGTTCCCCAGCCAATGTTGGTGGTAATTACAAATTCGGGCTTAAATTTTTTGCCTTTAAATAGCAAATTCTGAAAGTTGTGGCGCAAAAAAACAGTTACATACCGGTCTGAGAAAAACTCATTCATACGCATCGTTTCAAATGAGTTTACACTGGAAAAATACGAGCGCGGTGTAAAGTTAGTGCGCGATGTGTAGAGAATTGCATAAGGCACAGGCCGGTCTACAAAGCCCGCCCAAATGCATACCGATGGTTTTCCTAATGTTTTTAACGTAAAAGTTTTGTCTACTTTAAAATCTACTTTATTGTAATTGTATTGCCCATCAAGCAAACCTCTAATACCACGAGTAAATTGCAAGAAAAATACAGGGTATTCTGTGCCTAGCGATGCCAATACTTTGCCGGTATCAAACAATCTTTCTTTATATGCAAAGCGCATTGACAGGCCCGTTTCAACAAACGTATATTCATTTACAGCAGGAGCTTGGCCAACATCGTAAAACGTAGGGATGAAAAAATAATCGTATGTTGCCCTTACATTGCTGCGGTTAGCAAAGGCTATAAACCGCAAGTAGCCGGGTGTGCGGAAGGATAAGCTCACCTCGCCTTTGTTCCAAAAATCGAGTTTTGATACGATGGTGTTACGTATACGCTCGTTGTACGACGGTGGGCGCTGGCCGCGAATGTCAGGCATTGCGCTTTCAAACAAATCACTTACCCACGATGCTTTTAAGCGGATGTCAGAATTTTTTACAATGCGCACCGACGCATCGGCACCCCATTTAAAGCCCTTATCTTTAAAGCCATAGCCAAAATATCCGCCTACATTTACCACGCGCGAAAAGGTGCTGTTGGTGCGTATGCCCAAGCCCAAGCGTATACCCTCGTAATAGTTGTAGCGGATGAGTTTGTCTAGCTCAATATCTATTTTTTTAATAGGTATACGGCCCGACGAAAGGGCAAAAAAGTTGCGTATTTTTTTGTCAAGGTTGTTGGCTTTTCCAACGCTGTCAATTACAACATAAGTGCGGCGCTCTTTCTCGTCTAACGAATCGGGGCGGTGCTTATTCCAAAAGCTTTCTTCCTGTGCGTTAGCATTGGGTTCCAGCGTTAATTCAATCTGCATAAACTCCGACCTTTTTAAGTCGGGGTCTATTTTTATATCGGTTAAATACGTGCGGCCAATGCCAATTAAATCGGCCTTGTTAAATGATGCATTTTTAAAAATTAAGTCGGTATTAAGCTGTACAGGAAACCATTTTTTTCCATCAATCAACTCATACTTTTGCTGTATGCGTATGCCCAAATTTTCTTCAACCATAGGGCCTGCAATAACATTTTGTATTGCGTAGCCGTTGGTGTTTATATACAGCACACCTTTTAACCCGTTAAAATTTTTGTTTGCGCGTGGTTGGAACGAGATAACAAATACCGAGTCCTTCCCCTCATACAGCGTATCTTCCAGTGTAAACAAGTATTTATTCTCGCTGTTTTTTGATATGGGGTTGATGTATACTTTGTCGGCCAGTTCAATCACTTCCTTATAAAAACTAAAAGCTTGCAATTGCGTGGCTAGTGCCATAAACGTTGGGTCTTTAAAGCCCGATGCGCGTATGCCGGTAATGTATTCATTTACCAAATTAGGCTCGCGAAATTTTTTTTGCGTTACTGTTTCTAACAAAAACAAATGATTCTGCTCAAAGAATTTTATAATTTTTTGGCGTGACGTGTCGCCTTTGGCCTTGTTCAGCGAGTCGCTGTTGGCGGTAATAATTAACTTGTTGTATGATGTGTAGGTGTATGATGCCAGCTTCTCGGGGTCGTTATTATCGCGGTTGTTAACCACTTTTTTAATGATAGGGATTGCAGGGTTAGGCCCGGCTTTTACTATTACTTCCTTTAGGGTTAAATCTTTCTTTTTTAGCGAAATGTTGATGAGCGAAGCTTCTGCGCCACCATTCAAAACAACGCTTTTGGGTTGATAACCAACGTAAGAAAATGTAATAGTAACAGGCAGCGCCGGCACATCTAACTTAAACCGCCCTTCAATATCTGACGACGTAGCAAGGCTTGTGCCCTGTACCCCAATGCTTACAAATGCTAATGGCACTTGGCTGTTTACATCAACTATACGGCCTTTTAATGCAATGGTTTGTGCGTGTACTGTGGTTAACAGACACAGCAAAAGTGCAATAGCAGCAATTTTATAACTAGTCAATTTCATTGGTAGCGCTAAGTTAGGCGTTTTAGCTTTATGGCTACTTTTGTATAATAGTGGCAGCGGCAAGATTATACGATAGTTTAAATTTTATGCGGAAAGCAACGCCGCGCCGCGCGTTTAATGCCTTGCGCGTGTTGGGTGGGTATTATTATTCTCGCGTTACGAGAAGGCCCTATGCTACGGGTTTACCCATAGCCATATCGGTTGAACCTACCACATCGTGCAATTTGCGCTGCCCCGAATGCCCCAGCGGCTTACGGGCATTCTCTAGGCCAACGGGTATGCTAACGCCCGAATTGTTTGAAAACATAGTGGGCCAAATGCACAAAGAGCTTTGGTATTTAACGCTCTATTTTCAGGGCGAACCGTACTTAAACCCCAACTTTTTCGAATTTGTAAAACAGGCCGATAAACGAAAAATATATACTTCTACATCAACCAACGCACATTACCTGAGCAGTGAAAACGCTCGTAAAACTGTAGAAAGCGGTTTAGACAGATTGATTATTTCTATTGACGGAACTACGCAGGAAGTGTACCAGGGCTATAGGGTAGGAGGGAAGTTGGAAAAGGTATTGGAAGGCACCAAGCAACTTGTTGAGTGGAAACGGAAACTGAACAGCCGCACCCCACACCTTATATTTCAGTTTTTGGTAGTTGAGCCAAACCGCCACCAAATAGGTGATGCTGTAAAACTGGCTAAAGATTTAGGTGTTGATGAAACCCGCTTTAAATCGGCACAAGTGTATGAGTATGAAAATGGCAACCCGCTAATACCTGCCGATGGCAATTACTCGCGCTATAAAAAGAATAGCGATGGTACGTATAGTTTAAAAAATAAGCTACTAAACCATTGCTGGAAAATGTGGCACTCCTGCGTTATTACGTGGGATGGCTCGGTTGTGCCCTGTTGCTTTGATAAAGATGCCACACACAAGCTGGGAAGCTTGCAAAACCAACCATTTAGCCAAATATGGCAAAGCCCCGAATATAATCAATTCAGGGCTTCGCTATTGTCATCCCGCAAGGAGATTGATATATGTAAAAACTGCTCCGAAGGCGGGGCGGTATGGTTATAGTTACATTTTTACTATAAACCTTTTGTATGCTTTACCCTCTGTTTGAATAGCCAAAACATAGGTTCCTACTTTAAGGGCAGATAAATCAAGCTCGGTAAAATTCAGGCCTTTGTCGCGTTTGCCAAGAGCCGCGTTGTATACCAGTTTGCCTTGCATATCATACACCATCATAGTTACGGTTTGGGCGTTGTACAAGTGGTATTGCACCACCGTCGACCCTTCTGACGGGTTAGGATAAACACCAAATACTACAGCATCGGCTTCGTTCTCTTTTACCGAAACAGGATTGTCGGGCATGAAAGGTGCCAATGGTGGGTTTGGTGTTACACGTACTGCAGCGGCATTGCTTTCTTGCAAATGGCGTTCGCCATTAAGGCAATACCAGCCCTCGTTAAAATTGGTTTGCGCTCCTTGCGTTTCTATCGTCGAAACAGAGTAAAAATCGCCTTGGGCACGTTGCTTGTTTATATCAATAATGGTATAGCCGTGGTTTGCTAAATCAACAAATTTCATGTGTGGGTTTAAGAATTTAATAGCAGGGGCACCAATGGTATTTAATTGTCCTAACTCAGAATTACCCGATGTTACGCTTGAACAAACAAACTCTACACCTGCCGATCCGGCACCTGTATTTTCGTTATAGGTAACACCTGTTTGGGGCAAATCGTTGGCCCATGCAGTGTGTATGTCTCCTGTAAGAACAACCAAATTGCTGATATTTGAATCTATCACACGGTCCAATACACGGTCGCGGTCTACAGGGTAGCCGTCCCATTGGTCCATGTTTACAGCCTGGCCAAACGCGCGCAAAGGAGCCATCATTACCTGCTGACCCAAAAGTTTCCATTGGCAGGTGGTGGTATCCATTTGGTTTAGCAACCAGTTACGTTGCGTTGCGCCTAGTATAGTGCGGTTGGTGTCGGCATTTTGCTGCCCTACAGATACCTGCTCATCGCGCCCTTCGTAACGGGTGTCCAACATCAGTAAGTCAACCAAATCGCCATAACGGAAGTTGCGGTATATACGCTCAGGGTCGCCTTGTGGGTCGGGCTGGCGCACCGGCATCCAATCATAATAGGTTTTTAATGCCCACATACGGCGGTTGGCCCACTGGCCTTCTGCGCCCTCGGTGTGGTTTTGTGCACCGTTTAGCCAGCCATCGTTGGCTATCTCGTGGTCGTCCCATACGCATATATAAGGGTACTGCTGCATAGAGCGGCGTAAGTCAACATCTAGTTTATAGTATGAGTGGCGTATGCGGTAATCTTCCAATGTTAAAATTTCGTTGGCAGGCTCGGCGCTACGTAGCGTGCCTGTGCCGTCATATTCGTAAATATAATCGCCAACAAAAATTACGGCATCAATATCGTTACGGTTAACAACCGACGCATGGGCATTGTAGTAACCGGCCTCGTATGATTGACAGCTCATCAGCGCAAAACGTACGCTGTCATTATCGCCAACAGGCAAAGTATGTGTGCGGCCAATTAACGACCGGCGGTTATCTTTTGTAAAACGGTAAAAATAATAGGTGTCAGGCAAAAGGCCGGTAACATCAACCTTTACGCAATAATCATTAGCACTGTCGGCAGTAGTAGTACCGTTGTTTACCACTTGGGTAAAGTTGGTATCAAGGGCCATTTCCCAGTTTAACGCTACTGAAGCGCCGGTGTAGTCAGACAGGCGTGTCCAGATAATAATACGGTCGCTCAATGGGTCGCCCGATGCTACACCGTGGTAAAACGGGGCAAATAAAGGGTCAACACTGGCGCGGGTATCAACCGTTGATGGGTTGTTTGATTGTGCGTTAGCCGTAGCTAAACACAACATTAAGAATACAATAGAGTAAAGCTTTTTCATTGATAGATGATTTACGATAGATCGGTAGAAACAAATTTACAAGGAAAGCCCGTTAAATCACACAAAACAGGCAAAAAAATTATGCAAGACGAGGAAATGGTTTTTGTAAGATTAAGCCGTAGCTACTTCCTCCACATCCTCAAACACACTTTCGTTGTGTTGCGATATATCTAAGCCGCGTTCTTCATCGCGTTCTGAAACACGCAAGGGGGTAATAAAGTTTGTTAGTTTATACAACAACCACGAGCCACCAAATGTAAATACCGATACTATTACCAGTGCCAATAAGTGATTTACAAATAGCGTTGTTTCGCCGGTTATTAAGCCGCCCTTTACCGCAAATACCGCGGTTAAAATCATACCTACAATACCACCCAAACCGTGGCAGGGAAATACGTCCAGCGTATCATCCAGCGTAGCTTTGGTGTTTTTAAAATGCACTGCATAGTTACTTACTATAGATGCTATAACGCCGATTAAAATACTGGGGCCGTAGGTTACATAGCCTGCTGAGGGGGTTATAGCAACCAAGCCAACTACCGCACCAATACATGCGCCCAAAGCCGTTGCTTTGCGCCCTTTGGCAGCGTCTAATAGTATCCACGCCATCATAGCCGATGATGAGGCGAGGTTGGTATTGATAAATGCCTCTACCGCTAAAATGTTAGCTTCTAACGATGAGCCTGCATTAAAACCAAACCAGCCAAACCATAACAAACCTGTGCCCAATAAAACGTAGGGTATATTAACGGGCTTTTCTTCCTCTTTTTGTATGTGCGATTTTCTTCTGCCTAAAACTACGGCACCGGCTAGTGCTGCATAGCCTGCTGAGATGTGTACCACGGTGCCACCGGCAAAATCAAGTACGCCCATTTTATATAAAAAACCTTCGGGGTGCCAAGTCCAGTGTGCAAGGGGTGCGTATATAAACAAGCTGAACAAGCAGATAAAAACAAGGTAGCCCCAAAAGCGCACCCGCTCGGCAAACGAGCCGGTAATAAGCGCCGGGGTGATGATAGAAAATTTTAACTGAAAGGCCGCAAACAATACAAACGGAATAGCACTGCCCATTAGGGGATGGGGTGCTGTGCCAACATTATCAAAAAATAAATAGGTCATGGGGTTGCCAATAACGCCACCAATATCATCGCCAAAGGCAAGGCTAAAACCTACGGTATACCACAATATGCTTATAACACCCAATGCAACAAAGCTTTGCAACATGGTTGATATGATGTTCTTGGGTTTTACCATTCCACCATAAAAAAACGATAGGCCCGGGGTCATTAACAACACCAAACCCGATGCTGTAAGCATCCATGCCAGCGTACCGGTATCAAAGCTAAAACCCTCTGCCGGCTTGGGGTGTACGCTGGGGTAAAATGCAGCGGCAAAGCTTAGCACTACCAATATTAAAAATGCAATTAACCCGAATTTTTTTCTGCGTGCCATATTAGTTCTCAATTCCCTGTTGCCAGTTCTCAGTTATTAATTTTAAATAAAAAGCTCCTCTGTTCAATATGTAGAAGAGAGGAGCAGAATTTTATAAGGGCGAGGTAAATACTAGCGTAAGAACAACATCTCGCGGTATTTAGGCAATGGCCATAAACCGTCTTCAACAATTAGTTCCAACTCATCAACGTGGGCGCGGATGGCATCAAAATACGGGCGTACTTTATCGCAATAGGCAGCTGCTTGTTTGTGTGCATCGGCAAGGCCGTCAGCTTTAATACGTTCCTTAACCATTGCGTCAAGATTGGTTTTAGCACCGTTAATATGTTCCGATACTTTTTCAATTAACTGCAATTGTGTAGCGGCCATTTTTTTGCCGGCCGATGGGCCAAACACATCCATCAAAGCTGATGCATTGTTCAACAAATCGCTTTGGTATGATATAGCAGGAGGAAGTATTTGGTTTAACACCAAATCTTCAATTACTACACTCTCAATATTTATGGCTTTTACATATTGCTCAAGGCTAATTTCATAGCGGGCTTCAAGCTCACGTTCTGAAACAATACCTAATGAGGTAAATAGTTTTTTAGACTCTTTGCTAACGTAAGCGTCTAAAGCCGCAGGCGTGGTTTTAAAGTTAGATAAGCCGCGTTTTTTAGCTTCTTTCACCCACTCGTGGCCGTAACCATTGCCTTCAAAACGAATAGCTTTAGAGGTAACAATATAGTCGCGAAGAATGTGTAAGATAGCCTCTTCTTTATCGTATTTCTTTTTAGCAATTAATGCGTCAACGTCTTTTTTAAATTCAATCAACTGGTTAGCAACAATAGTGTTTAACACCATCATAGCGGCAGAGCAGTTGGCTGATGAACCTACCGCGCGGAACTCAAATTTATTGCCGGTAAAAGCAAATGGAGAGGTACGGTTACGGTCGGTATTGTCAAGTATAATTTGAGGAATTTTACCAATGTTTAGTTTAACATCGGTTTTGGCTTCAGGCGACATTTTGCCTTCTTTTACTTTCTTCTCCACATCATCCAACACCTGTGTTAGCTGGGTGCCTAGAAAAACAGAGATGATAGCCGGAGGGGCTTCGTTAGCGCCCAAACGGTGGTCGTTGCCTGCACTGGCAATAGCAGCGCGCAACAAGTCGGCATGGGTATGAACGGCTTTAATAGTATTTACAAAAAACGTTAAAAACTGAAGGTTAGTTTTTGGCGTTTTGCCGGGGCTTAACAGGTTTTTGCCTGTGTTGGTAGCCATACTCCAGTTATTGTGTTTGCCACTGCCATTTACACCTGCAAAAGGTTTTTCGTGCAACAACACTTTTAGGTGGTGGCGGCGTGCTATTTTCTCCATCAAATCCATAAGCAACTGGTTATGGTCAATGGCAAGGTTAATCTCTTCAAACACCGGGGCCAATTCAAACTGGCCGGGGGCAACCTCATTGTGGCGGGTTTTAACCGGTATGCCCAGCTTCCACGATTCGGTTTCCAAATCTTGCATAAAACCTGCAACACGGTCAGGTATCGAACCAAAGTAATGGTCTTCTAACTGCTGGCCTTTGGCCGGAGAGTCGCCAAACAAGGTGCGGCCTGTCATCATTAAGTCAGGGCGGGCGTAGTAAAAGCCAAGGTCAACCAAAAAGTATTCTTGTTCCCAACCAAGGGTAGCAACTACTTTAGTTACGTTTTTATCAAAATACTGGCACACTTCAACAGCCGCTTTATCTAGTGCAGCGTGGGCGTGTAGCAAAGGTGTTTTATAGTCTAACGCCTCGCCGGTGTACGATATAAATATAGTAGGGATGCAAAGGGTAGCATTAATGATAAAGGCAGGCGATGTTGGGTCCCAGGCAGTATAACCGCGGGCCTCAAAGGTGTTGCGTATGCCGCCGTTAGGAAAGCTTGATGCGTCAGGCTCTTGCTGAACCAATTGGCCGCCTTCAAATTTTTCAATGGCTTTGCCACCATCTAGCGGGGTAAAAAATGCGTCGTGTTTCTCTGCAGTAGCGCCTGTTAATGGCTGAAACCAGTGGGTGTAATGCGATGCGCCTTTGGCCAAAGCCCAGGCTTTCATACCGGCAGCAACTAAGTCGGCTACGCCACGGTCAATTTGTGTGCCATAGGTAATAGCATTTTGTACAGCGTTAAAAGCTTCTTCGGCAAGGTATTCGCGCATGGCATCGCGGCCAAACACGTTAGTGCCAAAATACTCTGATGTTTTTTGAGGCTCGGCAAGCGATGATGATGCAGGCCTGTTTAACAAATCTTGTAAAGCGGTGGTGCGCAAAAAGCTCATTTTTTAAGTTTTTTTTGTGAGAAGGGGGTATTTTTATGGGGGCAAAGGTACAAAAACTATACTTTTTTGCAACATACCCCCCTAAAATTTAATATTTGGAAGAAAAAAGTGATTTTTGAAAGTAATCTATATGCTAAGGTCAGGGCTTAAGCCAGTCTTATGCAAATTGTCTTAACCCCAGACTTAAGTCTGGGGTTTGGGCATAAAATAATATGGGGGGCTTTAGCCCTGATTTTCTATAATTGTAGCATGGAAAATTTAGGATTAATAGCGATAATACAGAAGACAGGCGATGAGCCACTAAGTTTTAATAATGAGGAAATTGGAATAAAGCTACTCGATTTTTGGCGTTGGAGTGCATCAGACTTGGTTAGCAATGCAACTCGGGGCCGTTTTGCAGAGTTTATTGTGGCATCGGCATTGGGTATAGATACAACTATAGTAAGGGATGAATGGAGCGCCTATGATTTGGAAAGTAAGGAAGGAGTAAAAATTGAAGTTAAATCAGCGGCCTATATCCAGTCTTGGAATCAAAAAAGGCATTCGGCTATACGATTTTCTATAAAAGCCACACGCAACTGGAATGCAGCGAAAGGATTATATGAAAATGAAATTAAAAGACAAGCCGACATATATGTGTTTTGCTTATTAAAACATATTGAGCAACACACACTAAACCCTTTGGATATTAGCCAATGGGATTTTTACGTTTGTCCTTCTACTCTATTAAATATTACACCGGGAAACGCTAAGGGGATT
Source organism: Flavobacteriales bacterium (assembly GCA_031412115.1). Classification (GTDB taxonomy): domain Bacteria; phylum Bacteroidota; class Bacteroidia; order CAMBQF01; family CAMBQF01; genus CAMBQF01. The sequence goes on from JANOCJ010000073.1 coordinate 14,326, forward strand.
TCTTTAAAAAGATTAAAAAAGATAGCTGAGCCTATAGCTTATAATTTAATTAACGCGACAATTGTTAATATAAAAACATAACAAAAAACCCACCCCGGCATTTAAGCCAAGATGGGAATTTGTATTGGTTGGGTTGAATATGTTATTGCAACGGAGGGTGCATTTTAGGCTCTTCTTCTACTAACGGAGTGTTGTCGTTTTGTGCAGTTTTAAATTCTTTTACGCCTTTGCCTAAGCCGCGCATTAGTTCGGGTATTTTTTTGCCGCCAAAAAGCAGCAGTAAAATACCACCTATCAACAGAATTTCGGTTCCACCTAATCCCATTATTCCTATCATTATTGAGGCTATCATAATTTTTTAAATTTTTATAAAAACCCCTGCTGCGAATATAAAACACAGCAGGGGTGTTTACATAGTTAAACTATAAACAGGTTGGCAATTGCCAAAACTTGTACATCTGTTAATGGTTCGTCAAAAGCTTCTTGTATAGAGCCTGAACCAACACTGGTAATGGTAGTAACATTTACACCACCTTGTGTAACGTTTTGTTCGCCGTCATAAACGGCTTGGGTAGGTGCAGGTAAGGTACCGCGGCTGTTGCCGGTTATCCATCCTTTGCTGGTATCAAAACCGTTTTTGGTACGTATGCGGCGCACTTCCGATGCGTGGCGTGCCTCTACCGAGTGTATCTGCAAGGCGGCAGTTAGTACCCCATCATTGCTAATAAGGTTGCCTGCCTGACCTTTGTATGCGCGTACACCGGTGTCTTCAAACGCTTGAGCAAGGGCAAGAAAATCGCCGTAAATTACAAAGGGGTTAAAAGCGCCACCTGCGGTAAAGTCGAAGATTGGCGAGTTTACCGGTGTGCCACCCAGCTGGGTAATTGTGCTTTGCAAAAATGCAACGTGGTCGTTTTCGTGCTGTTTAATTTGGTTGAAAACGGCAACGTCGCCCGCTAATATTACACCCGATGAAGTACCTAAATTATAGTATTGCGATTCTAAATACTCAAGTGTCAGCGCAAAGTTCAATACATCAATAACGGTAGCGTTGGTTGATGAGGTTGATGCAATGCCTGCCGGGCTCGCTTTAGCGTCAGTGCCTACGGCAGCTATTATGCCTATTGGCAATGCAGCAGTTAAAAGGGTTTTACCTGATTTGCTGATGCTAAAAAGCGATTCGCGCCTGGTTTTTGTTTCTGAAAAATCGAATTTTGTTTCACCCAATTTTTCTAATATGCTTAACATTTTCATGGTCTATCGTTTTTTAAGGTTAAGCCGGCAAATGGCTGGCATCAATAGTTGTTTTAATATAAGTACCGGCAATTGCAAGTACCTGTGCGGGGGTTTTGGCACCGTCCAAGCCGTTAGTGTCAACAACATCGTTGCCTGCAAAATCGGCCGAGCCGGGGTTTAGCAAGTCGCGGATAGCAGCCGCGTGGCGTGCCTCTACCGATACAATTTTACCGGCAAGCAGTAAGTAGTTAGCATCGGCAATTAGTTTGCCTGCACCGTTGTATGCGGCAACACCCAGGTCTTCAAAAGCTTTTGCAGTGCCTAGTACGCTGGCGCGGCTGTTAAAGTCTATTGACGAAAAATCAACCTCTAAGCTGGGTATGGCAGCACTGCCAATGGCGGCTTTAAAAAAGTCGCGGTGGGCAATTTCGTGCTGTTTAAGGTCGCCAAGTATTTGGGCTTCTTCCTGTGTCATACCTGCATAAGGGCTGTCCATTACTGCTATATAAAAAGCAGCTTCCAGTTGTTCAAGCGCATAAGCATAGTTTAATATACCGGTGTCGCCACTGCCTAAATCAACCGAGCCTGCGTTTGGGTCATCATCATCTTTTTTACATCCTGCTACCAGCAAACCTGTGGCCGCCAATGCTGCTCCTGAGTATTTCAAAAAGCTCAACCTACCTATAGGTTGGGCCATGATTCCCGGAGATTTTTCCTGTTCATTTTTCATGGTTTAAAAAATTAATGGTTTGTAAATAATTTTAAGTGTTAACATTTAACATTGCTGTTGAGAATGCCAAATAGTTATTCTTTGTTCTTGAGACGAAACACACTTACTACCCTTACAGAACTGGACTATACAGACAGTTTCTAAATTAGTAATGCAAATGAACAAATTGTTGTTTTTAAGCGTTTTCGCGCGCAAAAAAACTAAACGGTAACCCTTTGTCTGTTAACTACGTTTATAATAACCGGAACTAACGAATCTAAAAAACCCCTTATTATGAAAGCCAGGCTGACTGTCGCAATAATTTTTGCGGCCCTACTAATTTCTTCTCCTGTTTTTTCTCAAACACCACGCGCTACCATTTATATTACGGTAAAGAATGCCACCGGCGATACCCGCAAGGGGCTTGAAGTATCATTAACCGACAAAAAAACACCGCCGGGTGTTATCCGCACATTTACTGATGATAAGGGCAGGGCCGAATTTAACGTAGCACGCAGTATTGCCTATACTATTAAGGTAGACGGCAAGCCCTATGGCACAATTACAGCCCCTGCTACCGGCGCCAGCACCATTGTAAAGACCATTGTGGCTGATTTTATTATACCGCAGGTTGCCGTTATGGATACTATAAAATTTGTTTTAGGCGAACCCGTAAAAGCAACAGTAACGGAAGGTGTGGCTATGGTTGATGTGTTTTCTCACGGAACAACCCCATCGCCGGGGGTAAAAATTACGCTGGTATCAACTAAGCTGAATAAGGCTTTTGTGGCCTATAGCGATGCAAATGGAAAAGCTAAAATGCGCTTGCCTCTTAACCATAAATATGAAATGTATACCGACGATATTAAGTTTGGCTATACGTTTGATATGCCCGATATACCCTATATAAACCAAGGGCTGCGCATACAATACATATCTACCAAAATAAACGAAACAGCAAACGGCGATACTATACGCCAAGTACAAAGCGATATTACGGAGGCCACTGCCGACAGGGTGTTTATCTATTTTGATATTACCGATACCGACGGCAATTTTTTGCCTAACGAGCCGGTATACCTTAACTCTACCACTACAAGCAAAATATATACCGCCACAACCAGCAGCGCAGGCAGGGCTAAATTTTTAATACCCGAAGGAGAGAAATACACGGTTAACTTTAAGTATGAGCGCGATGTAGATATGTTGGATTTGAGCCAGCGCAAAGGCTACCGCACCATTGAAGTTGACTATACTTACTTAGGGTCTGCCAATATTGAAAAATTTTATCAGGATGCTAAAAGGGACAAAGCCGGTTTCCGTACCGATTTTATGTCGCCGGAAGTGAAGAAGCATAAAATACACAGCAACTATTTAGAGAAAACCGCCAACGGCTTTAACTTGAATTTAATAGATCCCGATGGCTATTCGGGCGAGGTAACATCAAGCCCACCTGCAGTGGCAGGCAATAACCTTATGATTAGCGGTGGCTACTACTCACACTTTTTTTACAGCTTTGATAAAAACAGTGGTATCAATCGTTGGGGTGTAGAGCTGGCTGATGGTGGCGCATCGGCATCGGTAAGTGATAGTGGCGTTACGTTGGTCATTACCCAGTCGTGCACCTTATATGCGTTGGATGAAGATACCGGCACACCGCTATGGACTAAATGGTTGGGCAGCAGTATGTACTCAACCCCCACAGTGGCCAATGGCAAAGTGTATGCTGTATACCCCGATGCCCTTATGACCTATGGCAGCCAAGAAAGCGGGGAATATGTATTAGTGTGTTTAGGCCTTAAAAAAGGTGATATACTATGGCAGCAACGGCTGGACGGCAATGTAAAAGGCTCGCCCGTGGTAGCAGGCGGCAAGGTATATTTAGCCAGCAACCAAGGCACTGTTTATGCTTTTGAAGGCACCAAAGGCACTGCTATGGCGCATAAAGATTTAAAAGCCATATCGCCCCCCACAGTATTAGGCAATACTATTTTGGTAAGCACATCAAAAGACGGTAAAAACAAAAGCGTAGCCATGTTGGATGCGACTACACTGGCTACCATAAAAACTTTGCCCGGTACCAGTGCCTTAACAGGTGTAGATTCTTACAGCGCTATTGACCAAATGAACAACGACCAGGGCCGTGCATTAGGCTACAAAGGCAAGTTTTATTATATTATGAAATCGACCATATACTGCGCCGATGCTACAGGCAAAACCGTATGGAGTAAACCCATTAGTGGGGAGAGCAATACCATGCCCATTGTTGCCGGAGGAAAAATTGTAGTAGCTACCGAAAATGGTGAGGTAAGCTTACTATCGCCTACCGATGGGGCGTTGGTAAAAAAATACAGTACGGGCAACACTATTTACTCGCAACCCATAGTGGAAGACGGCGTAATATACACCAGTACTAAAACCGGCAAAATGACCGCTATTAAAACCGGCGACAAAACCCTTGACGGCTGGGCCATGTGGGGAGGAAATGGTAGCCATAATACGGTGGTGGAGTAGTAACCTCTCCCCGTCTTCCCCGCCTGTGGCGTGTCAGACACCCCTCTCCATCAAATGGAGAGGGGAACGTCCCGATTTATCGGGACAAGGGGTGAGGATAGAACGAAAAACGTGTATCTTTGCAGCCGTTTTAAAAAGTATCTATGTCACAGAAAACCCCTATAACCGTTGCAAAAGGCGACGGCATTGGCCCCGAAATTATGGACGCTACCCTTCGTATAATGGAGGCCGCAGGCGCACAACTTGAAATTGAAGAAATACAAATTGGTGAGCAGGTTTACCTTAGCGGTAACGCTGCCGGTATTGCCCCCGAAGCCTGGGATAGCCTACGCCGCACCAAAGTATTTTTAAAAGCCCCTATAACCACCCCACAAGGCGGTGGCTACAAAAGCTTAAACGTTACAACCCGTAAGATGCTTAGCTTATATGCTAACATCCGCCCGTGTATTGCTTACGCACCTTATGTTGATACCAAATACCCTAACATGGACTTGGTAATCATCCGCGAGAATGAGGAAGATACCTACGCCGGTATTGAGCACCAACAAACTGATGAGGTTGTTCAGTGCTTGAAACTAATCTCTCGCCCAGGTTGCGAAAAAATCGTTCGTTACGCATTTGAATACGCCAAACAATTTGGCCGCAAAAAAGTAACCTGTTTTTCTAAAGACAACATCATGAAAATGACCGACGGTCTGTTTCACAAGGTGTTTGATGAGATTGCTGCTGAGTACCCTGAAATTGAAAACGAACATTGGATTATTGATATAGGCTCAGCTAAAATGAGCGACACCCCTGAGTTGTTTGACGTTATTGTTACGCTAAACCTTTATGGTGATATCATTTCTGACATTGCAGCCCAAATTGCCGGTTCGGTAGGTTTGGCAGGCAGCGCCAACATTGGCCCTAACTGCGCTATGTTCGAGGCTATCCACGGTTCAGCACCACGTCGTGCTAACCAAAACATGGCTAACCCATCAGGCCTTTTATTAGGTGCTGTACAAATGTTGGTACACATTGGCCAAACCGATGCGGCTGAGAACGTACACAACGCCTGGTTAAAAACATTGGAAGACGGTGTTCACACCTACGATATTTACAAAGAGGGCTTATCTACTGAAAAAGTAGGTACTAAAGAGTTTGCCGATGCCGTTATTGCACGCGTTGGCCAAAAGCCTACCAAGTTTAAAGCCGTTAGCTACGCTACTGCTAAAGAACCTATGAACCTTAAGCCGGTAGTGCGCAAAGCACCCGCTAAAAAGGAAATTGTTGGTGTTGACGTATTCTTTCAACATGCAGGCAATGCAGCCGAATTGGTTGAAAAATTAACCCCGCTTAATGGCGACGGTTTGGCGTTTAAAGTAATTACCAACCGTGGTACCGAAGTTTGGCCGGGCGGCAACGTTGAGACGTTTGTTACCGACCATTTTGTGGCACGTTACCTGTCTGATTCTACCAGCAACCATAAAGCCATTGCAGGTTTATTAAACCGCATTGCCGATGCCGGTATCGACTTTATCAAAACAGAAAACCTTTGCACTTTTGATGGCAAAGACGCTTTCTCGTTAGGAAGAGGTAAATAATTTTATTCGGTAATAAACTTGTGTATAACCCATCTCGAACAGAGGTGGGTTATTTTATGTTATATATTATATATTTGCTGTAAGCATCCTTTACTATGTATAAAACAAACGATAACCAAACTGATTCAATTGTTGCTGAACCACAATTGGCAATTGAATTTAAGCCGGTGCGTGAAAAAAAAGCGAGTGTTGTTAAAAAGACATATAAGGTTGTTTCGCTTTTTAGTGGTTGTGGGGGCTTAGATTTAGGCTTTATTGGGGGATTTGAATTTCGTGGTCGAGAATTTCCTAAAAACAAGTTTAAAATCGAATTCTCAAATGATATTGACCCTGCCGCTGAATTAGTCTATAATACTAATAAAGAGTTTTTTCAAGGCCATACATTGCATAAAGATGATGTAAAAAACATTAATGTAAAAGACGTTCCTGATTTTGACTTTTTAATAGCCGGATTTCCTTGCCAACCATTTTCCAATGCAGGATTAAGGAAAGGAATAAATGATGAAAGGGGTAATTTGTTTGAAGAGTGTGAAGCCCTTTTAAAAGAAGCATTACAAAGAAAAAATCCGCCGATAGGATTTATTTTTGAGAATGTAAAAGGTATTCTTTCATCTAAAATGGCTGATGGAACAACTATTCCTGACGAGATTGTAAAAAGAACGGAAAAGCTTGGTTTTAAAACGAATTTCAGGCTGTTAAAAACTAGCGACTATGGAACTCCTACAAACAGACAAAGGTTAATTATTGTAGGAATAAGAGAAGACTTAGGTTATTTTGATTTTAGTCTTTTAGATACGGTTGTAAATGAATATAAGTTGCCAAATGAAAAGCACAACCCTTACGAACTTTATTTAGGGTCGTTATTGTGTGACATACCTAAAGATGCCCCTCAAAGAAATGACTACTGGAAATACTCTCCCGGTGGGCAATATATGATAGATAAAATTGGCCCATGCGAGGACGGGGAGAAAGAATTAAAAAAGTTTAGGGAGAAACAACCACTACAAAAAATATCACCGACCATTTCAAAAGGCAAGTCATGGAAAAGCATGAACCCGGAGGACATGTCAGATAGGTTTAAAAAGATTTGGGAAAATCCTAAAAAATATCATGCCCCTAATTTTTACAGACGATTTGCTTTGGGCGAAATCAATGGAACGATTACAGCATCAGCACAACCTGAAAATTGTGGAATTACACACCCGTTTGAAAATAGAAGGTTTACAATTCGAGAAATCGCTCGCATACAATCTTTTCCTGATAATTTTGTTTTCCCATATAAAACAATAGCTAATGCTTACAAGGTTATTGGCAATGCTGTACCCCCAATTTTTGCTTGGGTAATTGCTAAGGCATTAACAAAGCATATTGAAAATGAATAACCTAAATCATACTAAAGCCTACTTGCTTGGATTATTAGTTGGAGGGGGAAAAGTAGATAAGAATACTTTCATCATAGACATGCCATTTAAAAAATGGGGGTTAGAACCCAGCCGCATGAGTAGTATTGCTATTGATATTTTGACAAAGGTGCAAGGATATTTTAATACAACCTACGGCTTTAGTATTAACTACATAATAGGGAATGATAATTGGCTTATAAAACCAATTGGAGATATAGATATTACAGAGATTAAAAATGACCTTAAAGAACTTGGATTGCCGACCGGCGGTGTTCTTTTATCTACAACAGATTTAAGTATTGTAAAAGATAAACTTACAGGAATAAATGCCGAGAGTTTTCTTTCGGGTATCTGCGATGCAAGGGCCAGTTTAACAGAATCACATAGACGGTTTAGTGATGATGCCCCAGTTGTATCAATAGAAATACCTGGCAGTACCAAAAACTTTAAACTGGTTGTACAACTATGCTCATGGCTTACCAGTTTAGGCTCTATTACCGACCAAGTAATATATAACCACCCTAATTTTCACTCAAAATCTGACCCTAATTATAGAAAGTGGAAAAAGGGGTTTAAAATTCGGTTTTTAGTTCGCTCTTTTTTAGAAAAACATTCATTTGCCTTACAATCAAAGGCAGTTGATATTATAAACATTGAAAAAAATCAAAAAAAAGAAGAGCAGGAAGAGTGTCTGTTAAGAAAAATAACCAAGCCAAGTTCCGTATCCGTTCACGTTGACCAACAATCGCTTGAGCTGCCCTCAGAGGTTAGAAGTAAACTATTTTTTCATTATTTTCATTTTTGTGCAGTATTAAACTGTCCTTATGCTCCTATAGATGAGGTTAAAAAGACGGTAAAAAACAGAAATAAATTAATCAATTTTTTTCCAAGGCTATCGAAGGGTTCAAAGGTCGAATTGCAAGATAAGTTCTACGAAATAAAAAATCTATATTTTCCCAAAGTAGAAATATCAAAACAAAAAACGAAAGTTGGAAAACTGTTGGAGAAAGAAGGTATTATAGGCAAATTTAGTAGTCTACAGCCGGGAATAGCTTACCTTTTTGACAATGATTTAAAAGGGAAAAGACATTCGGGTTCAATGAGCAATATTATAGCTATTAATAAAGATAACTTTATTGAAATTTTATCAATAGGAGAAATTAATGACGGGCTTATATTAGTAATTAACAATTTGAATAACAGGGCATTTATATGCTCTTCTACCGACAGCAAGCTAAATCAAGACCTGATAAATAGTAAGATAAAAGTTCAAGGGGTTTCAGTAATATTGAATTAATAATGAACGAGGTTAGTTTTTATCCGGAATTTTCTCTGAAATTTAAGCAGTATCTTCAAAGCTATTTAGGTGATGAATATCAAGTATTTTATGCTTATGATAATACATTAAATAGACTTATAGATATTCTAGAAAATGAAAATGGAATAAAAATAAAAAACGACAATGAATATATCCCCAAATTAAAACTCGATATTTTATTTGCAATATGCAAAGCAGGCCATAAGCCGAAGCTCATATTAGTAGAAGCAAAATACCTGCCTCAATTAAGTTTGAAAGACTATTCCCAACTGGCAGGCTATTTACAAGTGGCTAAAACAATTGAAATAGGGCTACTGCTTTTAATTCAAAAACCCGGTTCAAATAATACGTTATCAAATGAGTTTAGTGAAATAGTTCGTTTAAAAAAATTGCCTATGAATTGGTTAATCAATTTAAAGGATATACACGAAGTACATAAGTTTAATACTGGTATTATATCATACGTTCCGGGCAATGGTATAGATTGGGTAGATACACAAGATATTAATGGCATATCTTCATTTGAACAGCTAGTTATTGTAATAAACAAATAGGAATTCTTACCAAAAACCACAATGAAAACCAAAATTTTATTGCTACTAATGTTTGTTGCGGCCTTGGCTAATGCGCAAACCCTTAAAGTAAGCCCCGAAAGCGAATTAGAAAAAGCGGGCAGTACAGTGCTAAACGTTTTGCACGATGAAAAAACAAATTCGGTATATGTATTAAGGGGCCAGGCGTGGGCATCGTATATAGATTATACGCTGGAAAAATATGATGCCAAAACACTACAACTACTTTACTTTAAAACCATTTACCCTACCGAGAAAAGAAAATTCTTTCAATCGGCATGGTATGTAAATATTTATTTGCTGGATGGCAAACCCTTTTTGCTTTTTAAAGAACATCCACCAAAAACAGAGCAATATTTATATTATTTAATTGGTATAGATGATAAGGGCGAAGAAGTAAGCCGTACCGAAATTGCCAGTAAAGGCGGTAAACAGAGCATCATCACTATGAAAGGCGACTTTCCGAGCGAGCAATTAATTAGTACCGAAAATAAAGAAACCCCCTATGTTTTTGTTCAAACCGTAGGTGGAAAGAATAAATTAACCGCGCAATTTACTTTTTTAAATAAGGCGTTAGAGGTTGTATATGTTAAGGAACTAAAGGTGCCCGAGGTAGAATATTACAGCGATTTTAATTGCGTAATGAACGATGACGGTGAGATGTATGTTGCCGTAAGGTTGGTAGAGGCTACTGATAAAGACCCTACCATGTGCTTTTTATACAAAATGGATAAAGGCGGAGAGTTTAGCAAAGTGCCGGTAACATTGCCTAAGGCAAACTGGTTGTCTGACGTTAAGCTTTTTTACGATGAAGATAAAACACCTATGATTATGGGTGTATCTATTTTTAACGGTTTTTTTGTTGAAGAATTGAAAAATGTAACCGCATTAAACAATCCTGATATAATACCTTTTAAAGAGGAATTGCAGGTAAAACCAGACCAAGGCAAGGCTTATTGCGACATAGAGCATGTGTATGTACAGAATAAAAAGGCAGCCGCGGTATTCCGTTCGTACTATACCTATTATGTTGCAGCACGGGGCGAAGTGGCAAGCCACACAGCTATCATACAAACCCAGTATAGCGTTGTAGAGTTTAATGATAGCGGTATAGAGTGGGCGTACAACCTGATAAAACCCTTAGAAAAAGGCGAACATCACCCATTTGATTATTTAGCCACCTACACTTATCCTGCGGGAGATGGATACAATATTGTTACACGTACGTATGCAACAACTAAAAATGCTAACGAGCGCAAGTACCACATTATTAAAGTAAAAGATGGCGAGGGTGTTCAATCTGACGTTAAAAATTCTACTAAAGACTATGTAAATAACTTTAGCCTGCAAGGCTATTACGGTGTGTGTTACGACAATGACGGTAACTTCTATATGCCCTACCAACTGTTTGGCGTAAATAAGAAAAACATCAGGCTATTTAAGTTTATGCCCGAATAATTTTAAAGCTCTCCCTTTTAAAGGGAGTACCTTTTTGCAAAGCAAAAAGGGGAGGGATTATTTTTGTGCTTGTGGCGTAGTGGGCACAACATCCATCACTAACCTAAAGCCAGTGCTCCAGTTAGCACTGTCGGCGTACATAAGCTTGTAAGGCTCTTGTTTTAAAGCTGACGGCCCGTCTATCCATGAGCCGCCTTTAGTAATGTAGCTTACCCCTTTAGGGTCAACGGCAAAGGTTTGTATGGCGGTGCTTGTCCACTCGGCTACGTTGCCGCGAATATTGTATAATTTTAACTTGTTGGCCCAATACGATGATACGGGCGCTGTAATATCGGCGTTATCATTAAGGCGGCTGGCAATCCCCATTCTTGGGCCCTTGTTGGTAGAATCTTTATAGCAGTTGAAGTTGACAGTATATTCGTTTCGCTTGTTTTTAAGTGGGGGGTTGAATTTATCCTGCAACACAAATTCCATTTCGTTAGCCGTAGGCAATCTAAAAGTTATAGTATAAGCTGTGACCTTGTTCTCTTTCAGCATACGGGCTATTTGCTCATTTTTCCAGTTAATATACTCCTGTATTTGGGTGTAGCTTATGCCTACCAATGGATAATTAGTATAGGCAGGGTGCTGGTAATAGTATGTTACCATAGGTTCATTAAAATGTTTTGGGTCGCGCCATACCATAGTATCAGGCAAAAATTGTTTGGCTTTTTCGGTGCCGTATTTTACAACCATAGCGGTATAAAAATTCTTCCAGTCGGCATTAGACACCTCAAATTTAGCCATGTAAAAATCACCCATTTTACTTTTGGCAGCCTCTTTATATAAGGTATCGCCCCTAATAAAAACCATATTGCTAATTTGTTTTTTAACCTTGCCGGGCAGTTTTTTAATCAAATTGTTTTGGGTAGATAAACAGAAAATAAGGCCACAGGCCAGTGCAGTTAGTGTCAGCTTTTTCATGTTTGTTTTTAGGTGGATGTGGGCCTTAACGGGCAGGGATAAATATAGTTTCAATAGCAGATTACCCCCTCCGTCCTGTCGGACACCTCCCCCTAATTTTAGGTGTAGGAAAACTGAGCGAAGCGAAGTAGGAGGGGGGTACTATAAGAGGGCCGAAAAATAAATTTTGTATTCCCATTTAAAAAATTCTAATTTGCCTTAGTCAATTTAAAAACCAACTGCATGAAAAACTGCTACTATCGTATTGCCCTGGCCTTTGTATTGGCCTTATTTTCCATGCCCGCATTTTCGCAAATACAGGCCGTAACAGGCAAGGTATTTGACGGCACTACCAACCAACCGTTGGGCTATGCAACCGTTGCCGTTAAAGGCACAACTACAGGCACCAGTGCCGATATTAACGGCAACTTTAAACTGGAAGTTGATTTTAAAGGCGCTGAACAGATAGAGCTGGAGGCCAGTTACCTGGGCTACGAAAAGCAATCTATAATGGTAACCAAAAGCAGCACAAGCAATGTGGTTATTAAAACAAACCCCACCGCGGTAAATTTTAGAGAAGCCGTTGTAACCGGTTCACGTATTTCCGAAACCATATTAGAATCGCCCGTTGATATAAAAAAGATGGGCATACGCGAGATTGAAGGCGCTACCAGCGGCGACTTTTATCAAAATATGAGCACCATGCAGGGCGTTGATATTACAACAGCCAGTATAGGTTTTAAAGCGGTAAACATGCGTGGCTTTAACACTACCGCCCCTGTGCGCATTGTGCAAATGATAGACGGGATGGACAACCAGGCGCCCGGCCTTAACTTTTCAGTAGGCAACCTTATTGGTGCCGGCGATTTGGACTTGCAAAGTGTAGAGGTAGTTACCGGTGCAGCATCGGCCCTATATGGGCCCAATGCCTTTCAAGGTGTGGTAAGTATGAAAACCAAAAGCCCTTATGTATATCAGGGGTTAGATGTTTTGATAAAAGGCGGCACACGAAATATGTTTGATGGGCAATTTAGGTTTGCGCAGGCTTTTGGTAAAAACAACCGCTGGGCTATTAAACTAACCGGGGGCTATATGAAGGTAAACGATTGGGTGGCTAAAAACGATTCGCTAAACAAATACGGCGATATTGAAACCGAGCAAAACCTAAGCGCCATTGTGGCCAAACTACCTTACGATACTACAAAAACCGACGAAGAGCGCGACGATTATTTAGCCTTGAACGACTATTTAGGCTTTAACCCCGTGGGCTTTCAGGGCCTGGGTAAACGCACCATTAAAACACCCGGCTGGCAAGAAAACCAGTTGGCCGACAATAGTGTGTACAGCTTAAAATTAGGCGCTGAGCTGCACTATAAAATTAATGATAGTTTAGAGATTGCCTACACCGGCAAGTTTGGTATGGGCAGTGCTATTTATCAGGGCACCAACCGTTATGCCATACGCGATATACGCTTTCAGCAACATAAAATTGAGTTGCAGGGCAAGCGTTTAACGGCGCGCGTATACTCTACTATGGAGAATGCCGGAAACTCTTACGACGCTGTGTTTACGGGTGTTAACATTGCTAAAGTAAACGTGGCCGACTATATCTCAAGCTACTTGTCTACCTATTTTGATATGCTGGACACCCTTACTAATGGCTATAGCAACGATTTGCAACTATGGCAGGTTGACAGCGCCACAGCGGTGGCTACAAAAGCAGCCGAAAATGAATGGTACCCCGCAGGCAGCGCCAAGTTCGACTCGGTACGTTCGGTGGTTGTAAAAGACGGAAGGCTGGCTTCGGGTTCTAAATTTATCGACCGTTCGGCCCTATACCACGCCGATGTGCAGTATGATGTGCCGCTTAAATTTATGGAGTTGTTGGTAGGTGCGTCGGCCCGCTATTACAGGCCAAACTCGCAAGGCACCATTTTTAGGGATACGCTGAACAATGCCAATGACGAGTCGGCAGGCTATGTTAAACTATCAAACTATGAGTATGGCGGCTTTGTGCAGGTAGGCAAAAAGTTTTTCGATGGGCATTTAAAGCTTATCGGGTCGTTTAGGGCCGATAAAAACCAAAATTTCAAACCCCAGTTTTCGCCCCGTTTTTCGGCTATTATAGCGGTTAACCAAAACCATATTTTCCGCGTTTCGGCGCAGCAGGCGTTCCGTATGCCAACGCTGCAAAACCAGTTTATCTTTTTAAACCTGGGCCCACTTACCTTGCGCGGAAACCTTGACGGATACGACAATTTATACACCTTACAATCGGTGCAAGATTATAATAACTTTTACGATTCTACTTCGCAAATAAACTCTTCGCTACTTAAAAAGCAAGTGCTGGCAAAACTGCGCCCCGAGCAGTTGCAAACCGCCGAAGTAGGCTACCGTGGCGTATTGCTTAAAGGACGTTTTTATGTTGATTTAACAGGCTATTTAAGCCTATACAAACACTTTATTGGCGAAACCCGAGTAGTAGAGCCTACCAACGGCGGCAAAGCGGGCGAGACCAGCGGCGAAGATGCTATTTTAACCAACCAATATACCGTATACCAAATACCGGTTAATGCTACGCAAAACGTTACCAGCTATGGCTTTTCGGGTGGATTAACCTACTATTTCAGCAGCAAGTACCAGGCTAATTTTAACTATACGTTTGCATCGCTAAACACCTCTAAATTGTCCGACGATTTGATACCCGGTTTTAACACCCCAAAACATAAATTTAATGTGGGTATGCGTGGTACTAAAGTATGGAAAGGCCTTGGCTTTGGCGCCAACTTTCAGTGGGTTGATGGCTACTTATGGCAAAGCTCTTTTGCCACAGGCAATGTAAAAGGCTACCATATTTTAGATGCCCAAATTAACTATGAATTTGATGCTTGGAAATCGACCCTGCGCATAGGCTCATCTAACTTGTTAAACAAGCAACGCAACGAGGTATTTGGCGGCCCACAAATAGGCCGTATGTTCTACGCCAGCTGGCAGGTGCATTTATTTTAATTGCAACCACTCATTAAAAGCCTTTAGCAGGTACTCATTATTGGTGCCAGATAATAAATCATTCCATATAAAAGGTACGCTTATTACAAATGCCCTTTTATCATATAAGCATAATGGTGCATTTGCTATATCCTGATTAGGTAATGGCATGATACTGTCATTACCTAATGATTCATTAAAAGCTAGATACCCATAATATAGCTGTTCGGCATATTTGCCGTTAGTGGCGTATACTGTGGTAAAATTACCATTGGATGTGGTAATTAACGACCCAGATTCTTTTCTGTTATTATGATATTCCTCAATAGCCTTAAGGCAACAATATGGATTGCTGCTAATTTTAATATTATTAAGGCCTCCGGAATTTAAAACCGACTCTGAAAAATGCAAATTAAAATGGCTTGCAATTGTATTGATGGGTAATGGTGCGGGATTATATTTTAACTCTTTTAATACTTCGTCGCCGCCTTCGTTTTCTACTATTTTCAGATAGTTGCCATACTCACCGCCCACTATTACTGCCTTTTTAATTCTTTTATAAATACTATCGGGCCAGTTTAAATTTTTTGTAGGTGTGATGAAAAAAACAACATCATGCTCCGTTACTTCATTTGGGTTTTTAATGTTTTCAGCAATTAAAAAGCGTCCTTTAAAAGTGCTATCAACGCGTTGTTTTAAGGTAAGAATTATGTCTTCCGTAGTTGCATAATAAGTGGTAGTGTCAACGGGTAGATGAAACAATTTTGTTAAAAAGGCCATATTATCCCCATAGGCAATTCCTTCTGTGGCAGTCATATTCCATAGCATTTCATAATCTCCAAGCACTGTGATTTTGCCTTTGCCTGCAGAAACAGAAGCACAAACTATTGAAGTGTCAATTGTGGCGATTACTTCTGCATTTTTTACACAGGTTAATGGCGCAGGCAAATAAAACTTAATATTATTAAGGCCATATTTTTTTGATGAGCCAATAGGCCATGCGCCTTGCAATGTCTTATCTTTTTTAACAGAAGAATTATTTATTTTAATTCCGTATGGTTCGCAAATTTTGTTGAGGTTATCGGCATTGTAGTAGTAATTATCATGCTCCGCCACAATTAAAATATGCGCACCTATGCGGAGCATACAATTAAAATTGTCAAGTTCGCTTTGTGTATAAGCCCTGTGAATAGGGGGAGTTAAAACAAATAGTAAATGGTCAAAGTTGACATTGTTAGTACAAAAATACCGGTCATAAATTGCGGGATTTTGAATAGTGGAAACAATAATTCCGTTGCCCTTTAATGTATCAACCAACTGCGAAATACCCGAAGGGCCTGGGTCGTTAATATATACGGGTTGAGAAAGTGTGCGGTCAAATACTATCACTTGGCCTTTGGCGGCTACCGAAAAAAGCGAAATAAATATCAGCCAAAGCCACCTCATTACTTACCGCAATTACAATCGGGCGAAAAATAAATGATGGTTTTTTCGGGCAAAGCCTCCTTTATCTGGTCGCGTTGCGAAGCCGTGATGATGATGGAGCGTAAGTCAAGCTCCTTAATATTTAGGTTGCTACACGCAGGAAAATAGGTCAGTTCGTTCTCCCAAAGGCTTAAATACTCAAGGCTTGTAAGCTGTTTAAATTGCGGCGCTATATAGCTTATGGCATTTTGCCCAAGCTCTACATACACCAGACTTTTAAGGTCGCCAAAGGCAGCGGGTATACTGTCAATATCATTGCGGCTAAGGTTTAGGTAGCGCAGCTTTGTAAGTGCTGCAATTTGTGCCGGTATATTTTTTATTTTATTGCCACGCAAATCAAGCTCTACCAAATTTTTAAACAAAAATATTTCAGCCGGAATCTCTTTCAGCTTTTTGTTTTTTAGTACCAATCGACGCACCTTGTCAGGCTCTTTCATAGCCTCTTCCAAACTGGTGTATTCGTCCAAGTTCAGCGTGTCCTGATAGCGGGTAAAAGTTTGCGCATTAACATTTGCTGTGGCTATTATCCCCAGTAAAAAAACAAGCGCTATGTGTTTTATATAGTTCACCCTAACAGTTCTGTAGCCTTTTGTTTATCGGTGGCCAACTGGCTTTTCAGCGCATCAAGGCCGTCAAATTTTTGCTCGTCGCGCAGGCGTGCAATAAAGTCAACCTTTATTGGACTGCCATACAAGTCGCCTTCAAAATTAAAAATATTTACCTCAATAACACGGGCTACACCGCCAATGGTAGGGCGTACGCCAATGTTCATCATGCCCTTATAAATATGGTTGTTGGCATGCACGTTTACAGCGTATACGCCATTTGCCGGAATTAGTTTGTGCTTATCGCCAACATTAATATTGGCCGTGGGGTAGCCAATGGTGCGGCCCAGCTTGTTGCCTTCTACAACTGTGCCTTGCAGGCTGTAGGCATGGCCTAAATAAGCGTGTGCAGTAACCACATCACCATCCAACA
>JANOCJ010000074.1:0-6189 GCA_031412115.1 Flavobacteriales bacterium
GTTAATGCAAACCTCCACCCTAAAAAGTGGAGGTTTTTTTGTTTTATAGCTTGATGATGATTAGCCAAAACCAATATTGCCAATAATTTATACCTTTACCGCCATGCTATAAAAGCTATTTGCTTGGCAGCATACATTAAATACACCGTATCTATACCGCCGCAGCCACGGCTGCTATGCTATTACCCTTATCTATGAAAAAAATTGTATTAGCCGGAGGAACCGGATTTATAGGCATGTATTTAGCCAAACGTTATGCAGCACAGGGCTGCCACGTATCGGTTATAGGCCGCAGCGTGCATGAGGAGCAACGTAACATACATTTTGTGAAGTGGGATGGCAAGACGCTTGACAGTTGGGCTGATGAATTGGAAGATGCTGATGTATTGATAAACCTTGCAGGCAAATCAGTTAACTGCCGCTACAATGATGCTAACATGCGCGAGATATACGACTCTCGCACAGGCAGCACCCAAGCACTGGGCGAGGCCATTGCCAAATGTAAAATAGCCCCTAAGCTTTGGATTAATTCAAGCACCGCTACCATATACCGCCATGCAGAGGACCGTCCGCAAGATGAAGACAATGGTGAATTAGGCAAAGGCTTTTCAGTAGATGTTGCCCGCAAATGGGAACAAACCTTTTTTAACTGCGAAACCCCCAATACACGTAAGGTAGCCTTACGAATGTCTATTGTTTTAGGCCCGCACGGCGGGGTTATGATACCGTACCGCAACCTGGTAAAGATGGGTTTGGGCGGTAAACAAGGCAACGGCAGGCAAATGTTTAGCTGGCTACATATTGAAGATTTGGCTGCTATAATTGATTTTATTGAAGAAAATACAGCGCTTGAAGGTGTGTTTAACGCATCGGCGCCAAACCCGGTAAACAACACCAAATTTTCGGCAGCTATGCGCAAGGCGTATGATATGTCGTTTGGGCTGCCAGCCACTAAGTTCCTGCTTACGTTAGGCGCTATGGTTATTAAAACCGAAACTGAGTTGATATTAAAAAGTCGTTGGGTGTTGCCAAAAAAATTAACTGAAGCCGGCTTTAAATTTCAGTATCAACATATTGACGAGGCATTGGAGAATATAGTAAAGTTGGAAGGGTAGTTTTTAGTTGCCGGTTACCAGTTCCCTGTTGTCAGTAATAGTGGCGAGTTTAGCTTTTGTACTTTTCACTGTTAGTTGTTACCTGTTCACTTTTTCTTGCTACTCGCCCCTAATCACTACCTTTGCGCTGTGTTTCTCAAGTCGCTCCATTTAGTAGGGTTTAAAAATTATGCTACAGCTAAGCTGGAGTTTGTACCTACCGTAAATTGCTTTACAGGCTTTAATGGTAGCGGCAAAACCAATTTGTTAGATGCTATAAACTACTTATGCGTTTGCAAGAGTTTTATCAACCCTATAGACAGCCAAAACATAAAGCAAAACGACGACTTGTTTGTAATACAAGGCACGTTTGACCAGAGTGGGGAAGAGGAAGATATTTTTTGTGGCCTTAAACGCAATCATAAAAAAATTTTTAAGCGCAACCAAAAAGAATATGAGCGCTTGGCCGAGCATTTGGGTTTATTTCCGGTAGTACTTATCTCTCCGGAAGATTCAGTAATAATATTAGGCGGAAGCGAAGAGCGTAGGCGTTTTGTAGATAATACCTTATCGCAAACAGATAAAGGCTATTTAGATAACCTGATAGCCTACAACAAAGTGTTGCAGCAGCGCAACCAAGCGCTAAAGCAATTTGCATCAGATCGTAGGTTTGACAATGATTTGCTGGCTATTTACGATGAGCAGATGGCCATGTTTGGCGAACCTATTTTTGCTAAACGCAAGGAATTTTTAACTGAATTTACCACCCTGTTTAACAAGCACTACCAGTTTATTTGCGATGGCGAAGAAACGGCAGGTATTGAATACCAATCGCACCTACTAGAGGGCACATTTGCGCAGCTAATGCTTGATAACCGCGATAAAGACCGTATTACCCAATACAGCAACATGGGCATACATAAAGATGATTTGTTGTTTACGTTGAATGATTTTACGGTTAAAAAATTTGGGTCGCAGGGGCAGCAAAAGTCATTTTTAATGGCATTGAAGCTGGCGCAATTTGAGTACCTTTACAAGGCTAAGAAAGTAAAACCCCTGTTGTTGTTGGATGATTTGTTTGACAAGCTGGACGACAAGCGTGTACAGAAGATACTGGAGATGGTTAGCCACAACGATTTTGGGCAGATATTTATTACCCATACAGGCCATGTAAAACTGGCCGAAATACTAGAGAATTTAAAAACACCGTATAAAATATTTGACGTTAACAGCGGCACCGTACAATGAGAAAAACCAATGAGCAATCAATGAAAGAAGTGTTCGACGATTTGTTGAAGGCTTATGGTTTAGACCAACGTATGGCCGAAAAGCGGCTCATTAACTCGTGGCCCATATTGTGCGGCCCAATGATAGCGCGGTATACTAAAAGCATGTATATAAAAAGCAAGGTTTTATACCTGCATATGGATAATGCCGTAGTGCGCGAAGAGCTCATGTTCTCTAAAGAAAAATTAAAAGAAAAGCTTAACGGCGAAGCGGGTATGGTGGTGATAGATAATATTGTTATCCGCTAAAATTAGTAAGCCGATTAACTTTACCTCAATATTATTTTTACAAAAAAATATTCAAAACCTGCTGATGTTAATTTGTTTGGCTCGTATTTTGTTGTAAATTTCTCATCTCATTCCCAATCCTCATATTTATTTTTCTATGTTAAAAAATTACTTTGCGGCTGCACTGGCTGTATTTGTTATTGGCTTTGCCTTTGGCCAAACTAGTTTTAATCCCGACAGTATTACTATTGTTAGAGATAAATGGGGCGTTGCCCATATTTATGCTAAAACCGATGCTGAGGTAGCCTACGGGTTAGCTTGGGCTAATGCTGAGGATAACTTTATTGATATGCAGAAAAATTTTCTGCAAGGAGTTTCACGCTTGGGCACAGCAACGGGCAAAGAAGGTGCCATTCGCGATTACTTAGCTTACTCACTGCGCATAAAAGAGGCGGTTGAAGAGCGTTATGAAAAAGATATTACCCCCGCATTTAAAAAATATTTAGAAGGCTACGCCGCCGGTATAAATGCTTATGCTAAGGCTCATCCTAAAGAGGTGTTTTATAAAAAGGTATTTCCGGTTACAGCACAGCAGGTATTAATGGGCTATACCTTCACCAACTCGCTTATATCGTTTGTACACTCTCCTGTACAGCAAATTATAAAAGGCACGTACGATGACAGTAAAACACCTTTCGGTTCTAATGCTTTTGCTTTTACATCATCCAAAACAGCAGATAGCGCAACCTATTTGGCTTGTAACCCCCACCAGCCTTTTGAGGGGCAAATGGCCTTTTACGAAACCCACCTGTGTAGCGAAGAGGGGTTGAACGTATTAGGTGCTTTGTTTCCAGGTGGTAGTAGCGTATTTATTGGCTCTAACGAAAATTTAGGCTGGACACATACTTTTAATGGCCTTGACTTAGTTGATACCTACAAGCTAAAAATGCACCCTACCAAAAAGCTGTACTACGAGTTTGACGGCCAATGGAAAAAGCTTGAGGTACGCACAATTTGGCTTAAAGCAAAAATAAAAGGCATAATATTTACCGTACCTAAAAAAGTGTATTGGAGTGTGTATGGCGCTACCTTTAAATCAGACTGGAAACCTAAAAAAGGGAAAGATGGAAAAAAGGTAAAAGCTACTAAGGAAGAAAAAGCGCTGCACGGAAACCAGTTTTACTCAGTACGCTATGCTGCCAACCAAAACATTAAAGCTGCGCAGCAATGGTACTATATGAACAAGGCTAAAAACTTTGCTGAGTACCACAAAGCCTGCGAAGATATTGGCATTGTACGTTTCAACTTTGTGTATGCCGATAGGAACGATACTATTTTCTACCTATCAAACGGCCTTATACCTAAACGTAATAAAGGCTACGACTGGACAGGCGTATTGCCGGGCAACACCTCAAAAACTTTGTGGACAGAATTTTACCCGTTGGATAGCCTTCCGCAAATAATTAATCCCGAATGCGGCTTTGTGTTTAACACCAACAACTCTGAGTTCTTTGCCTCGGGCGATGCCTGTAATTTAGACTCTAATGCTTATAGCCGCGATATGGGCCTTTGGTATGGCAACAACAACCGGGCGCACCGTTTAAAAGAGCTTTTGATAAGCAAAGAAAAATTCAATTTTGATGAGTTTAAGGAGATAAAATTTGACCAGTCGTTGCCGGCATCAGGCGCATTTGCTTTATCATTAAAACCAATGTTTGAACGCGTTGATTTAATTCGTTACCCTGATTTGGCCGAGGTGAAAACCAAGTTGCTTAAATGGAACTTCTCATTTAAACTGGATAATAGGGATGCGGCTATTATGAGTATTGCCATACACGATATTTTTAAGCGCTTTCATTGGGGAGGCAAAGAATTGGAACATCCATTGGTAGTGTCCGACTCTGTTTTTGCCGATGCCTTGCGCAAAAGCCGCGATAAGCTGGTAAAGATGTTTGGTACTTTTGATATTCCGCTGGGCAATTACCAACGCCTTATACATGGTAAAGTAGATTTGCCTGTGGGAGGCATAAATGATGTGCTGGCCGCTACCTACACAGACGATACCCCCGATGGAAGAGAGAAAGCCATTGGCGGCGATACGTATATACAAATGGTAAGGTTTACCAAAACCGGCTTGCCTTATATAGAAAGCCTTTTGCCGCTAGGCAACAGCAGCAGGCCCGACAGTCCGCATTATACTGACCAAATGGACCTTTACTCTAAACAACAAACCAAAGTAATGACCTTAGATAAGGCCACTATTTTTAAAGAAGCAGAAAAAATTTATCACCCACAATAATTTTAAACTACCCACTACACACCAACCTCTATACACTATCATCACCAATGAAAAATACCTTTCTCCTAGCATTGCTGTTGCTTTGCCAACTGTCTTTTAGCCAAAGTGGCTGGAAAAAATATTCGGACGTAAACCCGCAGGATGTTCAAATAGCCCGCGATAAGTGGGGCGTACCGCATATTTTTAGTAAGACGGATGCAGGGGTTGCTTATGGCTTGGCTTTTGCCACAGCCGAAGATGATTTTAAAACCATGCAGTTTTTGTTGTTAGCAGCTAAAGGCATGCAAGGTCGCAATATGGGCAAAGATGGTGCTGCTATTGATTTTGTTGCCCAACTATTGCAAATAGAAGAAACCGTTGAGCGCGATTATGATTCTACCTTTACACCTGAATTTAAAAAGGTGTTGGCAGGGTATGTTGATGGTATTAACGCGTATGCTTATAAGCATAAAAAAGAAATTTTGGTAAAAGGGGCATTCCCCCTTACTCCTAAACAACTGGCCTGTGCCTATACGGTTGGCATGGTAGCCATGAGTGGGGTTGACGGTACCATTAAAAAAATGCTTGACGGCACTATGCCCGAAGCCGAAGGCATGGATGAAAATGAACTTAGCCAACGCGGCTCAAACGGGTTTGCTTTTAGCCGCCGCATAACTACTGATAATAAAACGTATTTAGATATTAACTCGCACCAACCGCTGGAGGGCCCATTATCATGGTACGAGGCGCATTTGTGTAGCGAGGAAGGATGGAATATTATTGGGGGCACTTTTCCCGGTGGGTTGTGCATTTTTCATGGTGTGAATGAAAATTTAGGCTGGGCGCATACGGTAAATAAATTTGACAATGCCGATGTTTACCAACTGCAAACGCACCCTAAAAAGAAAAACTGGTACTTATTTGACGGCAAGTATGTAAAGCTGAAAAAAGACCGCGCACACTTAAAAGTAAAGCTTAACAAGTGGCTGACTTTGCCTGTGGCAAAAAAAATATTCTGGAGTAAATACGGTGCTACGGTAAGGGCTAAAAACGGTAAGTTTTATGCCATACGTTTTCCGGCCTATATGGAAATTGGAGGGTTACAACAATGGTTTTATATGAACAAGGCCAAAAACTTTAAGGAGTTTAAAGGCACGTTGGATATGCAACAAATGAGCATGATGAATATTGTATATGCCGACCGCGACGATAATATTTATTACCTGTTTAATGGCTTAATACCTAAGCGCGATACTGCTTACAACTGGAGCAAAACTTTGCCCGGCAATACATCAAAAACATT
>JANOCJ010000075.1:0-2640 GCA_031412115.1 Flavobacteriales bacterium
CCATACCCCGAGCTTAACCCCTTTATTACCGGCGATGAAAGCTTTATGGTTTTTACATCGCAACGCAATAATGTAACGGGTGGCTTTAGGGAGATTAATGGCTCGTACTCATCCGATATTTTCTCGTCGTTGCAAACGGCAGGCAAATGGGCCAAAGCCAAAAACCTGGCTACCATTGTAAATACGCTGTATTACGAGGTTTCAACCTCTATGACATCAGACGGCCGTAACGTTATTGTATACTTTAGCAACGAGGTTGCCCAGTCTGACATTTATGTGCTGAATAAAAAAGAGAAATCAAAATCGTTTCAAAAAGCTACATCGTTGGGTGGCGGCGTAAATATGCCTAAAAGCATTGAAAGCGCAGGCGCTTTATCGCCCGACGGGCAAACACTTATTTTTGCCAGCGACCGTCCCGGTGGCAAAGGTGGCATTGACCTTTGGAGGTGCACGCTCGAAGGTGGCGAATGGAGTGCCCCAGAAAACCTAGGAGCACCTATTAATACCGATGCTGACGAAGATTACCCAAGCTTCTCGCCCGATGGAAAAACGTTATACTTCTCATCAAACTCTACAAAAAGTATGGGTGGCTTTGATATTTTCTGGTCGAAAGTAAATAAGGCTACCGAAAATTATGACGAACCGCAAAACCTGGGCTACCCTATTAACACGCCCGATGATAACCAAACCATATCATTTAACGCTAACGGTACCGTTGCATACGTTGCAGCACAACGCGATGGTGGCATTGGCGACCTTGATATTTGGAAAGTAACTTTTAATAACAAGCAAGCCGAAGTAAAGAAAACACGCTTTACCGGCGTTGTTAAACCGGCCGACAGTACCGGCACTGTAATTACCATTACCGATAAATTTACCGGCAAAGAAATTACTAAAACCAGCAGCGCCCCAAACACAGGCGCTTATACTTTTGAACTGGCCCCCGGCCGCTATATTGTTAAGATAGAAGCAGCGGGCATGCCGGTATTTTTACAAGAACTGGCCGTACTTAACGACCCTGCTTTTAAAGAAAAAATTGCCCTTGATTTTGATTTGCTGGCTGCCCCGGCAACGCCCGGCAAGCCCGGTACTACCAAGCCCGGAACTACTAAGCCGCCTACCAAAGCAACTACTACGCCTGCTAAAAAACCAACTACCGCAACAAAACCTAAAACCCCCTAATGGCAGCGCTTAACTTAGAAAGGCCTTTGGCATTTTTTGACCTTGAAACCACAGGTACAAACATTGCGGCCGACCGTATTGTAGAGATTAGTATACTGAAGGTTTACCCTGACCAGTCGAAGAATGTGCTGACGGAAAAAGTAAACCCCGGCATGCCTATACCTAAGGAGTCGTCGGAGATACATGGCATAACCAACGAGATGGTTGCTAATGCACCCACCTTTGCCGAACTTGCCCCTGCTTTGGTTGATTTTATTGAAGGTTGCGACTTGGCCGGATTTAACTCCAACCGTTTTGATGTGCCTTTGCTGTACGAAGAATTTCTTCGCGCGGGGGTTGATGTTGACTTTAAAAACCGCCGTTTTGTTGATGTGCAAAACATCTTCCACAAGATGGAACAGCGCACCCTTAAAGCCGCTTACAAGTTTTATTGCGATACCGAACTGGAAAACGCACATAGCGCCGAGGCAGACATTAAAGCCACCTACGAAGTACTGCTGGCGCAGATAGACCGCTACCCGGATTTGCAAAACAACATTCAATACCTAGCAGAATTTTCTACCCAAAAAGTGTTTGCCGACCTTATGGGCCGCATCATTTTTAATGATAAAGACCAAGAGGTTTTTAACTTTGGCAAACATGCCCAAAAAACAGTAGAAAATGTATTTGAAGCCGAACCCAGCTATTATGACTGGATGATGAAAGGCGACTTTCCGCTATCAACAAAAAAACTAATTACTGAAATACGCGAGCGCATGATGGTTAACAAAATCAAAGCGCTGGAGAGTAAGTTTAACCCACCTGCTTAATGAAGATTATTTGCATAGGCCGCAACTACGTTGACCATATTGCTGAACTAAAAAACGAAACACCCGACGAACCGGTAGTGTTTTTAAAACCCGATACCGCGTATCAAAAAAACGGGCAGGATGTGTACATTCCTGAATTTACGCAAGATTTGCATTACGAAGCTGAGATTGTGCTCCGCATAAATAAAATAGGTAAGCATATTGACGAGAAATTTGCCCGCCGCTATTTTGATGCCATTACCATTGGTATTGACTTTACCGCCCGCGATTTGCAAAACAAACTAAAGGCTAAAGGCCTGCCGTGGGAAAAAGCCAAAGCATTTGATTTTTCAGCCGTTTGCGGCGATTTAGTGCCTGCTGATGATTATACCGATATGGATAACATCAACTTTAATTTGGATATAAACGGGCAAACAGTACAACGGGGCAATACAGCGTTGGTGATGTATAATTTCAACAAAATCATCGCCCACGTATCTAAATACTTCACCCTAAAAAAAGGCGACTTAATTTTTACCGGTACACCCGCCGGCGTTGGCCCCGTTAAAATTGGCGATAAGCTGGAAGGATTTGTTAATGGAGAGAAATTTCTGCAATTAACTATAAAGTAATTGAACACTGCCGATCATATTGAACTTTATACCGATGG
>JANOCJ010000076.1:0-10640 GCA_031412115.1 Flavobacteriales bacterium
ACATACGGTGCCGACTGGCAACCATTTTCGGTTACAGTTAGTGTTACAGGGTAAGTGCCTGCGTTAGCCCAGTTTACATCATAGCTTTGCGCCCCCGTTTGGGTGGTATTGCCATTGTTCCAAAACCAGTTGTAGGTAGCTCCCAACCCTGCCGAACCTGCATATGCAGCTTGCGCATTGGCATTTTGACAAACGGTTGGCGTTAGTGTAAAATTGGCGGTAGGTATGGGGTAAACAATTACGTTTTGGTTTGTAGGCAATGAGGTACAGCCATTTTCACTAACAGTAAGGCTTATAGTTTTTGTGCCGGGTGTAAGCCATAGTACATTGTAGTTTTCTCCGGCAATGGGGGTGGCAACGCCGCTATCAAAATTCCAGGTGTAGGTGGCGGTGTTGGTGCCTGTTCCGGTGTAGTTTACTACAGCATCCTGAAATTCGCAGGTAGTAGGCTGGGCTGTAAATGTTGCCGTTGGTATAGGGTATATTAAAAGGCTTTGCTGCGTAGATGTTGATGCACACCCATTCTCCGTTACAGTAAGCGATACGGTAGGGTTGCCCGGGTTGGGCCAGCTAACGGTATAAGGCCCTTGGCCTGTGCCGGTGTTTACCGTTCCGCCTGCAAAATTCCAATTATAGGTAGCAGTGTTGGCTGCTGTGCCGGTATATTGTATGTTGGCATTGGCATTGGGGCATACACCTATGGGCAAAGTAAAGTCAGACGTTGGGTAGGCGTAAACCGGTACTTGCAACGTAAATACCTGCGATGGGCAGTTGTTTTCAGTAACCGTTAGGGTTAAGTTTTTAGTGCCCGGCGTAGCCCAGTTAACTGTATAAGGCCCTTGGCCGCTGCCTGCGGTAACGGTTCCTCCATCAAAATTCCAAACATAGGTTGCCCCAACGGCCGCACTACCCGAATAGGTTAAAGTAGCCGCCTGGTTTACGCAATACGAAGCTGCATTTGCGCCAAAGTTGGCGGTAGGCGTGGGGTTTACGGTAATGTATACACTATCATACTGCACGCAACTGGTGCCAATAATATTGGCGCCCACTTTGTACATATAGGTTTGAGGAGACGAGGTATTGTTGGTAAGGGTAAGCGTTGGGTTGGCAATGTTTGGATTGTCAAGCCCTGTTGCCGGTATCCATTGGTATTGGTAGTTAGGGTTTGTAGGCCCGCCAATTTGCAAAGGTTGGTTAGAGCAGGTGCTTCCGTTAGGGCCAGAATATGCTGTAGGGTCGGCCATTTCGGTTTTTATTACCACATTGCGTATAGACTGCCTGTCGTAAGCCCCGCCGGTAGATGCCGTAAAACCGGCATAGGTAGTAAAGTTGATAACAAAGTTTCCGCTTAAATACAGCACATTATTTACATACACATCAACCTGCCCGCCATCATACTCTATGCGTGCCGCATTATATGCGTTTGAACGGATAAAGCCCAACTGCCCTGTGTTTTCAAGCGTGGGCTGGGCAAAGTTGCACTCGCCGCCAACATAACCCGCGCCAAAGCGTATTTGTATGGCAGGGTTGCCGCCGCCACAATTATCATACGAATCGAATACTATTTTTAAGCCATTAGATGCTGCCGGTATGCCACAGCCGCCGCCACCCACAAAGCCCGATGGGGGCACATCAAGTAAACAAAAAGCTATTCCATCGGCACCATTTCCATCCCACATCCTAAATTCAAAATCAACTGTCCATTTATCGCATTGAACAATGTTAATGGGGTTGGTGCAGAAAATAGCACCACTCTCGCCCGTGTTGGGGTTGGTAAGAATAACCTCGCTATTGTTGGCGGTGCTCATAGCGGTATTGCCTATGTAGGCATTACCGGTCATGTTCCAGTCGGTAGTATTTACAGGCGACCCCGTAAGTTGCGCAAATACAAAACTTTGCGCCCCGGCATCACATAAAATGAAACATGTAAATAGTAGGAGTAAAAGTTTATTCATTCGGTTTTATTGGTTCAATTCTGCACAAGTTAAAACTAGTTTTGATAAAAAGCACTATTCAGAATAAAAAAATATTGGCCTTAGGTTAAAGTGTTTTTTATGGGGATAGGATAAAATAAGGTTGGATTTTTTGTCTGCCGACGGCTTGTTCTTTTTGCTAGATCAAAAAGAACCAAAAAATCACCGCAAAATTACCGACCTTCAATTTCGCCTTGCACTGCGTGCGCCATCCGCACAACCACGCGAAATTTTCAGGTCCACACAAAATTTTGCGGAACAATACCCCCGCACATATTAAACAGATTTCTTATTGTCAGGCGCAAGCAGGATGGGCCTTCATTTCGAAACGGGGACACACAAGGAAAGTGAACGTGTCCCGCAACAGCGGGACAAAGCGCGCGCTGTTCGATGTCCGCCTTTGGCGGACTAGTTTGCGCGGTTTAGTGAACGCCCCGTAGTGGGTCGTTGAGAAATGACAGCCCTTGATTTTTTTGATTACTTTTTTGATCAAGCAAAAAAGTAATGCCTCCGGCAGGAAGGCCGTCGGCAGACAAAGAAAGCAATGAATAAAGATTGAATTTAAGCTAATTACTTCTCTTTCCCCTCGTGCTTATCGTACGCATTTACAATGCTGGTAACCAGCCTATGGCGAATAATATCGCGGCTATCCATGCGAATGAAATCAATACCCTCAATGCCTTTTAGCACCTTAGTAGCCTCTACCAACCCCGATGTTTGCTTTTTAGGCAAGTCGGTTTGGGTTTCATCTCCCGTAATAATAAACTTGGCGCTGCCACCCATACGGGTCAAAAACATTTTCATTTGCATTTGGGTGGCGTTTTGGGCTTCGTCCAAAATAGCAAAGGCATTATCCAAGGTACGCCCGCGCATAAAGGCCAGCGGGGCTATTTGTATGGTACGGTTTTCAAAATATAGTTGCAGTTTCTCTGCCGGAATCATATCGTTCAACGCATCGTATAGCGGTTGTAAATACGGGTCCAGTTTTTCGCGCAAATCGCCGGGCAAAAAGCCCAGGTTTTCGCCGGCTTCAACCGCGGGGCGGGTTAAAATAATGCGGCGTACTTCTTTGTTTTTCAATGCCCTAACGGCAAGTGCCACGGCAGTATAGGTTTTACCCGAACCCGCAGGCCCCAGTACAAATACCATATCATTCTTCTCGGTGCTTGCTACAATGCGGCGTTGGTTTTCGGTACGGGCGCGCACTACCAGGCCGTTGTTGCCGTATACAATAATATTGTCGTCGGTATGGGCGGTGCTTATTTCTTTAGCATTGCTTGCGGCGGTGCCGTTGCTTTCCATAATACGGTCAATGGCGTTGGTGGTAAGGCTGCCAAAGTTGTTGTAATGGTCAATAATGCGTTCAAACTTATTTTCAAAACGGTCTATATCCTCTTTTTTACCAATAAGTTTAATGGTATTGCCACGGGCTATCAGCTTTATTGTGGGGAAGTATTTGCGAAGCTGGTCAATGTTGGCATCGTTTACCCCAAATATATGTACGGGGTTTACTGTGGCTATTTCTATAATGCGTTCGTTCAATGTATCTTTTTATAATTTTTCAGTAAATAACAGGTTATGCAATTAAAATGTTTTGAATGTGCAATGTACAAAAGAGGAGGTTTTGTTGGATTGAATAGTTGTTAACTCTCCCTTCGGGGACATACTTTCTTTTAATTACTACCTAGCATAATAACTGTATGCTAAAACTGTAAAAATTAAAAGTGCACTAAATCCAATAAAATTATTTAAAGGACTATCCTTTTCAATCTCTTCATTCAATGTAGTTTTTTTACCTCTAAGCGATTTAAAAACCCAAATTACAAAGGCTCCGACTGTATTAAATATATAGGGATACATTAGTTTGATGTTTTTTTTCTCCTTTGGAAAATATTTCTCTCCTGCCAATAAACACTGCGCCAAAGTAATATATTTATTGGTTGGTGGTGCTTACACTTAAATACCTCCCGAAGCCTCAGGGCAAGGCAGGAAAACTAGTCTGGATGATATTTAATAAACAATGATTTGTTCTTTTCTTGGTTTTTAATTAAACAAAAATTTCTATTGTAGAACTTGTGTATAGTGTCACCAACCTCAGTATTTTCAATACATTCAGGCGTTAGTAAACAATATCCCTTCTCTTCATTACTTCCTAAATGTTTAATTTTAATGCAAGTAACTTTGAGTTTTTCTTTACTCACAACAATTCCTACATAGCTCTCTTTATCTAATTCATCTCTGTACTCTTTTATATTGTTATTACAATTAAAGAATAATATAATAAAGATTGAAATGAATATTATATGCAATATGTTTTTTTTCATACATCAAATTTCTTTCCTTGAGGCTGCTTCTAACCTGCCAATATCATGCAATCTTCCAAAGTATTTTTATTAACGTTAATAAAAATCTGTCTGAGTTTACATTGAGCCTAACCGAAATGTCGTAATTTTAAAATAGCCTTGTTTTTTATCAAAAATAAACTGTTTTTAATCAAAAAAAATCGTTTTTATTCCGTTTTTACACGTTTTTAATCGGTTTTTACACACAAAAATCCGTTTGGTGCTATAATAGGGGCCATAGTTTATACGGCTATTATGCCTTATTGGCTTTGCTTTTGCGCAACACTCTACCAAAACTGCACTATATGTTTAATAGTTGCCTACTTGACGTGTATATAACTTTAAGCTAATGCTTAGGGTAAAGTTTAGGTAGCTACGGGCTGTAATGCTTAATTTTATTGGGTTTTTCAAAAATGACTTTAGGTTGGCCGTTTTTTGGCAAAGCGCAAACTATACTAAAACGGGTATACTTGAGGCGCAAATAACTAAAAATAGGTATTACACCTTAATACAAACCGTGCATATTGTCCTGTGTGGGTTGTATTTCTATTAACAACGGCTGTTAATTACATCTTAAAATAAGTTGCCGTAAGGGCTTGCAAAGGCTTATTTTAGCAATCCAATGGCAGCCCCTTTAGTAACCATAACCAGCGATTTAGGTACCCGCGATTTTTACGTGTCGGCCATTAAAGGCGCGCTTATAGGGCAGGTGCCAGGCGTTACCGTTGTTGATGTTAGCCACGAGATTGAGCAGTACAACCTAATGCAGGCAGCCTTTGTAGTGCGCAATGCTTACCCCAATTTTCCGGAGGGTACGGTACATATTATAGCCGTAAAAAACGAGCATAGCCGCGAAACACCGCACGTAGCATGCATTTACTTCGGCCATATTTTTATTGGTACGGATAATGGCGTATTCTCTATGATATTTGATAAACGCCCTGATGTGATTGTAGAACTGCCATCTGGCGCGGGTTATGTGTTTCCCGCCCGCGATGTTTTTGTGCCCGCCATTGCCAAGCTAAACGAGCTGCGCAAAGTAGATATGCTGGGCCCAAGGCGCGAGAATATTAACGAGGTAACTATGCTGCGCCCCACCACAGAAGACGCGCTAATAAAGGGAACCGTAATTTACATTGATAATTTTGGCAACGTTATTACCAACATCAAGCCTGATGTGTTTGACCGTATTGGTAAAAAACTGCCGTTTGATATAACCTTTCGTGGGTCGGAGTACGATGTTACGCGCCTATCTAAAACCTACGCAGATGTGCCCGCAGGCGAGGTTGCGGCGCTGTTTGGCATATCGGGCTATATGGAAATTGCCATAAACCAAGGCAACGCCGGTAAGCTGCTGGGCTTACGTGTGGGCGACCCTATCCGTATTGAATTTAAGCAATGATAACCCGCGTAGTAAAACTCACTTTTCGCCCCGGAACAGAGCCCGAATTTCAAGCTATAGTAAACGCTACAGCCCCCGTTATACGCACCTTTGCAGGTTGCATCCAAATGAATGCCTATGCTGATGTGGTCCAAAGCAATGTGTACTTTACCATTAGCACGTGGGAGAACGAAGAGGCGCTAAACAACTATCGCAACTCCGACTTTTTTATAGAGGTGTGGGGCCGCACAAAAGCCCTGTTTGCGAACAAAGCAGAGGCCTGGTCGTTAAGTCAGGTAGTTTAATCAAGTAATATTCAATCCTTTAATTAAGGTTCAAAATGAGTGAATTTATATTACCCCTTGAAGTACGTTGGGCCGACTTAGACCCTAATTATCATGTTCGCCACTCGGTGTATTACGACTGGGGCGCAACAGCCCGTATGAATTTTTTAACAGGCAAAGGTATGGGTACTAAGCAGTTGAGCGAGCAGCATTTTGGCCCTATCATTTTTAGGGAAGAATGTATTTTTCGCCGCGAAATACATTTTGGCGATGTGCTAACTATCAACATAAAAACCACCAAGCTGCGCCGCGATTTAGGCCGCTTTTCTATCCGCCACGAGATTACCAAAGCTGATGGTACAGTATGCGCTATTATTAATATTGACGGCGCTTGGATTGATACCCAAACGCGTAAGCTTACAGTGCCGCCACAAATAGCTTATGATACGTTTACCCAAATGCCAATGGCAGATGATTTTGAGTGGATTGAACTAAAATGAGCTAATAGGCCCGCCAATTTCAAAGCGTAATGCTACAAAACCATATGGCGTTGCCATTTGGCTATCGCTAATACCTAGGCTTTTAGAGCCTGTAGCGTAACGGTAACCACCGCCAATTTTTAGGGTCATAAATTTTATAAGGTTAAAATTTACGCTAAGGTTGGGGCGCAAAACAAACATATTGCTGTCGTCAATCAACTGGTCGTTGTTTTGGTTTGCCCCGTCTAACGGGTGTTTGCTAACCGTACCAAGGCCAATAACCAACCCCGGGTTTATAGATATAACCTTTTTGGGCATAAAAGTATAATCAAGGTTTAGCCCAAACGCACTGTAACGCCAGCGCATGCGCGTTGATGGGAAAACCAATGCCGTATTTGCCACATCTACATTCGAGGTTAAAATTTCAACATCAAGCCCGCCCCTAAAATGGTTGTTAAGCATTATGCCAAAACCTATATTGGTAAAAATGGCTTCGCGGTTATAAAAGTTTGATACAGAAGCCCCACCAGTAAAATTGAACCCTATGTTGGTAATGGGCTTACTTTTAAACAGGGTTTTAGGCAGGGTGTCGGGTTGCTGCGCAAAAGCAGCCGTTGCTATTAATACCAGCAATGAAAATACATATAGTGGTTTCATAAGGAAAATGTTTGGTGTATAAATCCCTACAAAAAGCGCACCATAATTACTTATGGTTTATGCTGAAAATACATAATGTAATATAGTATAACCAGCACAAAGGTGGCAAACAAAATACCACGGCCCGTATTATCCATTTTATGGTTTACCATGTATATACGAAACGGTATAAGGTTGGCCAAAATAGCATATACCTGCATGTTGTCTTCGCCAAAAGGCTTTATCATAAACTTGTCGTTACCGGCTAGGCTCGATATATAGTTTATAATTAAAAACGCAATGGCAGGCAGTATAAAACCTATTAAAGCGCCAAAGAAAAAGTTATCGCGGAGAAAGAGTTTTTTGAGTTGATTCATAAACGTTATTACGCTTATTGTGATTGTTTGTTTGATTTTCTATACCCTATACCCTATACGCTACACCCTATGCGCTATGCTCCATTTCCCATTTCTTCAACTCCTTTATGGCGCTGTGGGCGGTAAGGTCGTATTGGGTTGGGACAACCGATACGTAGTTGTTTTCCAGCGCCCATTGGTCGGTATCGTCGCCCTCGTCAAGGTTTACAAACTTGCCGGTAAGCCAGTAGTACTTGCGTCCGTAGGGGTCTTTGCGCTCGTCAAATTCCTCCTGCCACATTGATTTTGCCTGGCGGCAAACTTTTATTCCCTTTAAAAGTTCCAACGGAACATCGGGTATATTTACGTTAAGGCAAGTGCCTTCGGGTAGGCCATGCTCCAACACGTTTTTAGCAACAATAGCCGCATAGTGTGCAGCAGCGGTAAAATCAGCCTCTAATGCATAATTACATAACGAAAAACCTATTGACGGAATACCCTCAATAGCCCCTTCAACAGCGGCAGACATAGTACCCGAATAAATAACGTTAATAGACGAGTTAGCCCCGTGGTTTATACCCGATACAAGCAAATCGGGCTTGCGGGGTACAATTTTATCCATTGCTAATTTTACACAATCAACCGGTGTGCCGCTGCAGGCATATTCTTTTAACCCGTCTTGTGTCAACTCTTGCAACCGCAGGGTAGAGTTAATGGTAATGGCATGGCCCATGCCGCTTTGCGGCTTATCAGGCGCTACAACAATTACTTCGCCCAAAGGCTTCATTGCGGCTACCAATGCACGTATGCCGGGCGCTGTAACGCCGTCATCGTTGGTAATAAGTATTAATGGAGTTTTGCTCATAAGGTGGGGCAAAGGTAGTTCATTTAGGGGAGAGAGAACAGGTGAGAGGGGAGAGGATTTTTAATTTAGGGAAGAGGGGAGAGCCGAGAGGGGAGAGGTCTTTATTTAGAGTAGAAGGGGAGAGCCGAGAGCATAGAGGTTTTTATTTAGAGAAGAGGTAATAGGAGAGTGGGGAGAGGATTTTTTAATGTAGAACTCAAATTGAAATTAAGAGAAAAAGCTAATAGCCTTAGCGCATATTTTTCTCTCGGCTCTCAACTCTCGGCTCTCAGCTAAATGCTTACTTTTACCACATGAAAGCAACCATTGCAGGTTCAGGATTAGTAGGCTCATTACTGGCCATATATTTACGCAAACACGGGCACGAGGTTAATGTATACGAACGCCGCCCCGATATGCGCGATACGTCTATTCCCGCAGGGCGGTCTATTAACCTTGCTATGAGCGACCGTGGCCTGCGTGGGTTAGCGGGTGTGGGTTTGGCCGACGAAATTCGTAAAATTTGCATCCCCATGCATGGGCGCATGATTCATACTATAAAGGGCGAAACTAATTTTCAGGCGTATGGTAAACCGGGGCAGTATATCAATTCAGTTTCGCGCGGCGAGTTGAATAAACTGCTGATGAACGAAGCCGAAAAAGCGGGTGCTAATATCTACTTTAATCAACGCCTAACGCGCATTGATTTAAATAAAGCAACATCGCACTACACCGATACTGTTACCCACGCCGAAACCTTTGCCGAGGCTGATACAATCTTCGGGACTGATGGGGCTTTTTCTGCCGCACGCATGCAGCTTATGACCAATACCGATAGGTTTGATTATGCGCAGAAATACTTGGAGCATGGCTATAAAGAGTTAAGCATCCCCCCAATAAATGGCGAATTTGCTATGGAAGAAAATGCCCTGCATATATGGCCGCGCGGGGGCTATATGCTTATTGCGCTTCCTAATATTGATAAGACTTTTACCTGCACGCTGTTCTTTCCTTTTGAAGGCGAAGAATCGTTTGCCGCATTGCATAATATAGAAACAGCCCGTGCGTTTTTTGAGCGTGTTTTTCCGGATGCGCTGGCGCTAATGCCAAACTTTGATGATGAGTGGCAACACAACCCCGTATCATCATTAGTAACAGTAAAATGCCTGCCTTGGCACTATACCGATAAACTATTATTGCTTGGCGATGCTGCCCATGCTATTGTACCCTTTTATGGGCAGGGCATGAACTGCGGCTTTGAAGATTGCACCATTCTAAATCAACTATTAGAAAGCGGCGATAGCTTAGAAAAAGTATTTGAGAATTTTGTAGCCCAACGCAAACCCAACGGCGATGCGGTAGCTGAACTGGCTTTGGGTAATTTTATAGAGATGCGCGACAAAGTAGCCGACCCACTATTTGTGCTACGAAAAAAAATTGAGGCGCGCTTTAATGAGAAACACCCTGCACTTTGGTTGCCCTTATACAGCATGGTTACCTTTAGCGATATTCCGTATGACGAGGCGCACCGCCTAGGCCAATGGCAAAACGGCATTATGGAAAAGGTAATGGCCCTGCCGGGTATTGAAAGCAAGTGGGATAGTTTGGAGGTAGAAGAATACATGCACTCATTAATAAAAGAATTTTCGTTGTAAATTAACCCCGTGAAAAAATATCTACCCGCACTCTTTCTCTCTGCTCTCTTTCTTTTACCCCTTTCTGCGTTTGCGCAATTGCCCGGCAATTGGGCTGTGTTACAAAAGCTAAAAACAGAACATGATGCTATTATGGCTTCGCCGGAGCAGCGAGAGCGTATGACTAGCCTTGTAAAGGTTGGCCTTACCGACAGTATTTTGCAAAGCAAAGTAGCCACCCACCAAACACGTATTTTTAACTGGGTGCTGCGCACATTTGCCGGTTTGCGTTGGCGCGCTATTGATGGTAAAAAGCATAGCATGGTTGGTACTATGAAAGGTGGCTTTTCATCGCCAAGCAAAGATTTTTTTACCGAATATGATATTACTTTCCAAATGTTTCAGCACACGCCGGAGTATAAGGCGCTGGTAAAAACGGCCTACAAAGCCCAGTACGAAAAGATGCTGAAAGGCCGCAACTTTCTTAAAAAGCGTGGTGTTTACCCGGATACCTTAACATCTGCAGAAATTGAAAAATTGCGCATACACCCCGAGCATACCCCGCTAAAGAAAAACCGTGCTGTGCTGAATGAAAAATTTTTGCCATGCCTAACCGGTACTAGCATTGAAAACCACCCGGCATGGGGAGTACCCAACCCAACAGTAGGCGTATACGGCGCTTTTGTTTTAGATGGCAATCATAAAGGCAGC
>JANOCJ010000077.1:0-9291 GCA_031412115.1 Flavobacteriales bacterium
AAATGTGGCTATAAAAGAAAGGAGCCATATTATAAAAACAAAATAGCTGTGTTGGTAAATGAAGTTACCGGAAGCTTGGGCGAAATACATGCTATGGCTTACGAAACTGCGCCGAATTCGGTAATTATGGGTAGCCAAACATTAGGGGCAGGGGGCGGAACAACTCAAATACCACTGCCCGGTGGCATACTGGCCCGTTTTGCTATTGCCGGGTTTTATTACCCAAATTTTGACCAGATTCAACGCAAGGGGGTAAATATTGATATTGAAGTTTCGCCTACCGTTGATGGCATTCGCGCCCATAAAGATGAGGTTTTGGATAGGGCGGTAGAATATATAAATACCGGAAAGTAAAGTTCCTTAGGGTAAATTAAGGATGTTTGTTTTTATTAAAACATCCTTATACCTTTCCCAAAAAAAACCATGGCAGGCAAAGGAACCAAAGACAGCCCTTGGGCATTAAAAACCCCTCCGGGAACATCGGAATATACAATGCATAAGGATACCAAAGATGGTAAAGACATTTTGGTGTGTACTGTGGGCAAAACCGTTTTGCATTACGACTACCGGATATTAGACGATATGCACGCTATGCTTAAAAAGCACGGCGACTGGATGGAACTGGGCAGCGCCGACGAGCAAAAGCCCGCTAAAGAAGGTACCGTTGAAGCTTGGGGACGTGCCGAGAGTAACCCCGTTGGCGGTTGGTATGGCTTAAAAAAAGGCCTGCGTGGCCGTGTGGGCATGTACCTACCTCCACTTATGGAAGAACTGGGCTTGGTAGAGCTGGAACACAACCCGAAAGGGAATAGGATGCGCGCTAAGTAACCGATTAATTAATCTCCCTTTAAATAAAGGGAGTACGCCGAAGGCGGGAGGGATTTTTTCGTGAATGTCCTCCCCCTCTTTGAGGGAATACACGAGGAATAGGAAGAAATTATTTCGCGAAGCGCCGTTTGCGAATAAAAAACTGCACCACCCCAAACAGCAAAATAATAATGCTAGGGAGTGCCACGTTGGTAAGCTGTATGCGCAGCTTGTTTTTGGCAATTTTCTTTTTATCAAGCAGGCGTATGCTTACCTCGCGGGCGCGGGCCGATATTAGGCCACTATCATCACACAGGTAGTTTATGGCATTTAGCAAAAAGGTTTTGTTACCGTATTGGTTGCCGGTGTAGCGGTCTACTTCCAACGGCACAATACGCAGGCTGTCGCGTTTATCCATTTGTTTCGATACATCTTTACGCAACACATCGTTGCGCAGCACATCGCCATCACTTACAAAAATTTGCTTGGTATAAACCGACTTGTATTTTACATTCAGCACCTTGCTGGTATCCATAGCGGGCGGCAGGCGGTTTAGGTAGTTCGATTCAAAAAAACCTTCGCTCAAAACAGCCACAGCCAAATCGCGCTTAGTGTATTGGCGCTCGTCAGGCTCTTGCCCCAATATATTAAGGCTAATGCGTGCCGGGGCATTCATAATACGGGCGTATTTAGAGCTATGCAGCAACACATATTTCTTAAAATCGGGGTTACTGCCAACAGTATCTAACGTGTTGCAAAACTGCATGCGTATGCCGTTTAAGTTTTTTACAATAGGGTGTTTGCTGGTGGGTAAAATAACGGGGTAAAACACCCAAGGCTTTAAATCTTGCATGGGTTTACCGTTTACCATTTCGG
The DNA here is from genome assembly GCA_031412115.1 of Flavobacteriales bacterium. Classification (GTDB taxonomy): domain Bacteria; phylum Bacteroidota; class Bacteroidia; order CAMBQF01; family CAMBQF01; genus CAMBQF01. Next base: position 1,684 of record JANOCJ010000077.1, read on the forward strand.
TTACAACCGGTATTTTGGTGGCGTTCAAATCCATCAACAAGTCTGAATTATAGCGCACACCGTATTTAAACAGCATATCTTCCAAATTCAACCCCATAGGGAAAGCCATAGTGGCCGGGTTGCGTTGCAAGCTGTCTATATTTACATACACATTATCCAAACACCACAATATTTTGCCGCCGTTCATTAGGTACTGGTCAATAATAAACTTATCGCGGTCAAAAAAAGCAGAGTCGGGTTTTGCAATAATAATTGCCTTGTATTTGGGTTTAGAAACAGCTGCGCCATCGCTGCCGGTGCTGCGGTCTAGCAGGCTTGCCAGTTGCCCGTCTATAGTAACCATTTCAACCGTATAATATTCGGCCAGCGTGTGGGCAATATCGTAGGTTTGCATGGTATCAAGTTCGCCGTGGCCTTGCACAAAGCCAATTTTAGGTTTTTGCTGCACCTCAAATTTGCGCAGCGTGTTGCTAAACTCATACTCAAGGTTGTTTATAGAGTTGTAGCACATAGCCTCTTTGCTTAACCCGTTTTGCAACTGCATAAGCTGCACTGGCAAATCTTTGCCGTGGTAGGTAATTAACGCACCCGGAAAAATCCAGTAGTCAAGTTTGGTATCATGCTCGGTGCTAATAATGCCTTTTTGCGCCAGTTGGGTGTAGAATTTTTTACGCTCCTTACTGTTTGTGCTTGCCGATGGGTCTACAAATTCGTACTCAATATTTTTGTTGTAAGCGCGCAGGTCTTCCAACATATCACGCGTGGCATTTTTTAATTTAATAAAGTATGCCGGAAGGTCGCCATCTAAGTACACACGCACTGTAACAGGGTCTTCAATTTCCTTAAGCAAATCAATAGTAGGCTGGGTAAGCGTGTAGCGCTTTTCGGCCGTTAAATCAAACCGGCGAAAAACAAATCCACCAATAATATTTAGCAATACCAGTATAACAATGCCAGCCAGCAACCCCAATAAATTTGCCCGTTTTAATTTCTTTTTCATACTTACCATTTGCGGCTTTTTATAATGGTGGCAGTGCCCAGAAAAAACACAGTATCTAAACTTAAAAAGTATAACACATCGCGCGTATCAACCACGCCGCGGCTTATTGAAATATAATGCTCATTAATACCCAGGTTGTGAATGATATTTTCGGCATAGCCCCAATTGGTAAGCGTAGCCAACGAATCGAACCCGGTGTAAACAGTAAAGCAAAGAAAAGCAGCCAGTATAAACGATACTATTTGATTCTCGGTAATGGCCGATGCAAACATGCCAATAGCTGTAAAGGCCGACCCTAAAAACAGCAGCCCTATAAACGAGCCCCAAGTGCCGCCGGTATCAATATTGCCTTTGGGGCTACCGTATACATACACGGTATAAAAATACACCAACGTAGGCAGTAGCGAGAACAGCACCAACACAAAAGCGCCTAAGTATTTAGCGCCTATAATTTGATAATCGGTAAGGGGGCGGGTAAATAAAAGTTCAATAGTACCGGTACGTTTTTCCTCGGCAAACGAGCGCATGGTAATAGCCGGAATAAGGAAGGTAAACACCCAAGGGGCTATAAAAAACAAAGGTTCGATGGTTGAAAAACCACCTTTTAAAACATTAGTCTCGCCCTCAAAAACCCATAAAAACAGGCCGGTAAGCAATAGAAAAATGGTGATTACAATATACCCCGTAAGCGAACTAAGAAACGAGCGTATTTCTTTATTTATCAGCGCTAGCATACCGCAAATATACTGTTAACGGTTTTATAGTACGAACGACACTTACACAAGGTTATCGACAATTATTAACCAATACATTGCCCGTAAAGAAAAAGCAGCTATACCCCTACCCCACAAATACCCATAGCTATAATGCTAAGGATGAAATAAGGCACAAGTGCTGCGGCGCCGGCATAATCTTTAGCAAAACGCTGGCCGGTAAACAGGCATATTAAATTGCCGGCAGATGCTGCTGCACCATAAAAAGCCAAGCGGGTAGTACCGCTTAGTACCATTTGCCCTATACCTGCAACGCATAAAATAGCCGAGGCTACTTCTAACAAAAGCACAATGTAAAACATAGGTGGCACCATATTTTTAAATATTGATTTGCCAAAATGTTGGCGCAACCATCCCAAATTGCCTTCCATATCCATCACCTTATCGGCTCCCGACTGTATGTATAGCACCCCTATAAAAAGGGTAACCAATAAACTAAACAAAGGGAAATGGCTAGATGATAAATGCGATAATGCTTCCATGGTGGTTATTTTTGTGTTTGCGAAAATATAAAAAAAGGCCGAACAACTCCCCTCCTAATGTAGGAGGGGTGCCCGCAGGGCGGGGTGGTATATTAATACCCCCTCCCCGCTTCGCGGTACTCCCCCTATTTTAGGGGGAGAGTTGATTACTACGCCAAAAGAAGCCCTATCTGCCGCTCAAAAGCCTGCAAATGAGCCTCATCAGTAAAATTACCGTTGGCATCAAATAACTTGTTTAAGCCCGATACGGGTATTTTGTACCATAATACATTAGCCTCTAAGTAATGAAAGATACCAGTTAGCTGATCAATACCACGCAGGTTACCTCCACGGCCATTGCCTGTGCCTACCAGTGCAATGGTTTTTCCGGCAAAGGTTTTATGGGGCAGGGTATCTATAAATAATTTCAGTATGCCTGAGAACGAACCGTTGTATTCGGGTGTAAAAATTACCAGCTTTTGGGCATTGTTTATATATTTTTCTGCAAAGGGGGTAAGTTGGTTGTTTCCACGGCTGTAAAGCTCATGAATATTTAATGTAGATGGCAACTCTGTAAGATTGAAAAACAATGTATTATCTTCTTTCTGCTTTAGCAAATCAAAGTATGCTTTGGCTACCTTTTCGGTTGCGTTGTTGGGTCGGTTTGTGCCAGATATAACTGTTATCATGTAGTTTGTAATATGTTGAAAAGTTTGTCCCCCTACAGGGGCCAAAACCCTTATTTTTGTAGTTTATATATCGTGTAAAATTGTGAATATAACATACTACGGTCATTCTTGTTTTAAAGTTGTTGCGGGTGGCAAACACATCCTGTTCGACCCTTTTATAACCGGCAACCCCTTGGCTAATGGCAAGGTAGATATTAACACTATTGAGGCTGATTACATTTTACTATCGCACGGCCACGGCGACCATGTTATGGACGTTGAAGCCATTGCACAGCGCACAGGAGCTAAGGTAGTGGCGGGTTTTGAGGTTGCCGAATGGTTTCGTGCCAAAGGCGCCAGCACCCACCCCATGAACCCCGGTGGCGAATGGAAGTTTGACTTTGGACGCGTAAAATGCACCGCAGCAATACACAGCAGCAGCATGCCCGACGGCAGCTACGGTGGCAACCCCATGGGTTTTATAGTAGACACTGCCGATGGCAAATTTTACTATGCCGGCGACACCGCCCTTACCTACGATATGAAACTTATAGGCGAATTTGACGTTCCGCAGTTTGCATTGTTGCCCATTGGCAGCAACTTTACTATGGGCGTTGCCGATGCCATTATTGCCGCCCAATGGGCCGGTGTAAAAAAGGTGATAGGCCTGCACTACGATACCTTTGGCTATATTGTAATTGACCATGCCGATGCAGTGAGCCAGTTTGCCGCTGCCGGAATTGAACTAACTTTGATTGAAATAGGAAATACGATAGAAATATAATTGACGATGGCAAAAGTAATAGCGATAGCAAACCAAAAAGGCGGGGTAGGAAAAACTACCAGCGCCATTAACCTTGCAGCCAGTTTGGCCGTGTTGGAGAAAAAGACCTTGTTGATTGATGCCGACCCGCAAGCTAATGCCACATCGGGCATTGGGTTTGACCCGCGCAACATTAAAACCGGCATTTACGAATGCATTATAAACGACGTGGAACCCCGCGACGCTATTTTGCAGACAGAAACGCCTAACCTTGATATCATTCCTGCCCATATTGATCTGGTAGGTGCCGAAATTGAGATGATTAACCTGCCTAACCGCGAACGTATGATGAAGGCCTCTATTGATAAAATACGCGACCAGTACGATTTTATCATTATTGACTGCTCACCATCCCTAGGCTTAATTACCGTTAACGCCCTTACTGCGGCCGACTCTGTAATTGTACCTGTACAGTGCGAGTACTTTGCGTTGGAAGGTTTGGGCAAATTGTTGAACACCATTAAAATTGTTCAAACACGTTTAAACACCAGCTTAGAAATTGAAGGCATTTTGCTTACAATGTATGATAGCCGTTTGCGTTTGGCTAACCAGGTTGTTGAAGAGGTTAAAACACACTTTCAAACTATGGTGTTTGATACCATTATACAACGCAGCACCCGTTTGGGCGAAGCCCCAAGCCACGGCCAGTCTATCATTATGCACGATGTAAACTCTACCGGCGCTATCAATTACTTGAACCTAGCCCGCGAGGTTTTGCAGAAAAATGACATGACGCAGATGAAGACTGAAGACAAGATTATTAACGTAGAAGAACAATAGTACATGAGCACGCCAAAGAAACAGGCATTGGGACGCGGATTAAGCGCGCTGCTCCAAAATTCTGAAACTGATATTACCACTAGTGCTGTTGATGGGCCATCGGCCGGGTCAATATCGCAGTTGCGCATAGATCAAATAGAAGCTAACCCCTTTAACCCCCGCAACCGCTTTGAGCAGGAGGCGTTGGAAGAATTGGCACTTTCTATTAAAGAACTGGGCATTATTCAACCTATTACCGTACGTAAACTGGGGTATGATAAATACCAGCTTATATCGGGCGAGAGGCGTTTCCGCGCTTCGCAACTGGCGGGGCTGCACGAAATACCTGCTTATATACGTATAGCCGACGATAAAACCGTGCTGGAAATGGCACTGGTAGAAAACATTCAGCGCGAAGACCTAAACCCTATTGAGGTTGCCTTGAGCTTTCAGCGCCTGATAGAAGAATGCAACCTTACGCAAGAGCAACTGGGCGAACGTGTAAGCAAAAACCGCACTACCGTTACCAACTTTTTGCGTTTGCTAAAACTGCCGGCTGAGATACAATCGGCACTGGTAAATAAACGCATAACCATGGGCCATGCCCGCCCGCTTATAGCGTTAGATGATACTGCTGCGCAACTTAACCTTTACAAACAGATTATTACTGACGAACTTTCGGTACGCTCGGTAGAGGAACTGGCCAAAAAAGGCGGCAGCAAAGCCACCAAAGAAGCCGCTGTTGCTAAAACCGAAGATGTTAAAGAAACCCAAAAGGCGCTTGCTGATTACTTTAGCGCTAAGGTTGATTTGAAAAAAGCATCAAACGGCAAAGGCAGCATTGTTATAAAATTTAATGATGATAAGGAGCTGCAAAGGATTTTGGAACTGATAAAGTAGTTCCTAGTTGCTAGTTCTTAGTTCCTAGTAAAACACTAGCCCCGCAAGGGGCTTTTTTGTTGGTTAGATTTTCTCCCCTTCTTGAGGGGGAGAAGCTACCGAGGAGTTTCTTTCTCCGATAACCTACTAAATTTGTTAATCTTCAACCAGCTTAAACTACTACTTTTGTAGTATGAAGAATAAGCGCTTTCTAATTTTCCTGGTAATTGCATTGTTAGCCGGTGTGGCTACCTATTTATTGGTAAATAACAAAGGCAATAAACTTAACAGCGAAGATTGGCGCAAATTTGCGGTAGAAGACACAGCCGCTATTACCAAAATATTTTTGGCCGACCGTACCGGTAAACAGGTGTTAATAGAGCGCAAAAGCCAAAGCCGCTGGGTGGTAAACAATAAGTTTGATGCCCGCACCGACCTAATTAGAATGCTGCTTAAAACCATTAAGTTGGTGCATACTAAAAGCCCCGTAGCAAAAAACAGTCGCACCAAGGTTATGAAGAGCCTATCGGCAAAAGGCATTAAAGTTGAAATTTATACAACCGATAATGACGACCCGGATAAAGTATACTATGTAGGCGGCGAAACCCCCAACGATGAAATTGGTACCTATATGATGCTGGAAGGCAGTCCCGAGCCATTTGTTACCGAAATATTGGGCTTTGAAGGCTATTTAACACCGCGCTACCCCGCCGATGAAGCCGTTTGGAAAGACCCTGCCCTGTTTCGTTACATGCCCGAAGATATTGCTACCGTTAAGTACACCAACAACGATAACCCCGAGCAAAGCTTTGAAGTAATTAACAATGGCAAGTACGAGGTTACTATTAAAGATTATAAAGGCGCCGCCTTGCCCAGCGTTGATAAAATTACCGCCCAAAAATACTTAGGCAACTTTGCCCACTTGGTTTATGAGGATGAGGCCAGCAGGCTTAAACCTGCCAAGGTTGATTCTATTATAAACAGCAAACCCTTTGGTAACATGGTAATTACCGACCGAAAAGGCAAAATTTTTAACCTGCTGTTTTACCGTGTTGAAGACAATAGCGGCGACTTAGCTGCAGATGGAAAACCCTATCCTTACAACGCCGACCGTTTTCATGCAAGGTTGGCAAATGAGAAAAAACTATATGTTTTTCAATATTTTGTATGGGATAAAGTCACGCTAATAGGCCAAGGGGCAACTTTTTTCATGCCTAAGTAGGCGGAAATTAACAACTGTTAGTATTTTTTTGGTGTAGCCTATTACCAATAGATTATTTTTGCCTGCTTTACATTTAATTAAACAGAGAAAGAGAATATGAATTTCATTGTATCGAGCACTACGCTATTGAAACACCTGCAACTTGTTAGCGGTGTGTTACAAACCAGCACTACCCTGCCTATTTTAGAAGACTTTTTGTTTGAACTGGACAAAAACGTGCTTACCGTACATGCTACCGATTTGGAGATTACCATGTCGACCAAAATTGCCGGTGTTGAAAGCAAAACCAAAGGTTCTATTACCATACCGGCCAAGCTTATTATTGACATTTTAAAAACCTTTCCGGAGCAGCCGCTTAGCTTTACGGTTAACCCCGAAAACAATTCGGTAGAGATTGCCTCAGACAATGGTAAATACAAAGTAACCGGCCACGATGCGGCTGAATTCCCTAAAATACCTAAAATTGAAAAAGGTGTAAACTTTACTGTTGACAGCTCTATACTGCACCGCGCCATTACTAAAACGTTGTTTGCCGCCGCTAACGATGATATACGCCCTGTAATGTCAGGCGTATTGTTCCAACTATCGGCCGATAATGTTACGTTTGTTGCAACTGATAGCCACAAGCTGGTACGTTTTACCCGTACTGATATTAAGCCCGGCAACGATGCTTCTTTCATTATGCCTAAAAAGCCCCTTAAACTATTGCAAAACATTTTTGCCGCCAGCGATGAGGAGGTAACGGTAGAATATAACAACACCAACGCATTTTTTAAAACTGAAAATGTAAACCTTATTTGCCGCCTTATTGATGGTAAATACCCAAACTACGTAGGCGTTATTCCGTTTGACAACCCCAATAAAATGACCATTAGCAAGCAGGCTTTGTTAAGCTCGCTTAAGCGTGTGGCCGTATTTGCAAGCGCCAGCACCAATCAAATTAAATGCTCAACTTCCCCACCCCAGAACATGAACGGCTTGCTCGTGAGGGCATGTATCATCCCGAATCCGAAGGCGATGCCT
>JANOCJ010000078.1:0-7701 GCA_031412115.1 Flavobacteriales bacterium
ACCATTGATGCCACCAACACGCGCCGCGTAAGCAAAGATGCTGACTTGTTTGCGCTCTTTGAATTCTCTGCCAAGTGGGATCCTGTGCCTACTATGCTATGCCAAAACCACGAGCAGATTATTAAAGGTTTTATGGGGCAAACAACATCGTTTGTTAAAAAGCACATCAAATCGAGCGTATTGATAATGGGCGAAAATAAAAGCCTTGGCGAAGCCCGCTATATACATGGAGAATATGGCAAAGGCACCTGGACGTTTTATGGCGGCCACGACCCTGAAGATTACCAGCACATGGTTGGCGACCCGCCAACTGACCTTGCTTTGCACCCCAACTCGCCGGGCTACAGGTTAATTCTTAACAATATTCTTTTCCCTGCGGCTAAGAAAAAGAAACAAAAAACCTAGTAGGTGATAGGTTATAGGGGCTAGGTTTTAGTAAAAAGACGACTAAAATTTAAAGTCACGTTAGCTTACATTATATTACAAATTTCCCTCGCCGCGGGGTTCAGCGTTGCGGTGGTTTATGTAATCTTCAATAATCCGGTTGTGGTCAAAGGCCAATTTATGGTTGGCAAAGTTTAGGGTTTTAATTACCTCGGCTGCATCAGAGCCTGCTTTTAAAGTGCCGCCCACAATTTTAGCAGTATATACTACCGATATAAAACGCCCGCGGGGGTCGCGCCCGGGTTTCGAGTAAACGCCCACAATGCCGGTAAGTTCAATATTAAGCCCTGTTTCTTCCTTTGCTTCGCGCACGGCGGTTTCTTCTATCGTTTCACCATTCTCTTCCATCTTACCGCCCGGTAAGCCAAAATGGCCTTTAAAGGGCTCGCTGCCACGTTTAGCTAGTATAATACTACCATCGGGGTATTCAATAATTATATCGGCAGTTAGGGTTATCTTTTTCATGATGGGAGTGTTTGTTATAAAAAACACCGGTAAAGAGAATTATGTTTTTGAGAGAGAAGAACTGAGAGGGAAGAGAAAATTTGGGCTAAAGCCCCGTCCAACAAAAGGCCTACTAATCGCCGACCTAAAGGCCGGGGCAACTAATATTTTTCTGCGTTAATATAGAGAGAACTCGCCACTATAAGAACTAATCAACCAATTCTTCGCAGGCAAAGCCGTTTAAAAACAGGGCTTCTTTTACGCGGGTGGCAACATCTTCTTTGGTTTCAACCCTAAGTATTTTATCGGGGTCTTCTAAATCAAAATGCCACTTGGTATTGGGTGGCAGCTTATCTAGCGCAGCGGTAAGTTGCTTTACGTGCTTTTTATATTTAACGGAGGTTTTAAATACTAGTATGTCCATGGTGCAGCAGTTCTGCTGGTAAAGACGAATACTTCTTTATAATATTATATTCAGTGAACAGATAACAGTGAAGAAAGAACAATAAATATTGAGTAGAAAAAACTGTTCACTGTTATCTGTTCATTGTTCTCCGAAACTAGCACTCCGCAGCCTCGCAATGCTCGTTTTCGCGCTCAGTTTCCAGCGTTACATGCTGTATGTTTTTATGCTCGAGGGCATGGCGCAACTTATGTTTTATCTCGTGCTCCTCGGCAAGGGTTGTGTTTAAGCCCAATACCAAATGGGCTGTAAGGGCATTTTGGGTAGTGCTAATGGCCCATATATGTATATGGTGAAGGTCTTTTACACCGGCAATTTTTAGTGCACCGGCGCGTACTTCGTCAATATCAATATTTACCGGCACTCCATCTAACGACAGCCTTAAACTATCGCGCAACAAATGCCATGTACTTAGCAAAATGATAATGCCTACGCCAATGCTCAGTACACTATCTATCCAAAACCAGTTGGTATAATACATTACCACGCCACCTATTACAATGGCAAGTGATACCAAGGCATCGCTAAGTAAATGCAAGTAGGCACTTTTTATGTTTAGGTCGCTATCCTTATTCTTAAAAAACAACATGGCCGAACCGCCATTTACAATAATACCCACACCCGCTACCAAAGCAATGGTAAGGCCAGGCATAGGCTCGGGGTTTAGCAAACGGTGGGCGGCTTCATATGCTATAGCACCAATAGATACCAGCAGCAAAACGGCATTAAACAACGCTACCAGCACCGATGTTTTTTTGTACCCGTAGGTGTACTTTTTGTTGGCCCGCACCTTTAGCATTTTAAAGGCCAGTAGTGATAGTGCCAGTGTGCCAACATCAGCTAAATTATGGCCGGCATCAGACAGTAACGATAGCGAATGCACCATCAACCCCATAATAACCTGCACTACCACAAAGGCTAAGTTTAGCACCAAACCAATAATAAACGCACTGTTAACGTTAGTCAACGGCTCTGCATGGTGATGGTGGTGCCCGTGGCTATGGTCGTGATTAGGATTGTGGGTATGTGCCATATAAGTGGCAACAAAGGTAGTAAATGAATGTTGCTTACGCGTTTTGCAAAAACCGGTGAATTTTTATATTTGCTTAATAAACTATACAATACCACATTACTATGAAAAAACAACTACTATTGTTTGCTGTATTTTCAATATTTACAGGCATATTATATGCCCAAAAACCTTTGCCAAAACTGTTGCAGGGCGATGGCCCCCAGTTTGCTTATCAGGAGTGTATTATGATTGATAAGAAAAAAGACCAGAACTGTGACCGTTTTGAATATACCTACAAACTGGCTAACGATACATTATATATTACCGTTAAAGAAATAGCACACGTACATAACGAAAAGAAAAAAAGCGAAAGGATAACCTACTACAAAGTTGCCGTAAGGGATATTTATGCTAACGAATCGTTGGCCCGCTTCTCTAGCGAGTATAAGGAGTTTGAGCCTGTAAAAGATTTTGAAGGCAAACACAACCGGGTGTTAAGCTTTAGCTTTTATGCTGTTAGCAGCAATATCATCTGCTCGGGCTGGGGTTATTTTGGCAAGGTTGAAAAAAAGAATAAAATAACCCTGCGTGCCGAAGGGTATAGCGATGCAAAAGCTTTATTAGAGTATTTCAAATAAGGCTTTTTACTTTGCCAAATACCCAATTAGATTGTAGGCAAACAGCCAAATAAACACCAGCGAGAAGGTAATAAACAGGGCGTTCATGCCTATTTCGCCAATTTTAAAAATGGGCTTTTTAGGTATTTCGTACATGGGGTAATACGAAAATTGCGTAGCTACTTTACCCGTCCAATAAGCGGCTATAAGGCCTGTTAGTGCTACAGCCAAGCCGGTTTGATTTTGCAACTCATCAGTAAATAAAATAGATATTAAGCCAAATGAAAAATTGAGGCCCTGAATATAGCGTCCATAAGTTTTGGCAATTTCCTGATTAAGTGGTTTTAGCTTTTTAATGTCGTTGTACCAATCAAACACCACATGGCGTATATAGGGGTAAATAATAGCAGTAAACATTTGCCCAATAGCACCTACAATTATTAGCCAGTTAGGAACGGGAATAAGTTTCATGGATAAGCAGTTTTGATTGAAAAAGAAACAGGGGCAATGATACAATGTTTTATATTTGAAAACCACACCAGCTAAATGAAACTTAAAAACCCGTTGGGCAATAAATTACTGTTCCGTACCTCCATAATTTGCGGCATTATCCCATTGGTAGTAGGCTTGGCTATTTTCTTTATATGGTGGGCTGCAAGGGCGTTTTTTACTATTGATTTGCACGATTTAGTAGTTTTAGGTTTCTTCTGGATATTAGCCTCTATAGTTATTGCTTGCGTAGGACTTGTAATTGTGCTTGGTTATATATTTGAACATATGCGGCATAACCTAAAGCAGGCCTTAATTACAATGGCGTTAATTCTATTAAATATACCGGCTGTTTGGGGTGTATTAGTTTTGCAGGCAAGGCTTGACAAAAAAATATATTTGCAGTTATATAACGACACTAAACAGGACGGTTTAAAGTTGACCCTTAAAGGGAAAGAATTTGAATACAACCTAGGTGTTTTAGACAGTGGCGAAAGCTTTCATACCAGCTATCTTCCAACATATTTTTATGCAGATGCCAGACACTATGAATAACGATGACGTTATTATAATTGTTAATACTGTAAGTGGAACTGATACTTTGCATGTTCCACGTTACAGAAACGGGTGCCTTCACACTCATATTACACCCACATATACTTTACTAACAGAAGAAAAGGATATGATATTAGGTCAAATCTTTCAAAATCATTCTTTACCCACAGCTGCAGATTCAAGTAAATAAGGCTCCCTCGTTAAATTTATCGTTAAATTTGTGTAGGATAATGTACAGATAGATTAAAACCCAACGAAAATGAAACGACTGATAATTATAGCATTTTTAGCAGGCAGCGCCCTTGTTGCCAATGCGCAAACCGATAGCCTTTGCCTGTGCAAATTAGACCTTACTTTGCCCGAAGTGCAGAGCAAACTTAAACTGGTTAAAACAAAAACCATTAAAAAGCCTTTTAAGGGCGAGAAAGGAAATACGGTAGAAGCGCATTTGTATAAACTAACCTATAAGTACAGCAGCAATGGCGTTACCGCTACTATTGTTACCGGCCGTGTAGCCAATAAAGACGCGCAACCCCAATACGCCGAGTTTATTACCGTTAAAGCTAAAGGTGCAACCGCAGAACTGTTTGGCTGCCCTGTAAACACTGGCAAAAAAGGCAAGATAATTAATTGTAAAAGGTAGTACAGGTGAGAATACCTACCTAGGCGCAAAAGTAAAAAGCCCCGCTAATGCAGGGCTTTAAATACTCAAAAATCAATCCCTCCCTGTTTTGCTTTTGCAAAACAGTACTCCCTTTACAAGGGAGAGTTTTAAAAAACTAATCTCGGCTCTTGGCTCTCCACTAGCTCAATGCCTTAATAATATCAAACTTAGATATAATGTGCAGGTTGCCGCCAATATCGGTGGCTAGTACTGCACCTACCTCTTTATTTATTTTGGCTGATATTTCTTCAACGGTAGCATCAATGCTTACCATTGGCAGCGGCGCATCCATAACCGATTCGATGGTTTCGTTTTTAAGGTCGGGGTTGTTGATGAGTTTGATAAGCAGGCTGCTCTCGTTAATAGCACCTACAATATCATTGCCTTTTTTAACAGGTATTTGCGATATATCTTCAACAGTAATCAAACGCAAGGCTTCTTCAACTTTATCAGCAGCATCAACAGTAATAACCACACTTTTGCCACGGCCTTCAACAATGGTTTGGGCGGTAGGTTTTTGCTGCTCTAAAAAGCCACGGTCGCGCATCCACTCATCATTAAACATTTTGCCCAAGTAGCGCGAGCCATGGTCGTGGAAAATAACCACTACCAAATCACCCTCTTTAAACATATGCTTCATTTGCATAAGCCCCGCCATTGCCGAGCCTGCCGAGTTACCGGCAAAAATACCTTCCTCGCGCGCTATGCGGCGGGTCATAATGGCGGCATCTTTATCGGTTACCTTCTCAAAATGGTCAATTACGTTAAAGTCAACGTTTTTAGGCAGAAAGTCTTCACCAATACCCTCAGTTATGTATGGGTAAATTTCGTTTTTATCAAAAATGCCTGTCTCCTTGTATTTTTTAAATACCGAGCCGTAGGTATCAATGCCCAACACTTTAATGTTAGGGTTTTTCTCTTTCAAATATTTGCCGGTGCCGGTAATAGTACCGCCGGTACCAACGCCAACTACAAGGTGGGTAATTTTACCCTCGGTTTGTTCCCAAATTTCGGGTCCTGTTTGTTCGTAGTGGGCTTGCCCGTTTGATAGGTTGTCGTATTGGTTAGGTTTCCAGCTATTGGGTATCTGCTGCTCTAACCGCGATGATACTGAATAGTATGAGCGTGGGTCTTCAGGGTCAACGTTGGTAGGGCAAACAATAACTTCGGCACCAAAGGCGCGTAGCGCGTCTACCTTCTCTTTACTCTGCTTATCGGTAGTGGTAAAAATGCATTTGTAGCCTTTTATAACAGCCGCAATGGCTAAACCCATGCCTGTGTTGCCGCTGGTACCCTCTATAATAGTGCCGCCCGGCTTTAAACGACCGTCCTTCTCAGCATCCTCAATCATTTTAACGGCCATACGGTCTTTAATAGAGTTGCCGGGGTTGCCGGTTTCTATCTTAACCACTACCGTAGCGGGAATATCTTTCGTTATCTTATTTATCTTCACCATTGGCGTGTTGCCAATCGTTTCCAATACATTATTTACATACTTCATGCTGCAAAGGTAAATTTTTATAAGTACCCCCTCCAACTCGTTTCACTCGTTTTCCTCCCCCTATGCATAGGGGGAGGTGTCCCAGTCCGAATGGATGAAGCCATTCATCCGGGCGGGCGCAGGACGGTGGGGGTAAATTACTTCTTCTTAGCCCTTTTAAAATATTTCTTCCGGCCCGATGCTTTTACAATAAATGCTGGGCCTTCATCTTCTTCGCCTTGTCCGTCTTTATCCTCGTCGGGCGTTTTATCTTTGGTTAAGTACATATCTACCAATCCTTCGGGGCAATCTACCTCAATGGTTTTGCTATCGCGGTTTATATTTATCAAAATAGCCCCGGCTAGTGGTATTAAAACCTCAATCTCTTTATAAGTGACAGACACAATGGTTTGCAACGGAACGTCAATTAACTCATTTACAGCACCTAACACACCCAGTTCCTTATCGGTAACAGTATAGCCAATAATTTCCTGGTGGTAAAATTCCTTGCCGCTAAGGGTGGGCAAAATGTCTTGTGTAACAAAAACTTCTTGCCCTACCAACTGCTGCGCATCGGCAATAGTTTCTATGTCCTCCAGCTCAACTAGCATGTTGCCGCCACTTTTGGCTTGTAATTTTACTACTAAATATGGCACTTTTTGGCCATGCAAGTCAATGTACAGGCTCTCTATACGATTATGGAGGCGTGCAAAATCGGTATTAAGGTACAGTTGCAAAGCGCCGTTAAGCCCAATGGTTTTGGTTAGTTTGCCTGCGGGGATGTAGTTGTTGTTCATTTCTGGTGCAAAAGTATTAACAACGTAAGATTTATTTTACTTTGAAATGATTTTGTTTTAACAGATTTTTATATTTGATAAAAACAATACGGCATAATGGCTTGTTTTTAATGTAACACTAAACAGCCCGCCGTCGTATAGTAAATACAACAACTAGCAGTTCGTTCTTTGATTTTTTCTATAAATATTAACCTTAAAACTTTTTTTTATGAAAGTTAAAATCCAGTCGATACATTTCGACGCTGATACCAAGCTATTGAACTTTATAGATGAGAAAGTAACCAAATTATCCCATGTATACGATGGTGTTCTGGGCGGGGAAGTTTTTCTGCGCTTAGATAAAGCCGCCGATTCTGAGAATAAAATAGCCGAGATTAGGCTTAGCCTACCCGGCAATGCTATATTTGCAAAAAAACAGTGCAAAACATTTGAAGAAGCTACAGATACAGCAATAAACGCGTTAAAAAGCCAGTTGGTCCGTCATAAAGAAAGAGGGTCAAGGGCATAATAACCTTACATAATATGAATAACTAATTAAAGCTTGTAGTGAAAACTACAGGCTTTTTTTGTGGGGTAAATTTTTCTTTCATTTTGAACCCTCCCCCAGCCCCTCCCTTAATACTAAGGGAGGGGTGCGACCGTTGTGAAGTTGCTACAGAGAATAAAGTTTCTGTGTCGCGGGAGAGTTAATACTACAGGCTTTTTTTGTGATATAGCCCACGGTTTAAACCGTGGG
>JANOCJ010000079.1:0-10291 GCA_031412115.1 Flavobacteriales bacterium
TTCTCTATCCCCTCAACAAAAGGTGTAATAAATAGGCCTAGTGCCGGTTTTACTGTAATAATTTGGTTGCGGGTAATGCTGTTGGTGCCGGTAACGTTGGTTATGGTTAGCGTTACATTGTATACGCCTGCTGCGGCATAAGTAACTACAGGGTTTTGCAGGTTTGATGTAGGGCTGCTTGAGCCGGGCAGGCTCCAGTTCCACACCCAGCTATTATCAACACTAGCGTTGTACGATATATCAGTAAACTCAACGTTTTTACCTATACAAGTTGTGCCGGGTTCATAAATAAAATCGGCAACGGGTACACATATAGCCACATATCCATCATTAGTACCGGTGGCTATCAGATTATTTACTGATGATAAATTGTTTCGGCCCCCAATGCCTGAATTGGAAGCTGCCGTCATACGGGTAGCTTGGCCGGTGGTAAACATTAACGAGCAGGTGGCATAGTCCATATAATTTTGCACATTGGCCAATGTGCCGCAGGTATTTTGGGCTAAGTTGCAGGTTAAGCAAGTACCTTCGGTAGTTGGGGTGTCGGCTACGTTATCGCTATCGCAAGTACCAGCGCCACAGTCGTTACTATCGCCCCAAGGGTGTTTTAGGTTAAACCAATGACCCACCTCGTGTGTAAGGGTGCGGCTAGCAAAGTTTGACCCATTTGAGCGGCCAATGCTGCCAAACTGGGTGTTTAATACCACAATACCGTCGTTGCCACTACCGGGGGCCGAGCCGGGGTAGTAGGCATAACCACCTGCACCAAACGAGATTGATTCTACCACCCAAATATTAAGGTATTTGTTGGTTGGCCAGCTAACAAGGTCTTTTACGTTATCGTCGGCACTAAAGGTAAGGTCAGATACCGTACGGGTAATACCATCAGTACAGTTGCCGCTAGGGTCTTTTTGGGCAAGCCTAAACTCAAAATCAGGTGCGCCAATGCGGCTTTTAAAAGTGCTTAAAACCTGTGTTGTATCAGCGTTTAGCAACTGAAAATCGCGATTTAAAATGCTTATAGCATCTAACACTTGGTCTTTGCCAATATTTTCGTTGCCATAGTTATGTATAATATGCACCACAACAGGAATTACCTTAACGGCCCTTGAGCCTGTAGGGGTAAAGTTTTGGGTAAACTCTTCTAACGCTTGCATATTAGCAGCGCCGGCAGGGTTTATTTGCAATGCTTTTTTTACGGCATACGTGGTGCCGCAAGGTGTTTGTGCTTTAGCAACAGCTGCTACTGAGAGTATTACAGCCAAAAATAGATACTTCCTCATGGTATGATAAAAATTAAAAACTATAAATATCGTGCATGGAAATTAGCGTCTACCTTAAGGTAGCCTTTTTCCTCTGCAAATTGTGTAAATTCTTTTAACTGTGCAGTTTTCATTACGCGCGGAAACTTGTGCTGCCCGCCTACTTTGCCTTTATCTTCCATCCAGTCGTAAAAGCATTGCAGTGGCAATACATCCACCATAATATCTTTAAGGGCGGCGCGGCGTTCTATTTCATAATCGTCGTTTACCTCGCATAAGGTTTTATCCAGCAAATCGCGGAACAAAACGGGGTCTACCCCTACCCCATCGGGTGTGCCTATGTACCATTTGTGCCCAAATAATGAGCCCGAGCGTACGCCCGAAACTGTAAATTCAGGAACAGAAATGTTTAACTGGTCGGCCACCGAACGAACAGCTTTAGTCATATTATCAACCGAAAGGTGTTCGCCACAAAGGCTTAAAAAGTGCTTGGTGCGACCGGTAATTATTATTTCAGAATGTTCTTTAGAGGTAAAGCGAACAGTATCACCAATTAAATAGCGCCAAGTACCTGCATTAGTGGTAAGGAGGATGGCATAATCTTCCCCCTCGTTAACATCAGCAATGGTAAAGGTTTGGGGGTTTTCGCGAATAACGCCGTCTGCATCAAAGTTCTCCTCGTTAAAAGGTACAAATTCAAAAAAGATGCCGTTATCCAGCAGCAATTCCATGCCTTTACAGTCTTTACGGCTTTGGTAGGCTATAAATCCTTCCGATGCTAAGTAAGTCTCTATATAATAGATGGGGCGGCCCAGTAGTTTTTCAAAGGGTTTTTTATAAGGCTCCATAGCTACGCCGCCGTGGGTATATATGTTTAGGTTGGGCCAAATATCGTGTATGTTGTTTAGGCCGTAATGGTCTATCACACGCTCCATAATAATCTGTATCCAAGCGGGAACGCCAACTACTATACCAATATCCCACTTGTGGGCATTTTGTACAATCTCGTCAATTTTGTGCGACCAATCGCGCTCGCGGGCTATTTTTTTGCCGGGCTTGTAAAAGTGCTGAAACCAAAAGGGTATTTTCTTAGCGTTTATGCCCGAAAGGTCGCCCTCAAAGTAAGTGCCTTTATTGTTAAGATGGGTGCTGCCACCAATCATCAAAATGCCTTTTTCAAACAACTCCGGTGGCAAATCATAATCAACCAACGATAGGATTTGTTTAATGCTAGCCTTGCGGATAGAGCGGATAAGGTCGTTAGTGATTGGGATGCGCTTACTTGCAGATTCTGAAGTGCCCGAACTTAGGGCAAAGTATTTAGTTGAGCCCGGCCAACAAATATTGGGTTCGCCCGCCAGGGTGTGTTTCCACCAACGGTCGTAAATTCTATTGTAATCGTGTACGGGTACGTTTTTAGTAAACGCTTCAACAGGGTTTTTAGCAAATACAATCTCGCTAAACTTGTATTCATCGCCAAAGCGGGTATACTGTGCTTTGGTAATTAAGTTCATCAACGTTTTCTTCTGTATATCGGCAGGCGTAGGCTTTTTCTTCCTTATCTCCGAAACCGTTTCCGTTACCGTCTGGTTCAGCTTTAAGGCATTTTTTATAATGTTGCCCAACAAGTGTACCTGCGGGCTTTTTACAATCGGATTATCCATTTTTCAGTGTTAACCAAAAATTATCAACTTACAAATATACGGTTAACATTTTAAATGTACTTACTAAAAGTTATTGGTAAGGTTTTAGAAGTCAGTTGTTGGGTGTAAGGCGTTGTTTTTCAGAGCAATTTGTGTTTTAGCTTTCCCGCACCCCGCCATTTTTCTTTATATAAATGCCTTCCCTTATCACATTAGGAGAAACAGCCCTTAGGGTATTTCTCAAGCCCCGCGCTTCAGCGCGGGGACATAAAATAATCTTAAAAAGGCTTTAGCCTGTAAATACTGATAACGGGCTAAAGCCCAAACTACGATATACTTGCTACCACCACGCTAAAGCGTGGTGCTTGAGAATTACGCTAAAGCGTTTTTAATCCAATCATATAAATTCCGCACACCTACTGCCCGTGCTGCGCTAAAATGGACAATGTTGCTGTTTTCAACTCAAATTTTGCTGCGGGGCAATCAATTATTCTAATCTATACTATACTTTTAGCCCTGCAAACAGTACCCCCTCTCCCTCACGTTGTTCGGGTTTCTCCCCCTAAAATTAGGGGAGATGCCTGAAGTGAAACGGAAGGCAGAGGGGGTACTCAAAAACACATACAACCATGAAAAAATTAATAGTATTAGTAAGCATTATAGCCCTTGCCGCCTGCAACAGTGGGAGCCCTGCGCCTAAGCCTAATGCCGACAAACAAAAGGAAGTGCAGCTTTGGCTGGATGATTACAATATACAATGGCAACGCTTAGTAATAGCATCGAGCCTTGCGCAGTGGGAACTTAATACCCATATTGTAGAAGGTGATACACTTACCGGCAAACGTGCGTCTGACGCTGATGAGGCATACTCTACCTACACCGGCAGCAAAGTGGTTATTGAAAAGGCAAAAGGTTACCTTAAGGTATCGAAAGAGCTTACGCCGCTACAGGTGCGCCAGCTAAAGGCCATTTTATATATGGCGGGCAACAACCCCGAAACAGCCGGCGACCTTGTAAAAAAGCGTATTGACGCGCAAAACAAGCAAACCGAGGCCCTTTTTGGCTACAAATTTATGTTGGAAGGGAAGGAAATTACCCCCAATGATATTGAGAAAGCGTTGCGCGAAGAAACCAATATGGACAAGCGTTTAAAGGTTTGGAATGCAAGCAAAGAGGTTGGCAAAACCCTGAAAGACGGCCTTGCTAACCTGCAAATGCTGCGTAACAAAACTGTGCAAGCATTGGATTATAAAGATTATTTTGAATATCAGGTGTCTGACTATAACATGACATCGAAAGAGATGGTAACCCTTTGCCGCCAGTTGGTTAAAGAGGTTTGGCCTTTGTACCGAGAGCTTCATACATGGGCACGCTATCGCTTGGCAGATAAATACAAACAACCTGTGCCCGATATGATTCCGGCCCATTGGATGCCTAACCGTTGGGGGCAAGACTGGACAGCAATGGTTGATGTGGAAGGCATTGACTTAGATGGTGCTTTGAAAACCAAAAGCCCGCAATGGATTGTAGAGCAGGGCGAAGACTTTTATGTAAGCCTTGGTTTTCCTAAGCTTCCAAAGTCATTCTATGAAAAATCAAGCCTGTATCCGTTAGAAAAAGGTGCCGGTTTTAAAAAGAATACCCACGCATCAGCTTGGCATATTGATAATGCTAACGATGTACGGTCGCTAATGAGTGTAGAGCCAAACACCGAATGGTGGGAGACTACGCTGCACGAGCTTGGCCACATTTATTACTATATGATGTACACCAATCCTGATGTTCCTATTATTCTTCGCAGTGGCGCAAACCGCGCTTACCACGAGGCTTTTGGAACTATGGTTGGCCTTGCATCTATGCAAAAACCATTTTTACAACAGTATGGTTTAATTGGTAAAGATGCTAAGAGCGACGACACGCAGGTGTTGCTAAAAGAGGCTTTGAACTACGTAGTGCTTATACCTTGGGCAGCAGGTACTATGACAGAATTTGAGCACGATTTGTATGCTAATAATTTACCAAAAAATAAGTATAACGAGCGCTGGTGGGAGATTGTAGCCAAATGCCAAGGTATTGTTCCGCCTACTGCGCGTGGCGAAGAATACTGCGATGCTGCTACCAAAACCCATATTAACGACGACCCTGCACAATACTACGATTACGCATTGTCGGGCGTTTTGCTGTTTCAGTTTCACGACCATATTGCAAAGAAAATACTAAAACAAGACCCACATGCCACCAATTATTATGGCAATAAAGAGGTGGGCAACTTTCTTATGAGTGTAATGAAAACCGGCGCTACTGTTGACTGGCGCGAGGACATGAAGAAGAACTTAGGCTCAGATATTTCGGCAAAAGCCATGCTTGATTATTTTGCTCCACTGATGGTATATTTAAAAGACCAAAACAAAGGCCGCAAATACACATTGCCTGAAAACCCACAGTTTTAAGGCTTTCAGCTAATTGACCTAAGAAAGGCAGTCGCAAGTGTGGCTGCCTTTTTTATTTGCTTTTCGGTTAAAAAAATTACCTTTGCGCACCAATAGATTAATAGTGTTACGCATATTCCATATAGGCCCCGACCGTAGCGTCCAAAAGTCCATAGGCTTAGCCGAGTTGGAGTTGGTCGAAAGGGAAACTATTGTCTGGATTGACCTGCACCACGCCACGCCTGAAGAACGCGAAACCATCGAATCGCGGTTTGGCATTATCTTTCAAAACACACTACAGGCACAGGAAATAGAAAGTTCATCGCGCTATTTTGAAACCGAAGACACTATCTATGCCAACTCAAATTTTTTGTTGGTTGAAGGCGAAGGCTACCGCGATGTTAACGTATCGCTGGTGCTAAAGGGCAAAATTTTGTTCACATCGCGCAATGCGGATATAAAAACATTTGCTGAAACTGTACGTAAAATAAAAGCCAACAGCGCCATGTTTGAAGAAGGCGCGCAAGTGCTGGTATCACTGTACGAAACACGTATTGACCTTGATGCCGACCAACTGGAATTGGTGGCTAAAGAGATTAGCGTAATAGGCAAAGCCATTACCATTGGGCAAGATGTTAGTGAAGAGATTCTGCTACGTATTACCCGTTTGCAGGAGAGTACCATACTAATGCGTGAGAGTATTATCGATAAACAACGCGTAGTATCGGCATTAATGCGCAGCTATATATTTCCGAAGAACCACCAGGAGCGTTTGCGTGTAATTATTAAAGACATTAATTCGCTATTAGAGCATACCGCTTTTAGCTTTGAAAGGCTTGAATACCTTCAGAATACGCTACTAGGTTTAATCAACATTGAGCAGAATAAAATAATTAAAATATTTACCGTAGTATCGGTGGTATTTATGCCACCTACACTAATAGCCAGTATTTACGGTATGAATTTCGACGTTATGCCGGAATTAAAATTCAGTTTTGGCTATCCATTGGCCATTATTTTAATGATACTTTCGTCTTTGGCTACTTTGTATTTTTTCAAAAAACGCAGGTGGTTATAACTCTTTTCTATGGAGGAATTTTATCACTTACAAAATGCCCCTTTTAAAAACCTCAAGGGCTTTTTTAATGAAGAAAAACTTTCACAAGAGTTTATAAATAAGTGGTGTATCCCATATTACTTTGCTATTTTCAATAGGGAACCCGATGAAGAATTATTGAAAATTGCAAATGTGAAAAATGAAATTTCATCTGATGTGATTTTAAAGCTACTGGGCGACAAGAACTGGAGAACCCGCAGTACAGGTGCATACTTGGCAGCTGTGCTAAATGATAAAAGCTATATTGAGATAATTGGCACCCATTTATTACGAAGCGAAGGTACTTATGCGGGCGGCACATATTCATTTGTTCTGGCCCACTTTAATACACCCGAATGCAGTGAGTATTTAGACAGTTATTTAATGTATTATCTTACGCAGTACGATCTATTCTTCGATCAGGATGCCGTAATGGAATCTGTATTATATCTTGACAAAATAAACAACACAAATAAGCTGGAAAAATACACAGAAATGTGGTTGAATTTTATTCATGGCAAACCTTATTGGAAAGCTACAATTTCAATTGAGAAATTTGAGCAACGAATGGCAATCTTAAAATCTCTTGCCAAATAAATTTGCGCCATTTTTGACGCTATAACTTTACGCTAAAGCTTGCTAACATTAGCACTATAAATGGTGTACTATTCGCCTAAAGTTTAGTCCTCAAAACCGTTTTTTGCGTTTTTTAAGCGCTTTTTTGATCAAAATCTGCATAAAAAATTCAGATTTTTGATTAAAAACAGCAATAAAATGCAACTTTTTCACTCAAAAAAGTGGGATAAAAATTAACACTGATTTTTGTTGAAAGAAACCTGCACCAAAGTTGAAAGAAAAACAGGCGCGTAGTTTTAGCAAAGGAAAAAAGCTTATTTTAATATTAACCAGCGATTGAACTTTTTTCGTTCCAACCACAAATAAACAGGAAACAGAAAAGGAAGAAAACGATTAAAACCGAGCATCAACGTAAAAAGTACAGACGGATAAACGCGTTTCTTTTGGGCCTTTAATCCGCGTACAACTGCCTTTGCAACATCATCAGCACTTTGGGTAGGCCATGCAACGGGCACGCTATTACCTGCGCTGGCAAAAAAATTGGTGCGTGTAGCTATGGGGTAAACAACCATTAAATGCAGGCTGTGGTGGTGTTCGTTTCGGTAGGTTTCCATAAAGCGATGCACTGCACCTTTAGTTCCTGCATACTGGGCGTAGCCCGGCACACCAAGGTATGCCATAGCTGAAGAAACGGCAACAAACGAGCAGGGTTTATCGCCATTTAGCGCTACCAACTTCTTTAAGCTATATATGGGCGACAAAACATTTACTTTGTAAATCTTCTCCATGCGCTGCCAATCGGGCACTTCCAATTTTTCATAATAGGCAAAGCCGGCATTGGCTATAAAAATATCAATGCTGCCAAGGCTTTCAATTGCTTTGGTAAATAGCGTATCAATATTTTCAGGAGTAGATATATCAGATTGATATGTTATCAAATTGCTAAAATCAGCAAACTGTAAAGGATTAATATCGGTAGCAAAAACGATACAGCCTTCTATTAATAAACGCTCGGTTATAAGCTTGCCAATACCTGATGCAGTGCCTGTTATTACAACGTTTTTACCTTTTAGTATCATTGTTGCAACTGTATAAATGCTTCGGATAAATAGTTGATGATATCTTCTGCTGTTAATGCATTCTCTGATAGTTCATGCGCGGCAATATCGCCTGCCAAACCATGCAAATAAACACCTATAATAGCTGCCAATCGAGGTTTATAGTTCTGCGCTACCAAACCACAAATAATACCCGTAAGCACATCGCCACTGCCGCCGGTAGCCATTCCGGGGTTGCCGGTTGAGTTAAAAAACATGGTACCATCGGGGCTACTAATGCTGGTATACGCGCCTTTCAGCACTATGTAGCAATTCCATTTACCCGATAATTCTGTTTGTTTTTTATACCTATCATACCCATTACTACCTTTAGGCATTTGCGCCAACCTATCAAACTCACCGGGATGTGGGGTAAGAATAGATTGTGGCGGTAAAAAGTGTGCCCACGTTGGGTTTTCGGCTAATATATTCAGCGCATCTGCATCTATAATCAGCGGTGCGCGTGTAAAGCTCAGTAAATTTTTAAAGGCTTTGGCTTGCTCTTCACCCATGCCCATACCCGGAACAACAGCAATATCAGTGTATGCATCAGTTTGTGGTATGGCAGAAATGCTATTTTCTTCCACATCGGTAATACACATTGCAGAGGGCACAGTGCTTTGCATAATAGTATACCCACAGTTGGGAATATAGGCTGTGGTAAGCCCTGCCCCAGTCCTACCGGCTGCTTTGGTTGATAATACCATAGCCCCCATTTTGCCTTTGCTTCCGCCTACTAGCAAGGCATGGCCATACGTACCCTTGTGCGAAAACTTAGCGCGAGGTATTATCAACTTGCTAATTTCATTACCCAATACAAAATTATTTGGGGTGAATTTTTGCTCAATAAAATCGGTTTGCAAGCCAATGGGCAATACGTTAAAATACCCTGTATATATAGCATTCTCTGCAAAAAAGAATGACAGCTTCGGCGTTTCAAATGTTAGCGTATAATCAGCTTTAACTATCGTGCCATCATTATCTGTATTATCATCCGCATATAAACCCGACGGGATATCAATGGCAATTTTTGTTGCATTTAATTTATTAAATGCATCAATTACATCAGATAGAAAACCTTTAACCTGTTTATTTAAACCTATACCCAGCAAGGAGTCAATAGCTATATCAAAAAAGCCCTGTATATCATCTTCGCTTTTAATAAAAGAATAAGTACCCGAATTTAATCGCTGTAAATTGGCAGTAAAATCCGCACTGGCTTTGGCCGTATCACCCGCAATAAAAACAGTTACTTCTTTACCGGCATCGCGCAGCAAACGGGCTATTGCTAATCCATCGCCACCATTATTGCCAACGCCGCAAACAACAGCGAATGATTTTGCAGCAGGAAAGTTAGCTATAATCCAATCATAACAGGCGGTAGCCGCCCGCTCCATCAAATCAACCGAAGCAATAGGCTTATGTTCTATTGTATACTTATCAGCTTCGCGAATTTGTTGGGCATTTAAAATTCTCATTTTTATTTTATTTACTCCTGATAATACACACGCTTTACTCGTGCAGATACGTTTGTAAGCACTTCGTAGGGAATGGTATTTAAATCATCCGACAAATTAAATATGGTATAATTATCACCAAAAATCTCCACTTCATCGCCTTCGCGCACATCAACACCGGTAATATTTATCATCGTCATGTCCATACACACGTTGCCAATAATGGGGCATAGCTTACCATTTACCCAAAAGCGTCCTTTGCCATTGCTAAGCGTGCGGCTTACGCCATCGGCATAGCCGATAGGGACGGTAGCTATAGTGATATTTGTTTTAGCAACTCCCTTGCGGTTATAGCCAATAGTTTCAGCTTTTTTAACCTGCTTAATTTGCGATACAATACTCTTTAAACGGCTTACTGCTTGCAGGTTTCGTTGCTCGGCAGCATCTATACCTACGCCATATAAACCAATACCTAAGCGCACCATATTATATTGCGCATTTGCAAAACGGTATATGCCGGCGGAGTTAAGTATGTGGCGCATAAATTGGTAGCCTATACCATCTGCTAACTTAGTGGTCAGCTTCTCAAATAAAGCAATCTGTCCGTTGGTAAAGACATCGTCTTTAGGCTCATCAGCCGAGGCTAAGTGAGAGAAACACGACACTACTTTTATACTTTTATCGGCCTTAACTTTTTTTATCAATTTGCTAATATCGTCCTGCTCAAAGCC
>JANOCJ010000080.1:0-9552 GCA_031412115.1 Flavobacteriales bacterium
GCTACCTACACCATAAGCATAACCGCTGCCACCCCGTATTTGAACCTGCCCATCAATAACAGATACCCCGGCTACTTTGCCTACTACATCGCTAAGGCTTTGCGATACGGTATTTTTTATAAGGTATTCTTTTGCAACATCTATTGATACGGTAGCATCGCCAATGCGCTGCTCATATTGGCTTTCGCTTACAATAACAGTACCCAGTGTGCGGCGGTTTACCCCTAAAACAAAATCAATATTTTTAACCTCGCCGGCTGTTACTGTTATGCTAACCGATTTTTTGTAATAACCTGTTTGGTAAGCACTTATAGTGTAAGTGCCCGGTGCCAGGCTAAATTTAAATTTACCCTCAAAGTCGGTATTTGCACCTCCGGCAGCACCATTGGGTGCAATGGTAACCATAAAAATGGGCGATGAATCGGTACTGTCAATTACGGTACCTTGAATAGTAGCTGTTTGTGCCTCACCTATTTGGGTAAGGGCAAACAGCATTATGATGAGCAGAAGCCTGAATGTCTTTATCATTAGCAAATAGCCAAATGTGGCAGCGAAATTAGGCATTAACACCCAAACAACAGCAATTTTTTTTTAAACAAGGCGGGCTGTTAAATCCAACATATACACATGGTTTCCTCGTTTAGCATGCTATTTTGGGGCTATGCCAGTTTGTGTTTATAAAAAGTTTCCAAAAGATTAAGACGAACAACTAGGCTAAATATTGGGCAAAAGATTAAATAATACTCTGCAAGCATACTATTTCGCACTTAAATAGTATTTTTGCAATATATAAAATCAGCATTTTGGATAGGCAACAGTTTCTTTCTTCGTTAAACCGTAAGGGTATTACCCAACAACTTACCGACAAACAGTTTGATATATTAGTTATTGGCGGCGGCATTACCGGCGCCGGTATAGCATTAGATGCCGCATCGCGCGGGTTAAACGTTGCTTTGGTTGAAAAATACGATTTCGCATCGGGTACCAGCAGCCGCTCTACCAAATTAATACACGGGGGCTTACGCTACCTTAAACAGTTTGAAATTGCGCTGGTGCGCGAAGTAGGCCGCGAGCGGGAGATTGTTTTTAAAAATGCCCCCCACATTGTTATTCCGGAGAAAATGTTTTTGCCCATAGTAAAAGGGGGCTCACTGTCGCCGTTTACCGCTTCTATAGGGTTATATGTGTACGATTGGTTGGCAGGCGTTGTTTGGGGCGAACGCCGGAAAATGCTAACCGCCGCCAATGCCTTAAAAGCCGAGCCGTTGTTAGATAATAGCAAACTGGTTGGCGGTGCTTTATATACTGAATACCGCAGCGACGATGCCCGTTTGGTGATTGAAACCATTAAAAAAGCAGTGGAATACGGTGCTTATTGCCTAAACTATGCCCAGGCAAAACAACTGCTTTACGGTAACGAGGGCAAGGTAGAGGGCGCTGAAGTTACTGACCTTAGCAGCGGCAATACCTTTACCGTAAGGGCCAAAAAGGTAATTAATGCGGCAGGCCCTTGGGTTGATGAAATTAGGGAGATTGACCAGTCGCGCAAAGGGAAACGCCTGCATTTAACCAAGGGCGTGCATATTGTGGTTGATCGTAAACGCCTTCCGGTGCAGCAATCGGCCTACTTTGATGTGGCCGACGGCCGCATGATATTTGCCATACCGCGTGGCAACACTACCTATATAGGCACTACCGATACAAATTATAAAGGAGATACTGACCACCCGGGCGTTACCAAAGCGGATGTTACCTATTTGCTAAAAGCGGCTAACGAAATATTTCCGGAAGTTAAATTGGTTGAGGCTGACATCCAATCTACCTGGAGTGGCCTGCGACCGTTGATACATGAGGAAGGTAAAGACCCGTCTGAACTATCTCGCAAGGATGAAATATTTATCTCGCCCAGCGGTTTGGTATCTATTGCCGGGGGCAAACTAACGGGCTACAGGCAAATGTCGCGCAAGGCGGTTGATGTTGTTTTAAAACAATTGGGCGCCGTAGGCCATACGTTTGCAGAATGTAAAACTGAGCACATTACCCTATCGGGCGGCAATTTTAATAACCGCGAGGAGATTTTTAAATACATTGAAAAATGTACCGGCGAGGCATCGCAAATAGGGGCAAAGCCTGCTGATATTGAAAGCCTTGTGTGGAAATATGGCAGCAATACCGAAGTTATAATAGAGAAAGCCTACGCCCTGCGTAATGCTAGTGTGGGCAGCGAGCAGGCTGATTATATACACCAAGCAGAGGTTTGGTATGCCGTAAACCACGAATTAACCCTAAACCTGGGCGATTTTTTGATACGCCGCACGGGTATGCTGTTTTTTGAGAGGCCTAAAATAGCCGAAAGGTTAAATTTTTATACCCAGCAATTTGCTCGTTTTTTAAACTGGGACGAGGTGGAGGTAAAACACCAAGCCGATTTCTTTAAAAATGAATTTGAAGAGGTATTGAATTTTACTGAAACCGAGTAACACCAACTGTTTTATTGATTTTGGGCGGAAGAAAACGCAAGATGGGACACCCCTAAAAAAGAATTGTGCTCGTTACCGAGCACAACCCTTAACCCAATTATGAAAAATTACTATTGGAAATTAATCCGTTACAAAGATTAAAAACTTTTTTGTAAAATGCAATAGTTTAGTGTAAGTTTTTTGGTTTTTCTTGACAAATTTTAGTTAATAACTCTCATGATTAAAATAATTAGCCCCCAAACCCCCGCCGAATGGGAAACCTACTTTTCTATCCGCTACAATACCTTGCGTAGCGAGTGGAGCCAGCCCGCAGGCTCTGAACATTTGGCTGATGATGATACTGCTTTTCATGCCTTGGCTTATGATGAAAGTGGCGTGGCTGTTGGCGTTTGCCGCCTGCATTTTAACACTGCCAAAGAGGGGCAAATACGTATGATGGGGGTTGTGCAGGGTATTCGTACCAAGGGCGTGGGCAAGGCATTAATGCTGTATTTTGAGGATTTTGCCCGCCAAAAAGATGCTAACAAAATGGTATTGGATGCCCGCGAAAGTGCTGTAAGATTTTATGAAAAATTAGGATATACTAAGGTTGAGGGCAAAACCCATGTTTTATGGGGTTTAATTCCGCATTTTTGGATGGAAAAGGCCTTGTAACCAAAATAAAGACAGATATTTACTATTGAATAAAGAATAGAAAATGCAAGGAAAAATTGTTTTGATAACAGGCGGAACCGCCGGTATTGGTAAAGAAACGGCCCGCCAACTGGCAGCCAAAGGCGCCCATGTAATAATTGTGGGACGTAGCGCTGCCACAGCATCGGAGGCTGCTGAAGAAATAAAAAAGCAAACAGGTAGTAATGCCGTTGATTTTATGGTTGCCGACCTTGCCTCACAAAAAAGTGTAAAGCAACTGGCTGCCGATTTTAAAGCACGCTACAAAGGCCTTGATGCGTTGGTTAATAACGCAGGGGCTGTATACAATACGCTGGAATTGTCGCCTGAAGGGATAGAAATGCAAATGGCCATAAACCATATAGCGCCCTTTATACTAACGTTAGACTTGCTTGATTTAATGAAGCAAACCGCACCATCTACCCGCATTGTAAACGTTTCGTCGCATTCGCATTACTCCGGCAGGTTAGATTTTGAGGATTTAAACAAAGCTAAAAAATACGATGGGCTTAAAATGTATGCCCAAACCAAGCTATGCAACGTACTGTTTACAATGGAACTGGCCGAAAGGCTTAAAGGTACAGGCGTTACTGTTAATGCCCTGCACCCCGGTGTGGTAAAAACCAGTATTGGCAACAAGCATGGCGGCTTTTGGTATGGCCTTGGCTGGAAGGTGTTCGCGCTAACGGCCGGTATAAGTGTTGAAAAAGGCGCTGCAACTTCGGTTTACCTTGCATCAAGCCCCGAGGTGGAGGGCGTAACTGGTAAATACTGGGCCAATAGCAAACACAAATGGCACTCGCATTACTCGCAAACCGAAGGGTTGAAAGAGAAACTTTGGGCTGCCAGTGAGAAGCTAATCAAATAGCTATTTCAGCAATTTCTCATTAATGTCCTTAATGATATCGGTAATCAAGTAGCGAAAAGCCGTTAAATCCTTGGGGAGGTTTTTAGAATCTTGATAGCTATAATCATCCGTATCAATATCCCAGGCTATTACTTTATCCTGAAAATTAAAACCTATATATACCCCGCACTGGTCGTGCGAATCAGGGTGCCCGTATGTTTTTGTTTCAAAAGGTTCCCATTTAGGATAACCCGCAAGTAGCTTGCGCATATAGGTATTGGCCAATTCTGTCTTTATAGTAAATGGTGGCACAACACCTTTGTTTGACTTAAAATAGGCATACTCCGAAGTATCTATCGTAATTCCTGTTTTATCTATTGTATACAAATCGCCACAGCGGCCTACACATTCGCCACAATATTGGCTTATGGTAATAGATTTTAGGGTAGAACTATCAGCCAGAGCAGCATTTTCAGCCAAAATCTCGGGGCTGCCATAACTGCATGAAAATAGCGAAGCAAAACATACACACACTATTAGCGCTAGTTTTTGCATTATAAGCTGTAGGCTATGCCCAGTATAAAGTTTATACGCTGCGATGGGAAATTATTCCAGCGCTCATACCGGCGCGATGCTACGTTGTTTATATTTAAAAATGCCGAGAATACTTTGTTGTAGCGGTATTCTACCCCAAGGTTTACATCAACATAAGGCTTTAGCTGCTTAGCCGAAAAGCTTTGTACACCTAGGCTATCTGTACCCGATAAACGGGCAAAGCGGGTGCCTATCAAAAACACATCTACCTTGGCAATAATTTTATCGGCCAGGTTGTAACGGGTGTTTAACGATACTTTTAGGTTAGGCATGTGCCATGCTTTTAGCTCGTTGCGGGGTTTAAAATTGTAAAACTCGCCACGGGCCGTAATGCTGAATTTTTCGCCTTTGGCATAAGTAACTTCGCCATTAACATTAAATACACGCACAGTATCATACGCTATAAAAAAGGTATTGCGAGGGCCGGTACCATTAGTATCATTTACAAATAGCGGCATATTGTCCACCATCTCGCGCATTACATCAACTTTAAATGATGTGTTTGAACTTAACGCCCCTTTTAATCCTGCAAACAATTGCAGCTTATGATTGCTGTTTTGTATTGGCGTTAGCGTATTCATAAATGCGTTGGTAGTAGTTAAATCTAAAAAGGTGTTACGCTTAAACTTACCGTTAATGCCGGCAAACACTATCAGGTAGTCCTCATAAATATTAAACTGCGCATCTACATAAGGGTGAAAGTAAAAGCGGGTAATGGTATCAATATTTAAAAAGGCGTTAACGCCTGCATTTATAACATAGCGGTCGCCACGGGCTTTAAATATGGGGTTTATGGTAATAAGGTAGGTGTTAACGGTATCAACCGTGTTGCGGTTTTGAATATAGTCAAACGCTAAAAAGCCACCGTAGGTAAGCACCCCTTGGTTAAACCAGGCTTTGCCATCCATAGTAAAACGCTGCTCAGTAGTTTTAAAACGGTCAGCCAAATAATAATAGTTCATATCGGCTTTGTAATGCACACGGCTCGAATCTCCAACATAATTACTCTCTGCCGAAACATTAATTCCGCCGTGGTTAAAATACTGCAGGGTCGATTTTTTTGATAAGCTAAACTCGTCAGGATTGTAACCATAGTAATGGCGGGCATTGCGGTTGTAATACAAATCGCCACTAAGGGTATGCTTGCCATTAATAAAACGCTTGCCATAAAGTGATAACTCGTTGGTGCTATAGCCGGGGTAGCCCACTCCTTTTATTTTCCCGGTAGAGGATAAATGCCTGTAATGTGCACCCATTTGGTAAGTTTTAGAGCGTAACGAGTT
This sequence comes from Flavobacteriales bacterium, assembly GCA_031412115.1. Lineage (GTDB taxonomy): Bacteria > Bacteroidota > Bacteroidia > CAMBQF01 > CAMBQF01 > CAMBQF01. The sequence goes on from JANOCJ010000080.1 coordinate 5,877, forward strand.
TAACCACAATTCGCCATAAGGAGTAGTGTAGTTACCAAAACCCACTTTGGCATATAGGCGTTGCAACTTGCCGTAGGGATTATCTTTAACCACAGCCGCTTTAATAGGGTCAATGTCATACCCCGTTTTAAACGGCACCTGCTCTACCGTATAGGTCAACACCGGGGCTTTGGGCACCGAGTCGGTAATGTTGGGGTTTTCGTAAAATTTATTGGCATCGGCAATTTTGGGGTCAAACTTGCCTATAACAACTAAGCTATCTTTTGGAATAGGCTGGGCCTGCAGTTGCAAACTAATACAAAGGCTTGCAAGCAATGCTATTATAAATGCGTTCTTGCTCATTACTAATTTTTTGGGGTCTGTTCGTTATTTGTCCCGTCCATGTTAATCTCTTCCGGGCTTTCCTCTTGCGGGTTGGTGCGTTTAGGCTTATTCTCTTCCGCAATAATTTTATTTAGTTTTACCTGTGCGGCATCGCGTACCTCGTCTTTACCATCGTAGTTATCTAACACACTTTGCAGGGTAAGTTTGGCCTGGTACATATTGCCTTGGTCGTAATATGAATCCGCCCAAACAATAAAGCCTTTGGCTACCCAGTAATCGTAGCTCGAAAATTCGTTTGATAGTTGCAGCACCAGTTTCTCCACCAGCTTATGGTCTTTTTGCAGGTACGCTATATAGGCCAAGTTGTATTGTGCCTCGGCAGCCAGTGCACTTTTGCCCGATTTGGCAATGCGTTTAAACTCGCTTTGTGCGGTTGATAAATCATTCAACTCCATAGCCGAGCGGCCAATGGTTATTTGCGCCTCAGTGTTTAATGATGGCGGCACCTTATCGGTTGTAGTAATTTTAGTTGCTACATCAATAGCCTGCTGGTATTGCTTAAGCTTGTAGTGGCTGCGCATTTGGCCGGCTCGGGCATCTAAAATAAATTCCGGTTTTTCGGTAAGGCCCTCCAACTGCTCGTAGTTGGCAATTGCATCAGCGTAGTTATTCTTTTTATAGTTGATTTCGGCCGCGCGTATCAACGATTTTTCAGTGTATTTACCTGCCGGTTTTAATATGATGTAATTGTAGTGGGGTAGGGCATTCACCAAATCGCCGTTCTCATAATCGCTTTCGGCGCGGTAGTAGTGGGCCTGCATAATAAACACGCCGTTGGGGTATTTATCAATATAAACCTGAAAAGCATCTGACGATTTTTTATAATCGGCTTTTGAGTAAGCGCGGTAAGCAGCCTCGTAGGTAGCAGAATCCAACTCAACCTTCTCAGCCCCTTGCGGAAGCCTGTCAATTATATCTTCGTAAATAGCAATATCGCCGTTTTCAATGGCAATATCTTTAATATGGGTTAGCGCCGTTTCCGACACATCTGTACCTGGATATTTAGCTACAATCTCCTTAAACAAGTCAAGCGCTTTTTTATCGTCATTGTTAGCATAGTGCAACAAGGCAATTTTCAGTTTGGCATTTTTAGCCAGCTCGCTGTTGGGGTGGTCTTTCAATACCAACTCATACATCGTCATGGCCTGCGTGTTGTCATTCAAAAACTCTAATGCCTGGCCGCTTTCAAATTTAGCATCATCCAGGTATTTCGATTTTGGGTAGCCGTTAATCAGTTTTTTCAGCGTCTCTACCTTGCCGGTATAGTTACGCGCTAAGCCCTGCACAATACCGCGTTGAAATAAAGCATAATCCGACCCTCCGGGTAATTTATCGGCCGCTTTGCCATAAAATTCGGCGGCTAAACCGTATTCTTTGGTCATAAAATAGCAGTCGCCAATGCGCATAAGGGCATCGCTGGCCATTTTATTTTCAGATGAAGGTGCGCTGCTAACATATTTGCGAAAGGCAGTAGCCGCGCCGGTATATTCATTCAGTTTAAAACGGCAGTAGCCAATGTTGTAGTTGGCCTTGTTAAATTCAGGCAGGCTGGCTGCGCCGGGTGTTTGCTGAAAATCTTCAAAACCATTAACAGCGGCTTTAAAACTATTTTGGCGGTATTGCGCTTCGGCTTTCCAGTATCCGGCCAACGAATAATAATTTTTGTTAAAATTATTTTGGGCCGATTTATCAAAATACTCAACGGCTTGGGTATAATCCTTATCGTTAAATAATTCCACCGCACGGAAAAAGGCAATTTTTTGGTACGCCTCTTTCAGCCTGGCATCTTTCACCTTAATCTTATCAAGCGATGCTAATGCCTGCTTGTAGTTATTGGTGTTGAGGTATACGTTTACCAAATAAGTATAAGCCTCATCTTTCCTTTCCGATTTTGGGTATTTATTAATGTAACGTTCAAAGGCTTCAATAGCCTCGTTATAGGGGCTTAACGCCAGTTCGTATGATAGTTTGGCAAAATTGAACAAGGCATCTTCCTCAATCACTAAGTCGTAGCTGAATTTTGAGGCCACGCCAAACTCATCGCGGGCCTGCTTTTTGTTGTTTAGCTTCATGTAGCTGGCAGCCAAATGGTAGTGGGCATTTTGGCCCAGCGAGTCTTCGCCTGCGGCATTCTGAAACTCATCAACCGCTTTGCTATAGCTGCCACTGCGGTAGTAAGCATAGCCTAACTGGTAATGGTCTACACGGTCGGCCTTACCCGATTTGTCGCGGTATTTTTCCAAGTAGGGGATAGCCTCGCTAAATTTATCAGTACGGTAGTAAGCCTCGCCAATAAGGCGGGCAATTTCGGGCGCGCGCTTAGTATTAGCAGAATCCAACAAGCCTGGCGAGTATTCCGCCACCTTGTCATACTTTTTCTGCAAATAGTATATCTGGCTTATGTAGTATGGAACGATTGATTTAAATGCAGGGTCGTTCTGAAGCTTTAAAAAGCCATCCAACGCCGTTTGCAAATTCTTTTTAATGTAGTTGATGTGGGCCGTATAGTACAAGGCAGCACTGCGGTAGATGCCTTCCTTTTTGCTCAGTGGCTCTAAATGGTTGAGCGCTTTGCTGTAATCTTCCTTAGTAAAATAGCTGTAGCCCAGCTTGTAGTGGTACTCATCTTGCTGCGCGGCAGCCAAAGGCGCAGTTTCAACCTTCTCAAAATAGGGTATGGCCTTTTTATATTTTTTATCAGCAAAATAATACCTGCCCAGCTCAAAATATGCTTGGTTTTTCCGGTTGTTACCGGGGTAGTTGTTTAGGTAGGTAAGCAGGCGGTATTCGCCATCGCTGTTTTGCAGTTCAAGCGCACAAAGGGCGCCGTAAAACTCTGCATCGGCCACCAGCAGGGTCTTCGTTGGCGAGGTTTTTATAAACTCGTCAAACGTTTTTTGTGCGGCACCAAATTTTTTATGGTTATATAACTCAAGCCCGTCGTTGTATAAACGCTCGGGTTGGGTGTATGCAGCGGTAAGTTGCGCGTAGGCGGGCTGTGTAAACAAAACCCCTGCAACTGCCACTGCCTGTAGTATTACAAGCTTTAGCTTACTCATTTATAGTTGTCCGTAAATAGTAAGTAAAGATAGCGCGGTGCGGTGTGGGGTATTTTGAAAGGGTTCGGGAGTTATTAACGCGAAAGCGTTGAAAGGGTTACAGGCACCTCCCCCTGCCCCCTCCTAATTTAGGAGGGGGTGTCACAACGCAGTGGTGACGGGGGGTGGTAATAGTTGGCGGAGACAACTTTATTTTATATTTGTGTTAATAGTAGCCCACGGTTTAAACCGTG
>JANOCJ010000081.1:0-2771 GCA_031412115.1 Flavobacteriales bacterium
CTACGGCGTTTTATATGTACCATACTGCCATTGCCGAGACTATAAATTACGTTTGCGCCCGCAGCGACAGCTACTCTACCATGCTGGTTATACTATCATTTGTTATGTACCAGTATTGGGCTATTGGCCGTAGGTTTTTTCTGTACCTTATACCAATGGCAATTAGCATATTGATAAAACCAACCGGGCTTATGTTTGCCCCGCTGCTGGTAGTTTACATTATATTAATTGAGCAGCAAATTGGTATACGCGATATTTTTAATGCGGAAACGTATAAAAAGCTATTTAAGCCTGCCGTTATAACTGCTATTGCAATACCAATGATTATAGCTGTTGTAGGGTACGTTTATATAAATAGCAAAACCCCGTCCACATTTATTGCAGGCTCTTATAGTAGGTTTCACTACATAATTACTCAGCCTTATGTGTTTTTAAAATATGTAATTGCCTTTTTTGTTCCGTATGATTTAAGTGCCGACTCTGACCTTAGCGCATTTGAATCAATAACAGACAAACGCTTTGCATTAGGGCTTGTATTTGTGTTGTTTTTGTTGGCTGTGGCTGTGCTATGCTCTGCCACAAAAAAACTTCGCCCAATAGCGTTTGGCATATTCTGGTTTTTTCTTGCGCTGTTACCTTCGTCAAGCATTATTGCGTTTGCCGAGGTTATTAATGACCACCGCATGTACTTCCCTTTTGTAGGCTTGGTTATAAGTTTAGTATGGGCTTTGGTATTACTTTATCGCCGGTACGAAAATCAAATATTACAATCAACATTTTTACGCATTGCGCTACCTGCATTATGTGTATTAATAATATCGGGGCACGCTTATGGCACATACCAACGCAATATTGTTTGGAATGATGATGAAAGCCTGTGGTATGATGTAACGGTAAAAAGCCCAAAAAATGGCCGTGGGTTAATGAACTATGGTTTAACCCAATATACCAAATCGTTTCAGGAATTAAATAAGGGCAATAAAGATGAAGCTTTTAGGTTGCTAAACCGTGCTTTAGAGTATTACAACAAAGCATTAGTTTATACGCCTAACTACGCATACCTGCATGTAAACCTTGCTCTTACCTATGAGGCATTGGGCAGAATGGAGGGCAACCCGCAAAAATATTATACTACCATTGAGGGCTACTTTAAAAAAGGCCAGCTAACCGGTGGCAACTACTATGGCGCATACCATTACTACGCCGGCTGGCTGCATAGCAACGGCCGCATGGTTGATGCTATTTGGAATGCTGAACAGGCCTTACGTTTAGGGCCTGAATATGATTTTGTGTACACCAATTTAATGAACTATTATATTGAGAACTATCAATGGGACAAAGTGCGTATTGTGGCAATGCAAATGCAGCAAAAATTCCCTAATAGTCCTTACCCAAACTATTATTTACAGTTGTCTCAAAACCGTAAAACCAAAATTGAGGAGTTGCTTGATATAGTTGCTAAATATCCTACATCAGACAATTACCTTAACCTGAGTGTAGAATATTACAACAAGGCAATTTATAATGAGTGTATTGCAGCCTGCTACGAAGCGTTGAAACTAAAACCCAACAACGTACAGGCATACAGCAATATTTGCAGCGCTTACAATATGCTTGGGCAATATGAAAAAGCTGTTGAGGCCGGTAAAAACGCTTTGGCAATAGACCCTAACAATACCTTAGCGCAAGGCAATTTAAATGTGGCGCTTAAAGCTATTGAAAACCCAACCGCAGAGAATTATTTAAACAAGGGCCTGGGCTACCACAAAGCAGGTGATTATACAAAGGCTATTGAGTTTTATGAAAAAGCCCTTAGCATAAACCCAAATTATGGCTTGGCTTATAATAACATTTGCTCGGCATATAATGATATGAAACAGTATGACAAAGCAATTAAATATGGAGAAAAGGCGGTACAAATAGCCCCTAATAACCAACTGTTTCAAAACAATTTAAAGGTGGCAAAAAACAAGGGAAGGCTGTAAGTCAACCAATTAAAAATACTGAAGAACAAAACATTAGCCATTTTTTACGTTATTTGTAAGTTGTTATTGAAAAGCCATTAAATGAAAAAACTTGTTTCGGGCCTACTCGCCCTTTTAATTTTTATATCGCTACATGCGCAGGAACCTGCACGTGTAGACTTTAACTACTTTACCCCATTAGTAAGTTCAGGCATTTTGCCCGACGAGGTTGAAATGACAGGTAAAGATTTTATTGAATCGTCGCGCAGCAGCGTAATGAAGGGCGGCAATAAAAAAGAGAAAAAAACAAGGGCCCAGTTTTTACTGGAAAGCAGCTACGCTATTAAAGAATTGTTTGTTAGCGGCCGCGTATTATATAACGACCCTATTAGCGCTTATGTAGAAAAGGTGCGCATGGAAATAACCGCCAGCGACCCAACACTGCAAGCCGAAACCAAGGTGTTTGTCATCAAATCGGCCGTAGTAAATGCTTTTGCAACTAACCAAGGCTACCTGTTTATTACTACCGGCTTGTTATCGCAGTTAGAGAATGAAGCCCAACTGGCTTTTGTATTGTGCCACGAATTGATGCACTACAAAAAGAAACACGTATTAAAAGGGTATGTTGAGAGCCAGAAAATAGAGCGTGGCGATGGGGCTTACCGAAAATCATCAGTAGATAAAAAATACCTGGCTAAAAGCAACTACTCTAAAGAAAATGAAAGCGAAGCCGATGTTACCGGTTTTGACTTATTTATGCAAACAAGCTATGCTTTTGAGGCTATTGATGGCACTTTTGATGTATTA
>JANOCJ010000082.1:0-8700 GCA_031412115.1 Flavobacteriales bacterium
TGCGCGCAGTGTGCAGGGCCGTTTACCAAGTACTTGCCGCGGGCAATAATGGCACTGTCTTTACTGGCATGAATGTCGGGATAAGGGGCATCGTATGTGCGGTTTTTACGAAGCAATACTGTAGCTACAACGCCTACTAATACTACCACTACAATAATACCAACCCATTTTAAAATGCGTAAAAATTTCTTCATAGTTTTTAGGTGTTTAGGTTGTGAAGATAAAAACTGCGGTATACTTTACCAAAGCTGATATATAATTTATACCGGTTTTAAATTGGGGGAGCCTAGAGGAAAGAGCCTAGAGACGAGAGGTGAAAAATTACAATGATTTTGGGCGTTACCTTGGCCTATATGCCAAGGCTCGGGCTATCCGCTCATAGTTGCGTACCAACGCACCACACTTCGACTAGCTCAGTGTGACCAACGCGGCGCAAGCTATCCGCTGCTATCCCTAACGCAAATGCTGCTGCGCAGCATAAAATTACTTGCCTTTTACATACGCATTTACGCGCTTAACCGCCTCTTTTACAAACGGTTGTACAGCCTCTACACTTATACCGCCCTTAGTAGTAAAAAACATTTTGCTTACCACGTTGCCAATTCTAAACACATAACAGTAAAATGTAATATCAAGCCCTAAGCTTTTGTTCATGTTTTTCATCCCCGGGCTAATTCCAAAAACAAGCCCTTCATCAACCCCTTCAACAGGTGATATTTTCAAAACCGGGCCGCCTTCGCCCAAAGCAAAGCCATAATCATTGTAAAATGCTATAGCATCTTTTTCATCTTTAAATTCCCAGCGTATGTCGTTTATCCTATCCACTTCGCGGGTGCCGTCCAAGTTAGTGTTGTAAACCTTATTACGATTTCCTTTATTGTATCTGTTATCGTTAAAACCATACTGTTTTAGGTAATCGTATGGCAAATACATTGCAGCATTGGCAGGCGGCAGTTTCTTGTCCAGCTCAGTCAACACCTTGTCAATTTTCTCGGGGGTTTGGGCGTAGGTATAAGTAGTTGCAAAGGCTACCAGCAATAAGCAAAACAGTTTTTTCATGTTGTTTTTGTTTGGCTTAAATGTATAAAAAAAGCCCCGCCGAAGCAGGGCTTTAGTAATTATTTCTTTGGGCTCTAGGCTCTCACCTCTCCCTTATTTAGCTGCTACCGACGTACTGCCTTGCGGCACCACTTCTACCCAGCGGCCGGGTATACGCGCCGATACGCTGTTGTCGTACATAGCTTCGCAATACACCATGGGTAGGTAAAAGCGGCCTAAGTAAGCGGCGTTTAATACCACACGGTAGGTTTTGGTGGTGTTTTTACCCAGGCTGAAATAGGTGTAAACACGGTCGTCGCGTATGTCTTCGTAGTCTGCCTGTGCAGTAGCTACAGCCGATTGCACATCGTCCATGCGGTTGTTGTGTATCTCCCATCCTGACGGGAATATTTGCGACAGTGCAAGGTTCTCATACGGTGCTAAAATACCGGGGTGGGTTATGGTAACTTCGGCCATAAAGTCGGTGCCTTGTTCTATTCGGCCAACGTCAATAGCACGACCACCAAGAGTTTTGTAGGTAATGGCCATACGCATGTTACTTTCCAGCTTAGTTTCGGTGCCTTGCTCGGGCACGCCCTCGGCAATAACGCGCACATACATTACGCCCTTGCCGCTGTTGGTAATGCTAAAGGCATTGGCTTTGGTGCCGGCCACATCAACATTAGTTAAAAACAACGAGCGCTTATTGCCCACTGCTTTGCCTGCTTTGCCATTTATGGTATAGTTTGCCTGCAGCGGCGCGCCGGCACTGTTGCCCGCATATTTAGCAATAGCCAGTAAGCAATAGGCGGTGCTTTGGGTGCTCATATAATAGCCGCCATTGCTTAGCGATGCTGCCACCATTTTAGCGATAGGCGCTGCTTGTGTTTGGCGGCCCATTAATACCATAGTTTCCAGTATCATGGCTTCGTCGCGGTCGTTGCTACCGTAAGTATAATCCCACTCATTGTAACGTGGAATAACTGTACCTAAGTTGCTAATAAGTGCCGTTGCTGCATAGTTGTTTCCGGCTAGTTGATATGCGGCAGCTAAGCGCCATTTGGCAGCAATGCCCATGGTTTTGCTTTCGCGCAACTTATTCATAGCGCCGGTTTCGGGCGCTTTAGCAAGCGATAGCGTGTACAAGCGGTATGCCTGTTGCAAATCGCGGTTGGCATAATAATTATCAGCCGGTGCACTTGGCGAATACTCTAACGCTTTGCGTTTTTGGTAGCGTTTCCAATTATCCAACATACCTATTGGCAACTGGTAGCCTTGCGCTTCGGCCTCTAACATAAAATGCCCTGCGTAGGTGCTGCCCCACTCATCAGCCTGGCTTTCGCCGGGCCAGTAAGCAAAACCGCCCGATGATGTTTGGAATAGTTTTAACCTGCTTAAGGCTGCACTTACATTGCGCTGAATGGTTTTTGAATAGTTCTCATCCAAATTTAACAGCTTACTTAAATACAGTTGCGGAAAGGCCGACGATGTTGTTTGCTCAATACACCCGTGGGGGTATTGTATTAAATAATTTAACCGCTTGCCTAAGTTTATTGGCGGCAGGGTTGATAGTTCCAACTGCATTTTGTTGGTCTTGTTCATGCCCACCTGCTTGGCGGTTAGCGATACGCTTTTGCCCGGCGCCACAGTATATTCCGTAACCTCGGTTATTGGAGGGTTAGGCGTACGTATTTCAATTTCAATGGTGCTGGTAGCCGTTTCGCCGCCGCCGGTGGCAATAACCTGCACTTTGGCTATGCCTACGTTTGGTTTTACTTTTAATGAGAAGGTAGCCAACTTATCGTCGGGCACTTTACCAAAGGTTAAGCTTTGTGTGGTAGCCCCTTCTACGGTAAAAAATGCAGGGTCAGCAACCAGTTTTACCGATACATTCTTCACCTTATTTTCCATAGCAAAAACCGATACAGGAAGCCTCACACTCTCGTTAGGGCCAAGCACACGCGGAAGCGTAGCTAGCACCATCAGCGGCTTTTTAATGGTAACAGTCTTCTCGGTATTGCCATACGCAGCTTCCTGCCTTGCAACCACCATAATGCGCGCCGAACCAACATACTCAGGTATTTTAATGCTATGGGTTTTGCTGCCGCCTTTGCCTAATGTAAATGGCCCTATAAATACTACCATAGGTTTAAAACGTTTGGCATGAACAGATTCTTTTCCACCTTTCGACATCATGTCCATTTCGCTGTCGCCGCCAATGCTCAGTATCTTACCTAATTTGCCTGCATACGCGCCAATAACATTGTCGTACAAATCCCATGTTTTTACACTCAATGCTTCGCGGGCATAAAAGGTGTTCCAAGGGTCGGGTGTTTTAAAGCGGGTTAAATCCAGCAAGCCTTCATCAACAATAGCCAATGTATAGGTCATAGGGCGGCCGCTTTTTTCACTCACCGTAATCTTGGCCGTCTCGCCGGGGCGGAAGGTTTCGGCACTTGCCACCTGCGGGTATAAATGCGTTTCTTTATTCTCAACCAAAATGGGTTGTATGCCGTAAAGGCGTATGGGCAGGTCGTTCAGCGCCTGTGCATGCGGTTGTATCAGCGATATATTTACATACACATTGGGCGACATTTGCGCCGTGGTTTTAAACTTAACAACCGTCTGGCCTTGCTTTAATTCCTGCCAAAATGTTTGCACTATGCCACTACCGTTTTCAATGCTTACCAATGCACGTCCACCGGGCGATGAAGGAATAGTTACCGTTGCTTCTTCGCCTACATTGTATTTGGGCTTATCCATACTGAATGAAAGCATAGTAGCCGCCTCGGGGTTTTTACCACCCTGGCGAGATTCAATATCAGCATAATCTACATACACGGTTTGCGCTGCTACGTGGCCGCTTTCCATATCGCGCACCCTTACCAAATAGCGGCCCCAGTTGGGTTGGCGCACTTTTAGTTTAAAGTTGATGTAACCGCCCGCCGATGTTGCCGTAGCCGAATCGACCAGGTTTTGATAGTTGTTGTTGCGGTAGCTGTAACCATCACCATCTTCATCATACCACCAACTCCACTCCAGTTTATACACCTCATATTTAACGCGTTTGCCACTTAGCAATTTGCCTGTTGCATCAACGGTTGCAACCTTAATGTTATGGTCTTTATTGTTGGGCAACATGCCGTAGTAATCATCCGTTTTAGGCAGTTGTAAGCCCACATACGATGTGTAGGGATAGAAAGGAACATTAAACCTGTCAATGCTAAAGTTGCCGCCTTCTTCAAACACACGCACCGTAAAACCGGCGGTTAGCATGGCAGGCGCATTGCCCCCTGCTTTTATTGCGGGCGATATAGTTGCGTTGCCAAAGTTGTCTAAATACCCATCAAAAATGGTTACACTTTCAGGACTATAATTAACTGATGGGTCTTCAAAAACAAAACCTTTCAGCATTTCAAATTTGGCTTCGGCCTTGTTAAGTGTAACGGCTACGTTGGCGCGCAAACCGTGGGCCACAGCGCCATTTAGCCAGTTTACTTTTAGCTGTGTTTGCAAAGCCGCATCGGCAGGGGTTAAATATTTCTTACCAAAATCAAGGTTGATTTTTAGGCGGTTTGGCATAATGGTTTCCACCTTCAAATCTTTTGTAAACGTTGCGCCGCCTACCTTTACACGTGCAGTATACGTGCCTGTTGGTGCATTATCATCGGTAGCGGTGCTAAAGTTATATATGCCACCAACGGCATCTACTTTAGCTATTTTTTGCACTATTTGGCCACGTGGGTTTATCAACTCAAACGTTACGGGGTGATTTGCAGGAAGTGTTTTGTTCTTGTCTTCCAACATAAAGCAAACGTATAGCGAATCGCCGGGGCGCCATACGCCACGTTCAGTATAAATAAAGCCTTTTATGCCTTTTTGAATTTGCTCGCCGCCCACATCAAAATTACTTTGCGATAGCGAAAGCTCATTGCCTAATTTTAAATAGCCGCGCTGTTTTCCGTTTTTAGCAATCAATATAAAAGGCTTTTTCTTGGCTAATTTTAGCGTTGCCATACCGTTACCATCAGTAGTTGCACTGCCAAGTTTTTGGTTGATGTAATTGTACACTTCAATTACTGTTCCTGGCATTGTTTTGGTGCTAATAAGGTTGTTGGCAAACACCGTTAAATCGCCGTTGGGGCCTGCTTTGGCAGTAAGGCCAAGATCTGACGCTAAAATATTGCGTACATCAAAATGCTCAGAGTTGTTGAAATACGCAGGGTTGCAAGGGTTGTCCTGCTGATTGTAATCGTACCCTTCTTCGTCATAATAATCATAGCTGTAAGGAAAATCCTGATAGTAATAATATTCATCAAACTCTTCCCCTTCGCCGGGCTCTTTCTGCGCCTCCTCATTCATGGTGGTAAGGCCCTTATCTTCGGTGTTTTGGTTATCGCAATCGCAGGTTACATACGAGCGTTTGAACGATAGCTTAACGCGATAAATAGCGCCGGGATCCGCTTTTATCAAATCGCCAATATCAAGGCTATAATCTGTCCATGAATCGCGCACCCCATTTAATGGTATCTTTTTCTTTAGTACCGATTTGCCTACACGGTGCAATTCGCGGCTTCCATTCAAATCATTTACTTGAAAATATTGACGCAGGTTATTCTCATAAATTTTAAACACTTCCACATCAACCGCATTCAAATTAACGGCTTTAAAAGGCACTAATAATCCTTCGGAATTAGGGAGAATTGTACCCGTGCCTTTAATCTTTACTTGGGGTTTCAACTCCTCAAACGATACCTGTATATTGCTGTTTCCACGCAGGGTTTGCCCACTGGTACTTTGCACCGAGCCGCTTACAAAAAGCGTTTGTGCACCCAATTGGCGGTTTAACGGAAATACGCGTAATTCATTATCAAAAATAGATGAGTTAACGCTATTAAAGTTCGATAAATTAACCAATCCATTTAAATCCTGGCTCTCATTTATCGGTTCAGAAAAATAGACAGAAATGCTTTGGTCGGGGTTGCTCTCGCTACTGGTAAGTATAACGCTAAACTCATTATCGGCAGGTATTACAACGGTTTCTGTACCGCGCTCATCAGCTTCAATAGCTTCGCCATCAAACAAAATATTTAGGTCGGTTTTAGTGGCTGAGCGCGGAACACTATCAATAGTATACAGCCAGCTTTTTTCGCCATCGGACTCCACTTTTACCTTCAATTTTTTATTGTTGATGTTGGCTACTATAGTGCCTTGCAAATCGCTAATCTTAGCATTATCAGCCAACAAAATACGGCCCTGCACTTTATAAAATTTAGCGGGATTTTTATCGTACACCTTTACCGCATTGGCCTTGGCCTTCATGCTTTGCTTAATGGTTTTAAAGCTGTATGAAAAGTTGTTCAACTTAGGCGGAAGCGTTTTTAAAATCTTCTTCGCCTTTACTTCTATATCATAAATCTCGTCCGATTTTAACGGCTCGTCGGGCTTAAATTCCAGCGTATAGGCATCGGCCCAAAACAGCTTGCCATCAACGGCGGGGCTTATTTCAAAAAGGTCCTCTAAGTCTAAACTAGTGTCGGCCACTTCATCAGCAAAACGTATTTTAATGTCAGAGTAGGCCGATACAATGCCCCCTGTATAGGCCGTAATATACTTGGCAAACGCGGGGTCGGGGTTGCGCAGCTTGCGGTTATGGTTGCACGCCGGTGCAGACAATAGGATTACTAAAGCCAACAATACATTGGCAGCCAATAGGGCCTTGCGGTTCATGGTGTGGGGTTAATTTGGAGGTTGTTTAGGTAGAAGTGATAAATACCTGTCGAATTTCTATATAAAGATAACTGAGTGGAAATGAGAAAGTCAATAGGTAAGATATAATATTATTAGCCTCATAATCAATGTACTAATATAAAATATTTTTAATCCACAGGTTTAGAAGGCAAAAAATATTCCCAAAAAAAACAAAGTGAATAATTAAGCCCTTTAAAGACAAAGATTAATGGTTATAAGGGCAAAGACGGTTTACCGTAACGTTTAATTTCAAGTATGTTACCGGCCTCGTCCAAATCTCGAATGTAATTTCGTGGTACACGTGTTACCTCTTTATAGTTCTCATCCTTATCAATACCCTTATTGCTGCCATAGCCATCAAGCCCGCTTGAATTATCTACCTCATAATTATTAAAGGCCACATCCATAGTTGCTGCCCTAATAACAAGAATTTTAAAAGTAGTATATCGTTTATTTTCCAGTTTAATATAATACACATCGCCAGCTTGCGGGTCAGTGGCAAATGCTTGTGTTTGTTTATCATTTACTCCTGATGAAAACACCAGCAGGCAAGCAAAAAAAGCTATAATAAATACCCCTGAAAACTGCCATAATTTTGGCCAAAACTTACCTTTTATCTTTAAATATTGCGAATATATTTCAGTATCATTTTCTGATAATGTAAAATTATTATGGCAGCGGTTGCAATGTGCCATGCCAATTTTAGCATAAGCTAACAAGGGCAACATATACACATGCGCATGGCGCGAAAAAATTTGAAGTTCCAACGTACCCGATGAACTGCAATAAGGACAGATATAATCAGGAATTGGTTCGGTACCAATGCGGGTTGAACTGTGGCCGGTATATAATAATAGCATTATTTATTCAGCAATTTTGTTAAAGAAACAAAAAATAATTTAGGAGTACAAATAACGCCTGTGGCAGATTTAAATTAACAACCGTATAGATTTTTATACACGGTTTTACTGTTAATTATTATCCCACATTTTGTATCATTTTTAGTGCTAAAAAATTGTGTTTTTAAACGATTTTTAATCGTTTTTGATAAAAAATTGCTGTTTTTATGCGATAAAAAAACGTTTTTTTTCGTTTGAGGGACTAAGTTACAGGGCTATTTATGCTGTATTTGCTTAAATAAAACGCAAATATTATATAAAAGCAGGGTGGACTTGCAGCAGGGTTTAGCTTACCACATTAAAAACGAGGCCAGCACTGTAATAGCGATGATTATGCCCAGCGCATAACTGTAAAAAGGCTGTGTATAATTCTTCAGTAGCACACCGGCTTCGTCGCGCATTTGCGGCGTCATTTCCTCCTTTACAAACGTGGTTTGACAGGCATTGCAGCCTGCTATGCCCAATTTCTCCACCGGAAACACAGCAGCACCGTACAATGTAAAGTATTTAGAAAGCACAAAAAGCTCCAACTGCCCGTCTTCCTTACAGTGTGGGCAGGGCTGGGTAAGGTGTACCCTACCAAGCTCTTTGGTACGTGTGCCTATAAGTAGCATTAGCTAACCAACCATGTGTTGTTACCGGCAATCAGCGTATCTAAGTCGCCCAAACCTTTGCTCTGCGTGGCATCCAGTATTTGTTTAGTCATTTGTTCCTCGTAGCGGGCGCGTTCCTCAATATAAAATATGCCAAAGGGTCGTGGCAAGCCGTCTCCCAGCTTAGGGTCGTCAAAAAAGCGCGCCAGTATTGATGCTTTTACACGGTCGGTTTCGTCGTGTATCCAAAGGTTGTCGTTGGTGTACTCCGTAACCTCAACCACCTTTGGTGTAAAGCCTTCCAGCACTATGCCTTTGGTTCCATTATCAAATATTAGCGGTTTGCCGTGCTCAACAAAAATGGTGTTGCCGGGCTTTAATGCTTTCTCTGTAAACACCTCAAAAGCCCCGTCATTAAA
>JANOCJ010000083.1:0-6958 GCA_031412115.1 Flavobacteriales bacterium
ACTATGGCGAGGCTTGGCGCAACATGCGGTTAAGCTCTCTTACCGACCTTATCCTAGCTAAAATAATGCGCATTAAGCAAATAGAAGATAATTTGGGCAAAACCCTTATATCTGAAGGTGTAGACGCTAATTATTATGACATTTTAAACTACGCTGTTTTTGCTCTTATAAAAATAGATACGGCGGCTTAATTACTTCCCCCTTACAATTTTTAAACCCACATCATCTACCTGCTGAAAAAGGTAATTTTCTTTATAAGGCAAGAGTATTATATATTCTTTGTGGCCATTGTAGGTGCGCGTAAAATTGAAATTATTTTCGGTAGTATGCACATCAACCCAACCTTCGTTTTCAAGCCTTTGGGTAAGGGC
This sequence comes from Flavobacteriales bacterium, assembly GCA_031412115.1. Lineage (GTDB taxonomy): Bacteria > Bacteroidota > Bacteroidia > CAMBQF01 > CAMBQF01 > CAMBQF01. Next base: position 372 of record JANOCJ010000083.1, read on the forward strand.
TGTGCGGGTGTTTTTATCAACCAGAATAACGGTAGTATAAATATGGCAAAGGCTATCAGCCGTAAAGCCAAATTGGTGCCTGTCGGTTGATGTTTTAATGTAAATAAGGTTGGTTACCGTAGGGTTGGCAGTATTCATTTTCTGCTCATAGTCTTGCTGGGTTAAATACGCGCAAGCCTTTTGTATATCAGCTATAGGCTTACCCAATAAGCCGGTTTGTGCTTGGGCAAATGCACTTACTAAGCAACACAGTAAAAAGGCAATTTTATTCAACATAATTTTATAGTTAACCCTAATTAATTCTTTTTAAAAAGAAAGAAAAATGACAAGAATAAAAGGCCTAATACCAACCAGTTACATATATAGGCTATATAATCGCCATGCTTGGTATAGAAAGTAATTTCGTGGTTGGCATTAATTGTTTGGCGTATAACAGCCGGTTGCCAATACTCAGTAGCCTGGCTAATATCGCCGCGCTGGTTTACAAAGCATGATATGCCTGTGTTGCCGCTGCGCGCTATACTGCGGCGCGATTCTATAGCCCTAAGCCTGGCGTAGCTGCAATGCTGGCGGTGGCCGGGGGTGTCTTTCCACCAGCCATCATTGGTAATAATGAAGATAAGGCCCGCGCCTTTTTTTACAAACTGCCCCATGTATTCGCCATATACACTTTCGTAGCATATAGAGGGGGCAATAATTAGGTTGGAATTAGGGTTTTTAAATACGTTCTGTATGGTATCAACACCCAATGTGCCATTAGCGCCGCCAAGGTCAATAGCAAATTTCTCCAGCCAGCCCAACTTACCTGAAAATGGCATACGTTCTACACCTGGTACCAGTTTCGACTTATGGGAATATTGAATATTTTCTGATGTGTCAAACTGTATAGCCGTGTTATAGCTATCGTAATACTGCCCATCCTGCTGCGATTTTGATGCTGTTGGTGGTGGCGTTTCCCAAGGCTGGTAAAATTTAAAGGTAGATGCACCTGTAACCAGCACCGCCTTTGGGTAGGGGCGTAAAAGTGCTTTTCTAAGTAACCGTACTTCCTCGTACCTATTTATATACAACTCTTCAATACCGGCCGATATAGCCGTTTCGGGCCCTACAACGTATTGTACCTTACTGTCCATTTTAGGTAGCGCCAGCTTAACAAAACGCTCGGTTTGCGATATGTATGTGCCCTCTACAAACTTCTCGTTCCAAGGGTCAATATTGGGTTGCACCACTACCACATCTACCGGATCGGCTTTTTCGGTATAGCCGCTGTAGCGTATAAAAGAAAGTGTAGCCGGTATAACCAATAGCGCTGCCGCTATGCCGACCATTTGCAGGGCTTTTTTGCGTTCAAGCAGGCGATACTCTTTTATTGCCCTAAAAATAAGCAGGTTAACAACCAGCACCCATAAACTGCCACCAAACACTCCCGTATATTCATACCATTGTACCAATTGGTAATACTCGCTAAACACGTTGCCCAGCGTAAGCCACGGCCATGTTAAATCCCACTCTAAATGAAATTTTTCAAAGGCTATCCAGTATATAGGCAACGCTAGTAAGCCCCAGTAGCGTGGCAGGTATTTATAGGTAAACTGAAAGGCGGTGTAAACAATAGTAAAAAACAAGCTTAGCAGGGTAACGGCCGCAATACCCCCTTCAAGTGATGAATTGCACACCCAGTAAGTGGTTAAGGCATTCCAAATAACAAACGCTATATAGGCAAAAAGGGCTATTTGCAGGCTGCGGCTGCGTTGGCTTTTAAGGTCGTCGGATATGAGAAGTAGGGGAACAAAGGCGACAAAAATTAGCGGCGCAATGCCATCGCGAGGCCACGCAGCAGTAAACAAAAGCCCGCTAACAGCGGCAAGCAACATTTTTTTCCAAAAACTCATATAATGCAAATTTAAACGCTACTGCAACACGAGGGCAAATTCCTTCTAATTAATTGTAAAATGTATGGCATTCAGCAACACCCACATATTGGCTGTTTTTAGCGTTTGTTCATCATTTTCCATCTTATTTTGGCTTTAAGTGCCAATTATTTTTCTGTTTGATTATATTTGTAGCTTAAACAGCAAAAAGTACCATGAAGAAATTATTGCTTTTGGCTTTTGTTTTTGTGTTTTCGGGCGTTGCTATGGCACAGGTTAAGCCGCTTACAGGCCCCAACCCCAAGGCTAAAAAAGCTTATAATGATGGTGTTGCAAACTACGAGAAACGTAACTACAAGCAAGCCATTATTGAATTTGATAAGGCCATTAACATGGAGCCTAAGTTTACCCAGGCTTATTTTAACCGCGGCCTTAGCAAATACGAGCTTAAAGACTATAAAGGCTGTATAGAAGACCTTACATCGTGCATTGTGTTGGGCGAAGCTACTGAAAAAACATACTTTTTAAGGGCTAAAGCCAAAATTGCGCTGGAAGATTATACCGGTGCTTTGCAAGATTGCGATAAGGCCGTAGAGCTAAACCCCGCCAACTACGAAAACTACTACTACCGCGCAGGCATTAAATTTCAAACTAAAGATTATGCCGCAGCCATAGCCGATTTAGATAAATGCATTGGCATGAAAGGTGACTTTGCCGAAGCCTATAACGACCGTGGCAGCGCCAAACGCGAGAATGATGATGTGGAAGGCGCTGTTGCCGATTATAAAAAAGCAGTAGAGCTAAAGCCCGATTTTGCACAGGCATACAACAACCTTGGCAGCGCACTTAAGCAAACCGGCGATATTGACGGAGCCATTGCTGCCTATGTTAAAGCTGTACAGTTAAAACCCGATTATACTATTGCCTACAACAACTTAGGGTCGGCCTATTTTGACAAAGGCGATTACGATGCGGCTATTGACAAGTTTGGCATTGCATTACGATTAAAGCCCGACTACTATTTTGCCTATAACAACCGTGGCGCTGCTAAAATGAAAACCAAAGATTACAACGGTGCAGTAGCCGATTTTTCATCGGCATTGCAGTATAATGGAGAATATGCTGTAGCTATACTTAACCGTGGTATTGCCAAGGAGATGAATAATGATTTTGCGGGGGCCTGCCAAGATTGGCATTTGGCATTAAGCAAGGGCCTTGCCAGCGCCCAGGCTTTTATTGATAACCAATGCGACAAAAAATAATTAATCATACATCTACCGATAATATGAAAAAATTTGGACATTTAATTTTGGTTTTACTGGTTATGCTTATAACCGGTGCTAGCCTGAATGCCCAACAGGATGTTGCGTTTAAGAAAGAGAATTTTAAAGGCAGGGAAAAGGAAATGCGAGAGGCTGTTAACAACATTAAAGCCGGCGACGAATTTTATTTGCAAGGCCAATATTTTTACGGTCAGGCACTACAGTATTACCTTAAAGCCTACAACGTAAACCCTAACAATTCTGCATTAAACTTTAAAATTGGCTATTGCTACATCTATTCTCCAAACAAGAAAAAGGCGCTTGAGCATTTTGAAAAAGCCCAAAAACTAAATAACCCTGATTATAAAGACGTTATTTATTATGCCTTGGCATGGGCCTACCATGTTACACTGGAGTGGGACAAAGCCATTGAACTGTATACCAAATACCGCGGAACAGTTGACCCTAAATACGCCGATGAACTTAAACTGGTAGACAAGCGCATAGCCGAATGCCGATATGGCAAAATACTTATGGCCAAGCCGGTAAGGGTTTTAATAGAAAATGTTGGCGGTGGTGTTAACACTATTTATCCTGAATATTCACCTGTTGTATCGGCTGATGAGTCGTTGATGTTTTTTACCTCGCGCCGTACAGGCACTACCGGTAAAGAAGGCAAAAACATATCGGAAGTAGATGAGCAGTATTACGAAGATATTTACCGTGCCTACGAAGACTCATTAATGAAAAAATGGGGCAATGTAAACAATCTGGGCGAGGTAAATACCGGTACTAATGATGCTACCGTAAACCTATCGCCCGACGGGCAACGGTTGCTAATTTACAAAGACAATAGCGGTGGTGGCGATATTTACGAATCGGTATTGGTTGGTAATACCTGGACTAAGCCTTACCCATTGGGCCGTACGGTAAATACCGGTTTTTATGAAACCCACGCATCATACTCATTTGATGGCCGAATACTGTACTTTGTTAGCGACAGGCCCGACCCTAGCTACGGTGGCAAAGACATTTTTTATTGCTATATAGATGATAAAGGCAACCTTGGCGAGCCTATTAACATTGGCCCCGAGCTTAATACCGAATACGATGAGGAAGGCGTTTTTGCCCACCCCGACGGTAAAACATTATACTTTGCATCAAGGGGCCACAACTCTATGGGTGGGTACGACTTATTTAAGTCGGAGTTTGTAGATGGTAAATGGACAGCCCCTGTTAACTTAGGTTACCCTATCAACTCGGCCGATGATGACGTATTTTTTGTAGTGTCGGCAAACAACCGCCACGCCTACTTCTCATCATTTAAAACCGAGGGTTTTGGCGAGAAAGATATTTACCGCCTTACCTTTTTGGGCGAAGAAAAGCAATTTTTATTGGCTACCGAAGATAACCTCTTAACCAGCTTAGATGTATCGGTTAGCGGTAAACTTATTGAGCAGGAATTGGATGTGCCTACCGGCGATTTAACCATTTTAAAAGGTACTGTTTACGATAAAATTACCAAAAAGCCTTTGGCAGGAACTATTGAGATTGTTGACCTTGACTTAGGCTCGGTAGTATCAGTCTTCCCATCAAACAGTGCAACGGGTAAATACCTGGTATCATTACCGGCGGGTAAAAACTACTCGGTAACTGCATCGGCAGATAATTACCTGTTTAAATCGGAAAACTTTAACATACCTGCCGCCAGCGGCTATCAGGAAGTGGAACGCGATTTTCCGCTTGACCGTATTGACGTAGGTCGTAAAATTGTATTGAAAAACATCTTCTTCGACTTTAATAAATACACCCTTCGCCCCGAATCAACCTCTGAGTTAGAGCGTTTGGTGGCATTGTTGAAAAAATATCCTAAGCTTAAAATTGAAATTTCGGGCCATACGGATAACGTAGGTTCTGAAACGTACAATAAAACCCTGTCTGAAAACCGCGCTAAAGTGGTAGTAGACTACTTAATTGCTAATGGTATAGATAAATCTCGCCTGATGTTTGTGGGCTACGGTTTTTCTCAGCCAATCGCTTCAAACGAGTCGGACGAAGGCCGCCAGCTTAACCGCCGTACCGAGTTTAAAGTTTTGGCAAAATAATTGCTACGTTGCAAAAATGCCTTACCTTAGTAGGAAGAATACAATTTAACCATCAATAACAAACTCAAGTATTAAGAAAAATGAAACAGTTTTTACTATCTGCAATTGCACTAGGCCTTGTATCTGTTAGCCAACTTTCGGCACAGTGTACTCCCGGCAACATCAACGTTGATTTTCAACCTACCATTAACTCGTCTATTCCTGCGGGTACTGTAGGTCAGGCTTATTCAACTACTATTTTCTTTAAAGCCCCGGCGCAGCTTACTCTTTCGTTAGCTGACATCCCATCAAACCTATTACCATCGCAAATTGCGCCTTTTATCGGCCTTATCGGTTCTCAGCAATTTGCTGTGCAGGTAAATACAATGTCGGTAAACGGTATTAGCGGCCAGCCAAACGGCTTAACCGGCACAGTAGGTGGCGGTTTGCAAGGTAGCTTTACCCCCGGCCAACAAGGTTGCTTGGCTATTGCCGGTACCCCAACCCAAGGTGGCAACTACACTGTTGATTTGGATGTTGAATACACTATTACTATTGACGCATCTGCTTTAGGTGTTCCTTTGCTAACCGGCGAATTTCCAATTCCACAGCCGGTACCAAGCCCACAAGCCCGCCAGTACAACATGTTTGTGCCAACAGGCATTGAAGAGCTTACAGGCAACAACTTTGCAGTAGCTTTAGCGCCAAACCCTTTTGATGCTACTACCCAAGTTATGTACAACACCCCACAACCGGGCAACGTACAATTGGTAGTTTACAATATGCTTGTTGGTTTAGTTTACTGCTACAATTTTGAGGCTAAAGCCGGCAAAAACACTATTGTGTTTAGCGCTGATAAACTTTCATCAGGTATGTATATCTACAGCCTTTCAAACGGTACAGAAGTACGCACCGGTAAAATGACAGTTTCTAAATAAGAAATAACTTACTTTATAAAAAAAGCCCCCGGCGATATATGTCGGGGGCTTTTTTTATGGATAAATTTTCGTGGTTAACTGCCCACTACTCATTGCCCACTTTTATAATCTTGGTGTAAAAAACACCTTCTTTTTTCTCAATTTTTAACCAATAAACCCCGTTTTTTAATTGATTTAATTCAATTTCGGTGCGTTTTTGATTGCTTTTTACAGCACTTCTTACTGTTTGACCGGTAACATTGTATACGTTGATGACCAATTCTTCAGCGGAATTGTTGTCAATATATACCACATTTGTAGCGGGGTTGGGGTATATGTTAATTCCTTGTTTGGTAGCCTCGGCCAAACCTACTTTAGTGTAACTATAAACGGCAGTTACAACACATCCATTACTATCGGTAAACTCAACATTATATACCCCATCTGCCAAAG
>JANOCJ010000084.1:0-7154 GCA_031412115.1 Flavobacteriales bacterium
GGCCACAAACTAAAATTTGACGAAAACAGCATTGCCGTTTGCCCCGAAAGCAAGCAGCAATATAAATTGGAAGGCGGAAAAGTAACCCGCATCAGCTAATGAGCGAACAGCGTAAAATAAAATTTGCAGTGGTAGGCTGCGGCCACATTGGTAAGCGCCATGCCGAAATGGTATTGCGCAACCCCGACAGCGAGTTGGTGGCTTTGGCTGATATTCGCCCGAAGGAAGAGTTAAAGCTGGAAAGCTATACCGCGCCGTTCTTTTCATCGATAGAAGAACTGCTGGCAGCGGGTATTGAGATTGATGTGGTATGTATTTGTACGCCCAACGGGTTACACGCATCGCAATCTATACTAGCACTGGATGCTAAAAAGCATGTGGTATGCGAAAAGCCTATGGGCTTGCACAAAGCCGAATGCGAGCAGGTAATTTTTAAATCGCTGCAGGTATCGCGCCATGTGTTTTGTGTGATGCAAAACCGCTATTCGCCGCCATCAAAATGGATAAAAGAGGTGGTAGAAAGCGGCAAGCTCGGTGACATATTTATGGTGCAGGTAAACTGCTACTGGAACCGCGACGAGCGCTACTACAAGCCCGGCAACTGGAAAGGCAGTAAAGACCTTGACGGCGGCACACTGTTTACCCAGTTTAGCCATTTTATTGATATTATGTACTGGCTGTTTGGTGATATTAAAGACATCAACGCCCGCTTTAACGACTTTACCCACAAAGGCATTACCGAGTTTGAAGACTCCGGTTTTATCAACTTTAACTTTGTAAACGGCGGCATGGGCGCCATCAACTATTCAACCTCGGTTTGGGATACTAACTTAGAGAGCAGCATCACCATTATTGGCAGCAAAGGCAGCGTTAAGCTGGGCGGCCAGTACATGAATGAGGTTGAGTATTGCCATATTGAGGGCTACGAATTGCCGCAACTGGAGGAAACCAGCCCGCCGAATGATTATGGCCCATACAAAGGCTCGGCAGCAAACCACCATTTTGTAATACAAAACGTAGTTGATACCTTGCAAGGCCGCACAACAGCCACCACCAACGCGCTGGAAGGCCTGAAAGTAGTAGAGATTATAGAACGCATATACAGTTTAAATAAATAATTATGTACCAACAAATACTTAACAAAGAAACTAAAGTGGCGCTTATAGGCCTTGGCTACGTAGGCTTGCCTATTGCATTGGCATTTGCCCGCAAGGTTTCTGTTATTGGTTTCGACATTAATGAAAAGCGCCTCGACATGATGCGCAACAACATAGACCCCAGCGAGGAGTTGGAGGCATCAGATTTTGAAGGTTGCGATATTACGTTCACTTCTTCAATAGATGAATTGCGTAAGGCTACCTTCTTCATTATAGCGGTTCCAACCCCCATTGATGAACATAATTTACCCGATTTAAAACCATTAATCGCATCTTCTACCACCGTTGCTAAAGCGTTGAAAAAAGGCGATGTGGTGGTGTATGAATCTACCGTTTATCCCGGCTGTACCGAGGAAGATTGCATCCCTGTTTTGGAAGAAGTTTCGGGTCTTAAGTTTATGACCGACTTCAAAGTGGGCTACTCTCCCGAGCGTATTAACCCCGGCGATAAAGAGCATACGCTTTCTAAAATCACCAAAGTAGTTTCGGGTTGCGATGCCGAATCGTTGGATTTGATTGCTGATGTTTACCGTATTGTGGTTGATGCCGGTGTTCACAAAGCCGCGTCTATCAAGGTTGCCGAGGCTGCCAAAATTATTGAAAACACCCAGCGCGACGTTAACATTGCGTTGATGAATGAGCTGTCTATCATCTTCCACAAAGCAGGCATAAACACCTACGATGTATTGGAAGCCGCAGGCACCAAATGGAACTTTTTGAAATTTACCCCTGGCTTAGTAGGCGGGCATTGCATAGGTGTTGACCCTTACTATTTGACTTTTAAAGCAAAGGAATTGGGTTACCACAGCCAGGTAATTAATAGCGGCCGCGCCATTAACGATATGATGGGCGCATACATTGCCAACCTGATTGTAAAAAAACTAATTGCCGACGGCAAAGACCCGCACAAAACCCGCGTGTTGGTAATGGGTGCAACGTTTAAAGAAAACGTTAGCGACATCCGTAACTCGAAGGTGGCCGATGTAATCAACGAACTAAAATCATTCAGTGTGAATGTAGAGGTGGTTGATGCGTTTGCTGATGCCGCTGAGGTAGAACACGAATACGGTTACACCTTGCTAGACCAGCCCGGCACTAATTACGATGCTGTTGTTGTGGCGGTAAACCACCACCAATACATGAATTTAGACGAGGCTTATTTCAAAGGCATTACCGGCGAAAAAGCCATTTTGTTTGACATTAAAGGCATTTATCGCGATAAGATAAAAGAGCTTTATTACATGTCTTTATAATGAAAATACTGGTTACAGGAGGCGCAGGCTACATAGGGTCACACACGGCAGTTGAATTAGCTGCTGCGGGCTTTGATGTGCTTATCATCGACAACTTCTGTAATTCAGAACCTTTTATAATCGACCGTATCCGCGAAATTTCAGGCGCTAACATTGCCTTTGAAAATGTGGATTGCACCGACAAAGCCGCCGTATTAGACTACTTTAAACGCAACCAAGGCATACAGGCAGCCATTCATTTTGCTGCGGTTAAGGCCGTTGGCGAATCGAACGAAAAGCCCTTGATGTACTACGAAAACAACTTGGTTTCGTTGTTTAACCTAATACACGGCTGCGAAGCCAATGGTGTTAAAGGAATTATCTTTTCCTCATCAGCCACGGTTTACGGGCAAGCGGCCGTTTGGCCTATTACAGAAAGTAGCGCCATTCAGCCCGAATCGCCGTACGGCAACACCAAACATATAGCCGAAGATGTTTTGCGCGATGTAGCCAAAGCAACCGCCTTAAAAGCCATTTGCCTGCGCTATTTCAACCCTATTGGCGCGCACCCATCTGCACGTATTGGCGAATTGCCCAGTGGCATCCCTAATAACCTAGTGCCTTACGTAACGCAAACAGCCGCAGGCCTTCGCCCAAAGCTAAGCGTATTTGGTAACGATTATAATACCAAAGACGGTACCGCCCTGCGCGATTATATACACGTTATTGACCTTGCTAAAGCCCACGTTGCAGCCCTTAAGCGTATGTTGGATGATAAGCAGAAAGACGGTTATGAGGTGTTTAACATCGGAACGGGAACGGCCTATTCGGTACTGGAAATTATTACCACGTTTGAAAAAGTAAACGGCATAAAATTGAATTACGAAATTGTAGGCCGCCGCCCCGGCGATGTGGAATGGCTTTGTGCCGACACCGCATTTGCCAATAACGAACTGGGCTGGAAAGCCGAATTGAGTCTGGATGAAATGTTGCTATCTGCATGGCAGTGGCAGCAGGGAGTATTAAGCGAAGGAGCAGCAAAAAATGAATAGCACTACCAAAATATTAATTACCGGAGGTGCGGGTTTTATTGGCTCGCAAGTGGCTAGGCATTTTGTTAAAACCTACCCCAATTACCATATTTACAACTTGGATGCGCTTACCTACGCAGGCAATTTAGAAAACCTGCGCGATGTAGAGGATGCGCCAAACTATACCTTCATTAAAGAAGATATTACCAACGAGGCGGGCATAAAAAAACTGTTTCACGACCACCAATTTACCGGCGTTATTCACCTTGCGGCAGAGTCGCATGTGGATAGGTCGATAGAATCACCCCTGCAGTTTGTTGTAGCCAACGTATTGGGCACAGTAAACATGCTGAATGCTGCGCGCAGCTTATGGACAGCCGATTTTAAAGCTGAGCATAACCCGCGTTTTTACCACGTTTCTACCGATGAGGTATACGGCTCGTTGCACGACGATGATACCAAGTTTACCGAAGAAACCGGCTACGACCCCCGCAGCCCTTATTCGGCATCAAAAGCATCGTCCGACCATTTTGTAAGGGCGTATTTCCATACGTATAATCTGCCGGTAGTTATCTCTAACTGCTCTAACAATTACGGCCCGTATCACTTTCCTGAGAAGTTGATACCGCTGGCTATACACAACATTAAAAACAACTGGAACATACCCGTTTACGGCAAAGGCGAAAACGTGCGCGACTGGTTATATGTAATAGACCATGCCCGTGCCATAGATACCATCTTCCACAAAGGCCGCTTGGGTGAAACCTATAACATAGGCGGCAACAACGAGTGGAAAAATATCGACCTGATACGTTTGCTATGCGAGGTAATGGACCGCCAACTGGGCCGTCCCGAAGGCACATCGGCCAAGCTGATAACCTTTGTTAAAGACCGCGCCGGGCACGATTTACGCTACGCTATTGACAATACCAAATTGACTTCTGAACTAGGTTGGAGCCCATCGGTTACCTTTGAGCAAGGCTTAGAAGAAACCGTAAAATGGTTCCTGGAGAATGAAGAATGGCTGCACCACGTTACCAGCGGCGATTACACCAAATATTACGAACAACAATACCACCAACGATAAATGTACACACGCCAATACCATAGCGACGATTTAAGCAAATATTCATTCCTTGTTACAGGCGGGGCTGGCTTTGTGGGTGCTAACATAGTTGAGTACCTGCTAACATTTGGCGCCAAACAGGTGCGTGTGTTAGATAATTTATCGGCAGGCTACCGCACTAACCTTACTGAATTTGATAGCAACCCTGCTTTTGAATTTATGGAAGGCGATATTACCAATCTGGACGATTGCCGCAATGCTTGCGAGGGTATTGATTATGTGATACACCAAGCCGCATTAGGCTCAGTGCCGCGCTCTATTAAAACTCCTGAACTGACTAACGCCGCCAACGTTGACGGCTTTTTAAATATGCTGATTGCGGCACGCGATGCAAACGTTAAACGCTTTGTATACGCCAGCTCATCGTCTGTTTATGGCGACCATCCCGCGTTACCTAAGTTGGAAGACAATATTGGCAACCAGCTTTCGCCTTACGCTGTTTCTAAATATGCGAATGAATTGTATGCAGGTGTGTTTCACAAATGCTACGGCATGGAAATTATCGGCACGCGCTACTTCAATATCTTCGGGCCAAAGCAAAACCCACATGGGCCATATGCTGCGGTTATTCCGTTATTTATTTTGGGCATCTTTAAAAATGAAGCGCCCTACATTAATGGCGATGGCGAGCAAACACGAGATTTTACTTTTGTAGAGAATGCCGTACAGGCCAATATCAAAGCCTTGTTTACTACCAACCCAAAGGCTTTTGGCGAGGTGTTTAACGTTGCCGTTGGCGAACGTATTAGCATTAACTATTTGTTTAATGAACTGGCCCGCTTATATGGCAGCGACTTAAAAGCAGAGCACCGCGACGACCGCGAAGGCGATATACGCAACTCATTGGCCGACATTTCTAAAGCTAAAGAACTATTGGGCTACGACCCGCAAGTGCGCGTTGGCGAAGGCTTGCAGATAACCTTGGATTGGTTTAAGGCGAATCAGTAAGCTATGGCTACCGCCAAAAAATGGGCTAAGTATAGTGGTATTACTTTTCTATCATGGTTCTTAATCCATGTTGGATATGTATTTTATGATGGCACAAAAAATCCCGATTGCACAAGTGACGTAGCCGTTGTTTTTGGCAATAAGGTTAATGAAGATGGAACATTATCTCCACGCCTGAAAGCCCGCCTTGACAAGGCTGTTGAGTTATATCAAAATAAAAAAGCAAGAAATTTTATTGTTAGCGGAGGCTTAGGCAAAGAGGGCTTTTATGAGGGTGATAAAATGAAAGAATACCTTGTGCAACAGCATATTCCGGATAGTTTGATCATAGTAGACAATGGTGGTGACAACACCGAAATGACCATCCGGTTTATAATATTTAGTTGCAGGCTACATAATTTTAAATCAGTAACAGTTGTTTCGCAATGGTTTCATATCACTCGGGCAAAACACATGCTCCGCAAGGTTAATTTTGATTTATGCGGCGCATCGCCAAACTATTTTGAGTGGCGCGATTTTTACGCTGTAACCCGCGAGTTTTTTGCCTTTTACAGGTATATATTGTAGTATTACAGCATGGTAACCCCGGCGCAATTTAAAGAACTGGCACTATCACTACCCGAAGTAGCAGAAGGCCCACACCATAATACAGGGGTATTTGCTTTTAAGGTGAGCAAGAAAGTATTTGCTACGCTTAATACCAATGAGAACCGCTGCTGCCTGAAATTCTCAGAAATAGACCAAAGCGTTTTTTGTGGGTTTGACAGCACAGTTATCTACCCAGTGCCCAACAAATGGGGCAAGCAGGGGTGGACGCTCATCAACCTGGCAAACATTAAAAAAGAAATGTTGTTGGATGCATTGACTACCGCGTATTGCACCGTAGCTTCGCCAAAGCTGGCGCAACAGCTAATTGATAAATTGTAAATGGGAATCTTCTCTAACATATTCGGCAAAAAGCCCGAGCCGGTAATACCGGTGGATTATGCGCTTTTTAAAGCCGATATGCACTCGCACCTTATTCCGGGTATAGACGACGGGGCGCAAACGGTAGAGGAAAGCATGGTGCTTATAAAGGGCCTTATGGCGCAGGGTTATACCACCCTCATAACCACGCCCCACGTAATGAGCGATTTTTACCGTAACAGTCCCGAAACTATTTTAGCGGGATTGGAAGTGTTGCGTGCCGAAGTTGCCAAAGAAAACTTAAACGTTACGCTATATGCAGCTGCTGAGTATTACCTCGACCGTGATTTTTCTAAAAAGATAAAAGAAGAGAAGCTGCTCTCCTTCGGCAAAGAGAATTATGTGTTGTTTGAACTATCGTACCTAAACGAGCCTGACAGCATACACCGTACCATATTCGATTTGCAGGTGGCGGGCTATAAGCCCATTTTGGCCCACCCCGAGCGCTATCCTTTTTACTACGATAAGTTTAAAACCTACGCTGATATTAAAGAAAAAGGCGCGTTGCTGCAGTTGAACATTAACTCGCTAACGGGCTACTACTCTATGCCCACCAAGGAGATTGCAGAGCGGTTAATTGACGAAGGCCTAATAGACTTTGTTGGCACCGACTGCCACAAAACAGGCCACGTAAAACTATTGGAAGTAGCTTAAACAAATGCCCATTTTAGAAAGCTGGTTGATAGTGGCAAGG
>JANOCJ010000085.1:0-4194 GCA_031412115.1 Flavobacteriales bacterium
AACTGGAACCGCCCCAAGCAGGAGGTTGATGCCTTGATGGAGCTTTTAGTATCAACCATTGGTATTGAAACTAAAACGTTGATGGAGAATAAAATAGCGCTAAATGCCATTGGCGATATTGACAGCCTGCCGCCTAAAACGCGCAAAGAGCTAGCCGCTGCCATTAAAAAAACAGCAGGCAACACCCACATGACTTTGCACCTGGCCCTTAGCTATAGTGGCCGGAGCGAAATTATGCGCGCTATTAAAAATATTGTATTAGACTTAAAAGAAAACAAACTGGACCGCGCGGCGCTAAATGACGAGATGTTATCATCGTACCTATATACTGCCGGCATACCCGACCCTGAACTATTGATACGCACCAGCGGCGAACACCGCATTAGCAACTTTTTGCTTTGGCAAATGGCATATACCGAGTTTTATTTTACTGAAAAACTGTGGCCCGACTTTAGGAAAGACGATTTTTATACTGCCATTATTGACTACCAGCAACGCGAGCGCCGTTTTGGCAAAACAGGCGAGCAGGTAGCTAAGGTAAATGCCTAAGCCTTGGCTATACTGCCCTTTGTCCTCGTCTGTAAATTGGAATAAAAAACCTACTTTTGCGCAATAATTATTAATCCCCAGCGTTTAGGCGCAAGAGATACACAGACCTAGTGAAACAATTATTATCAGCTATAGCTAATACAAAACTTTGGGTTTTTGCATGCCTGTTGCTTGCGGGTATTGGGGCCAATGCCCAAATTACCATAGGCGGAGACAGCATTAAACTGGATTACGGCACACCCAAAGAGTATGAAATTGGCGGCATTACCGTTACCGGCGCCCAATACTACGACAAAGGCATTATTGTAATGCTTACCGGCCTTGCCGTTGGCGATAAAATTGATGTGCCCGGCGAAAAACTATCAACCGCTATTGAAAACCTTTGGAAACAAGGGCTTTTTGGCGACATACAGCTACTGGCCCAAAAAGTTGAAGGCAACAAAATATTTTTAGAGATTAAGATTGAAGAGCGTGCACGCCTTTCGCAATACTCGTTCCGCGGTATTAAAAAGGCCGACCAAGATAAGATACGCGACAAGCTGAAACTGATTAGGGACAAGATTGTAAATGACGAGGTATTACTATCTACCGAAAACCTGATTAAAGAATACTACCGCGACAAAGGCTACTACGACACGCAGGTAACCATTAGTCAGCGCCCCGATACTACTTTGCCCAACAAGGTAATATTGGATATTTATGTTAAAACCAACAGCAAGGTTAAAATTAACAAGATTAATATTGTTGGCAACACCCTTATAAGCGACGGTCAAATACGCCGTAAAATGAAGGATACCAAGGAGAAAAAGTGGTACAACTTATTCTCTACCTCTAAATTTATTGAAGAGAACTTTAAGAAAGACCAACAGGCCATAATTGACCTATACAACGAAAAAGGCTTTAGGGACGCGGCTATTATTAAAGATACCGTATACCGCTACGACGGCAAAACATTGAATATTGATTTGGTAATTGAAGAGGGCCGTAAATACTATTTCCGCAACATTACATGGGTGGGCAACACCAAATACAGCAGCGATACTTTGGCGCGTGTATTGGGCATTAAAAAAGGCGATATATATAACCAAACGGTATTAGAAGGTTCGCTGTTTAGCAGCCCTAACGGTACGGATGTTAGTTCGCTTTACATGGATATCGGTTACCTGTTTTTTAACATTACACCGGTTGAAGTAGGCGTTGTTGGTGACTCTATTGACTTTGAAATGCGCATGTATGAGGGCAAGCCTGCCATCATTAACAAAATAACCATTGTTGGCAACACTAAAACCAGCGACCATGTTATTCTGCGCGAGCTACGCACTAAGCCCGGCCAATTGTTCCGCCGTTCAGATATTATACTTACCCAACGCGAGTTGGCGCAGTTGGGCTATTTTGACCCACAGGCGCTACAGGTAAACCCTAAACCCGACCCTATAAACGGTACGGTAGATATTGAATATGTTGTAGCTGAAAAACCATCAGACCAAATTGAACTTTCGGGCGGTTGGGGTGCAGGCCGTTTGGTTGGTACCTTAGGTGTTACCTTCAACAACTTCTCTACCCGCAACATGTTTAAAAAAGGGGCGTGGAGGCCACTACCCGCAGGCGATGGACAGCGTTTATCTATCCGTGCCCAAACAAATGGTATTTTCTTCCAGTCGTACAACTTATCGTTTACCGAGCCTTGGTTGGGCGGCCGCAAGCCAAACTCACTTACTGCCAGCATTTACTACAATGCCCAGTCAAACGGTTTACCAAAAAGCGATGCAAGCCGCGTAGGCTTAAGCACACTTGGTTTTAGCCTTGGCTTTGGTACCCGTTGGAAAAGGCCCGACAACTACTTTAACGCCTTTTACACTTTTGGCCTGCAGTATTACGACAACAACAATTACATCTCGCAGATAAAAGGCAAATCACTAAGTGCCAGCTTTGGTATTAATATATCGCGCAACTCTATTGACCAGCCAATTTATCCCCGCGAAGGCTCTAATATTTCATTCTCGTTGCAGTTTACCCCACCATGGTCTATGCGTGTGAAAGAGGGCCGACTGGGCTTTAAAGATTATAGCTACGATACTGACAATAACGATGTATACAAATTGGTTGAGTACCATAAATGGAAATTTGACTTTACCTGGTACCAATCGTTGGTTGGCAAACTGGTACTTAGTGCCCGCGCACATTTTGGCTACTTAGGCTACTACAATAGCAGCATAGGCTCTACCATTTTTGAGCGCTTTATTGTTGGCGGCTCGGGTATTAATAACTTTAACTTTGTGGGTGCTGAGATTATTGCTTTGCGCGGCTATCAGGACAACCTTGTGAGCGGCAATGCCAATGGCCCTTACGGCACATCAAACCCCGAATATTCTCGCCCATTGCTTAAGCAAAGCGACGGTAGCGCACTGTATAACCGTTTTGTGTTAGAGCTACGCTACCCGGTATCGTTAAACCCACAGGCTACCATATTTGGTGTGGCGTTTTTAGAGGGCGGTAATGCTTGGAACCGCATACGCGACTATAACCCGTTCAGCATTAAACGTTCGGCAGGTGTAGGTGTACGTGTGTTTTTGCCTATGTTTGGTATGCTTGGTTTAGACTATGGTTATGGTTTTGACCGTTTGGAAAACATACCGCAAAGCCAACAGCAGCGCGGCAACATACACTTTATTATAGGACAACAGTTTTAATTAGTGAACAGGTAACAATGAACAATTAATAGTTGTTGTTTTTCTATTGGAGACGACTGAAAATTGTTAATTGTAAATTGAAAAATATAGATTTGCACGATAATTGGATACAACACAATAACCAAACACGTATCAAAATGAAAAAGTTAATTTTAGTTTTAGCGGCTGTTTTTTTATCGCTAGGCGCTTTTGCACAAAAGTTTGCTTATGTAGACACCCAATATATTCTTGACAATATACCTGAATATAAAACAGCACAGGCCCAATTTGATAAATACTATTTACAATATCGTTAATTGCTGATTTAGCAAAGGCGGGTACATAAGTAATTTTACGTCGTAAATTAAAATCTTCTATAGATTCACGGCGTGTATTATTTATTAAATAAGTATCCAAAAATGACGATCCACCCTCATAAGCAGCACGCCATTTACTATAATCATAATTGTATTCAGGATGGCGGATTGCGCTTATTGGGTAAATCATCATAATCCTTTAGAAGTTAAAAGTAATTTCTGTATTTTCAATTTCAGCACTAATTTTAGTCTCTTTAGTTTCTGATTTATTAGTATCAGAACTAGGAAGACCTAAGAAATTACCTTTATAAACCCCAATCTTTGGTACAGATTCATTAATAGGTTTAGTTTCTACAGGTTTGGTTTCTACAGGCTTTTGCTTAGGTACAGACATTTGTACTGGTACTTGCATACAACGTCCATTTACACAAACTGTTTTATAAACAGTCACTGTTTCCATTTCAGTAGCAATTGGGCAATTTGTACCTGGTGCCCCATAAGTTACAGTTTGTGAGATACCTTGAACAGCACCATACATTCGATGATTATTCATTCTATGATTATTCATTTGATAATTATTCATTTGATAATAATTCATTTGAACAATTAATTTAATCAAACCCGTATTAGAATTTTATGCATATTTTTCATTTATTTCT
>JANOCJ010000086.1:0-1583 GCA_031412115.1 Flavobacteriales bacterium
GGGTTCCACCATTGCTTAATTATAGGGCCGTAGGTAAGGTCAAAATCAAGGTCGAAAACCTTCAGCATATCGGCACGTAAATTGGCTTTGCTCATTTGCCAAACTGTTTGGTCAAATTTCAATAGTTTATCGGCAATGGCAGCGGCTTGGGCCTCTACTTCAGTAAGGTCGCACACAACATCTACCAAGCCTACTTGTGCAGCTTCGTCGGCAGTATAAAGTTTACCTTCAAGCAAATACTGGTAAGCACGGCGGTCGCCCAACCAAAATTTATATAGGTGGAATATTGATTGGGGAATAACTATCCCTACCGGAATTTCATTTAAGCCAATGCGGTATTTGCCTTGGGCCATAACGCGGTAATCGGCACCAATAGCCAATACGCAGCCGCCCGCAGGCGAGTGGCCGGTAACGGCGCAAATAACCAGTTTAGAAAAACGGGCAATTTGCTCAATTACGCCGCTAAAGCTTTTCCAAAAAGTATATATCTGCTCTTCGTTATAGTCGTACAGTTCAATAACATCAAGGCCTGCGGTGAAAAACTCGCCATGGCCGGTCAATATTACCGCTTGTGTTTCGGCATCGTTTTCAACCTCGGTTAATGCGGCCGAAAGTTCGTTTATCATTTGCTGGTTTAGCGTGTTGGCTTTGCCACGGTTTAAGCGGATGGTAGCCTTAGCACCGTTGCGCTCGATAAGAATAAAGTCCATGCAACAAAGGTAATGTTTTAGCTGATAGCTTGTAGCTGATAGCGGGATAGGTGTTTGTCGATATAACTATAAGCTACAAACTATAAGCTATTCGCTATCCAAAAATCCCTCTATAGCCCCATAAATTTCATCCAAATCAGCATCGCTTACGCAGTAGGGCGGAAGGGTATAAATTACATTGCCCAACGGGCGAAGAAATACCCCGCGCTGCATAAAATATTCGTACGCCGTTTGGCCTATGTTGTTGAAGTAGGAGGTAGGTTCGGCGGGTGTTTTAAGCTCTATTGCTAAAATAGTTCCCTTATGGCGTACTTCTTTTATTTTTTGGTGATTATGTATGCGGGTGTAAAAATCAAAGTGGCGGTTGCTTATATGTTGAATGTGGGCAAAAGTCTCTTGCTTCATCAACAAATCTAAACTGGCTAAAGCCGCAGTACAGGCTATAGGGTTAGCCGTAAATGAATGTCCGTGAAAGAAGGTTTTCAAACGGTCATCGCTCACATAGGCCTCATAAATAGTGTTGTTGCAGGTGGTAATGCCCAAGGCCATTGTTCCGCCCGTAAGGCCTTTCGATAGGCAATAAATATCAGGCTTAGGCGATATAAATTCCGACGCAAACAACTTGCCCGTGCGGCCAAATCCGGTAAATACTTCATCGGCAACGGTTATTACACCAGCCTCCTGGCAAAGCTTTACCATCTCGCTCAACGCGCGTTTTTCCATCACCTGCATACCGGCAACGCCCTGCACCATAGGTTCAAAAATAAACACGGCCGCATCGCCACCGGAAATGGCGGCTTGTATAGCGTTTACTGCATCTTCCTCGCTGCCTTCAACAGGCACAGGCACGGCAATTACATCAAATAACCAATT
>JANOCJ010000087.1:0-1675 GCA_031412115.1 Flavobacteriales bacterium
TCACCCCGTCCACGCCCAAGGCGTGGCCACCCCTCTCCATAAATATGGAGAGGGGAAACCGAAGTCCTAAATGGACGAGGTGGGGAGAGGTAAAAGGGGGGTGAGGTATCCACCAAAGTATTTTTATCAACGGTAACAAAAATCTGCCGCTAAGCAGGCTGATTTTGGTAATTTTAAATTGATTGAATTTTTAAGCATAAAAAGCACTGTTTTAAATAAAAAAAAGCGTTTTTGTGCTGTTTTAAACCGTTTTTAATCGGTTTTTGCACTAAAAAATGCGTTTGGTGCTATAATAAGATGCAAAGTTGTAGCCGCTGTTACCAATTATTTGCATGGTAGTTATTCCAAATTATACCAAAGCTGCACCACCCGCGTACTAGTTGGGTACTTGACATGTATATAAGTTTCATAAAAAAGCTTTGGGTAAAGTTTACGTAGTTTATGGCTGAAACGTTTGCTGTTGCTGTATTTGGGGGAATTCCGCTTTTAAGGATGTAATTATTGATATGTGCCAACTATACTCAATTTGGTATACTTTTAGGGAAGAAATATGTATCGTTAGGTATAACAAAGTAATACGTAAATTAAAAAATCACACCCTGACCCCTGACCTCTGACCCCTGACCCCTATATTTGCCAAATGGCAGATACTCCCCTTTTTAACGAATTTGAACCCGCCAATTACGAGCAATGGCGCACCGAAGCCGAGCGCGAACTGAAAGGCAAAAGCTTTGACGAATACCTATTGTGGAACACCACCGAGGGCGTAGCGGTAGATGCCTATTACGATGCGCTGACTAACAAGGATTTAACCCTGCCGGTGCTAAATATTAAGGGCGATAATTACTGGGATATTACTGCCGAAGTACCTATTGATGATGATATTGCCAAGGCTAACAAGCATGCGCTAGAAGCCTTGCAGGGCGGGGCATCGGCGCTGCGGTTTACGGGCAATTACCTTAGCGACCAAACCGAAATGGAGGGCCTTTTAGAAGGCATACAAATAGAAATTATTGCCTTACACTTTGATTGTGGGGAGGCTAATCCGCTGATATACTTTATGTTGAAAGAGGAAGCAGAACGCCGCGGCCTTACCATTCAGCAACTAAACGTGTCTATAAGCTTTGACCCACTGGGCGATTATACCTACCGCGGCTATGCCGATTATCCCGAAGGGGAAAACTTTAAAGTAGCTGTAGGCCTTATAGATAGAGCGGTGTACGATGGCGACAGTGTAAACCTATTGGCAGTTAATGGCCGCTATTTCCATAACGCAGGGGCATCGGCGGTGCAGGAACTGGCTTTTAGCCTATCCCAAGCTGCTGAGTATTTTAACAGGCTGACAGACATTAAATTAGATGCACAAGCCATTGCCGACCGTATGCACTTTAACATGGCGGTAGGCTCATCATACTTTATTGAAATAGCCAAACTACGTGCCTTACAGGTGCTTTGGAGCAACTTAGTAAAGGCCTATGGTGCTGAAGGTAAGGCCTATATAACAGCCGAAACATCGCAATGGAATAAGTCGATTTATTCTGCCCAAACCAACATGCTGCGCGAAACTACGGAGACTATGGCGGCGCTTATTGGCGGCTGCAATGCCTTTGTGGTAGAGCCTTTTGACGCTACCTTTAAACGCCCCGATACCTTCTCTCGCCGCATAGCACGCAAC
>JANOCJ010000088.1:0-8174 GCA_031412115.1 Flavobacteriales bacterium
TCATTAGCTGTAGGTAGTCAATGATAATCAATTGGATATCGTACTGGGCCTTTAAACGGCGGGCCTTGGCACGTAGCTGAAATACAGATAAAGCGGCGGTATCATCAATGTAAATAGGGGCTTCGGCCAGTTTACCACTAAGGGCGTTAAGTTGCTCAAATTCATGGTCTTCCAGCTGGCCTTTTTTCATTTTCTCAACCGAAATGCCTGTTTCGCTAGATACCAAACGGTTTACCAGCTGCAGCGAGGCCATCTCTAACGAGAATACGGCTATGCCTTTCTTAAAATCGACTGCTGCGTTACGCGCTAACGATAGCACAAACGCAGTTTTACCCATACCGGGGCGGGCGGCAAGTATCACAAGGTCAGACTTTTGCCAGCCTGATGTTACACGGTCCAATTCAGTAAAGCCCGATTCAACACCGGTAATACCCGAACCGTGGTTCTTGGCGGCTTCTACCTCGCGGATAGACTCGCCAATTAAGGTTTTCATGGGTACAATCTCTTTCCCGATTAAGCCTTCCGATACTTCAAAAATGCCTTTTTCGGCGGTATCTAACAAATCAAAAACGTCGGTAGAATCTTCGTAGGCTTCTTTAATAATTTTATCAGAAACCTGTATTAGCGCACGTTGTATATGCTTTTGCACTAAAATGCGCGAGTGGTATTCAATATTAGCCGATGAGCCAACACGGTTGGTAAGAGATGCTACGTAGTATGACCCGCCTACCATCTCAAGGTCGCCTGCCTTACGCAACTCTGCTGTAACGGTTAAAATATCAACCGGCTGCGATGCTGAGAATAAGCGTTGTATTGCGCTGAATATTTTTTGGTGGCCGGGGTGGTAAAACACCGCCGGGCTAAGCAAATCTACAACCTCAGCTAAGGCGTTTTTCTCCAGCATTAAAGCGCCTAGCACAACCTTCTCCATCTCCACATCTTGCGGTGGGGTTTTGCCATGCAATTCGCCTAAAGGCGCTGTAAAATTAGGTTTTGTGCGTGCCCTTCTACTTTGTTTCTCTGCGCTTCCCTGTTCATCCATACTACAAAAATATAGTAAAAAAAGGCGCAGAATTACCTTTGTCAATAAGTATTAATTAACCGACGGGGATGAGAAATCAAAATGCAAAACTGTTTATCTATTAACAATATATCACCACGCTATTAACAAAAAGCCCCTGACAAGTGATGTCAAGGGCTGCTCAAAAAAAATATGTCAGTACGTTATTTTACTATCTCAATACGCTTTACCACGCTAAAAGACTTAGTTGCGTCATTGGCTTCAAATACAATGTTAAGCATATAAACGCCCTGGCTAAGGCTGCTTACATCTAGCTGCTCTGTTTGTTGGCCTTGTTGGGTAGCATGGCTTGTACCACCAAGGGCACGGCCGGCCATATCAAACAACTGGTAGGTAATTTTACCGCCTTGTGTAAGGGTATACATAAGGTTTACCATATCGCTAGATGGGTTGGGGAATAATTTAATTTCGGGAGCATTTGCCGGAAGGCTGATAATGCCTGTGCCTTTAAACTTAGGCTGCTCAAAGCCTTGGGTAAAGGTGGTAGTACCATCGGTAATGGTTTCAATTACAGGCTCGCCGCCTATGTTTACCTGCAATGAACCGAATGAACCGGTATAATAATCGCCTGCGGCAGAAACAGCATTTTGCTCAATGTTGGTTTGCGCAGTAGCAGTAAGCATACCGCCTAAAAACAACACAACAGGTAGAATTATCTTTTTCATAAGCTTGTAATTTGATGTGTAAAGGTCAACAGTATTTTGTTACAAACAAGGGCTTGTGCTAAGTTTTTTCACCAACGATTGTTAATTTGTTAAAAATCAAACAATTGGATTACTTATGATTTATTCCAGCATTTGGTTAAACTCCTCTTCTGAAATGATTTTTACCCCTAGTTTATTGGCTTTTTCCAGTTTGGCAGGGCCCATATCATCGCCGGCCACTACGTAGTTGGTTTTGCCTGATATGGAGCCGGACACTTTACCCCCATTCTGCTCAATAGTATCTTTTATCCCATCGCGGCTAAAAGTTTTAAATGTGCCCGATACTACTATAATTAACCCTTCCAGCTTGGTTGATTTGGGTTGGGCTTTTTCGGCAGAGAGTTCAATCTGTACTCCGGCGGTTTTTAGGTCGGCAATAAGCTTTTGGTTATGCTCATCGGCAAACCAATCTGCCAGGCTTAGGGCTATTACATCACCAATCTCGTTTACATTGCGCAGCTCATCGTAAGTGGCAGCCATCAAGGTATCAATATGTTTAAAATGGTAGGCCAGTTTCTTAGCTACTGTTTCGCCCACATAGCGTATACCCAAGCCAAACATTATGCGCTCAAAAGGTATTTTTTTAGACTCTTCAATTCCCTTTAAGAGGTTGTTAACCCATACGTTGCCTTTCTTTTTTAGGGGCAATAGCATTTCCTCATTCAGCGTATAAATGTCGGCGATGTTTTTAATCAAATCGCGTTCAAAAAGCAGGTCGATGGTTTCGCTACCCAGATTATCAATGTTCAGCGCTTTGCGCGATGCGTAATGTTCAACCTTGCCTTTTAACTGCGGCGGACAGCCGTATTCATTAGGACAAAAGTGCTTGGCTTCGCCTTCTTCGCGCACCAGTGCAGTGCCACATTCAGGGCAATGGGTTATATACACTACAGGCATTGCCATTGCTGGGCGTTTGGCTAAATCAACCCCCACTACTTTAGGAATAATCTCCCCGCCTTTTTCTACAAAAACGGTATCTCCTTCACGAATATCAAACAATGCAATTTGGTCAGCATTGTGCAAACTGGCGCGCTTTACCACTGTGCCTGCCAGTTGAACCGGTGTAAGGTTTGCCACAGGTGTAATAGCGCCCGTGCGGCCTACTTGGTAGGTAATTGCATTTAACACAGTTGAAACCTGCTCTGCCTTGTATTTAAAAGCTATGGCCCAGCGCGGGCTTTTGGCTGTAAAGCCCAGCATTTGCTGCTGCTGTATGTTGTTTACTTTGATAACAATGCCATCGGTTTCAAAATTGAGGGTATTGCGCTCGATTTCCCAATGGTTTATAAAGGCTATAACCTCATTAATATTTTTGCATAAACGGGTATGTTCCGATGTGTTGAAGCCCCAGCTTTTAACGGCTAGCAAACGATCCCAATGGGTTTCGTAGGGAAGGTTTTCTCCATACAAAAAGTATAAAAAAGCGTTGAGTTTGCGCTTTGCTACAATGGCCGAATCTTGCATTTTTAACGTGCCCGATGCTGCGTTGCGTGGATTGGCTAACAGTTGCTCGCCATCTTCCTCGCGCTCTTTATTCAGCTTTTTAAATACATCCAGTGGGTAGTATACCTCTCCCCTCACCTCAAATTCAGCAGGCCAGCCTTCGCCGCGCAGTTTAAGCGGAACGGTATTTATGGTTTTGATGTTTGTTGTTACGTCATCGCCCTGTGTACCGTCGCCGCGGGTTACAGCGCGTTTTATATGGCCATTTTCATAGGTAATGCCAATGGCGCACCCGTCAATTTTCAACTCAGCAACGTATTCAAAATTATCTCCAATTTGTTTGCGTATGCGGTTATCAAAATCTTGCAACTCGTCAAAGCTATAGGTATTACCCAACGACATCATTGGGTATTTATGTACAACAGTTTGAAACTCCTTAGTTATGCCACCACCTACGCGTTGCGTAGGGCTGCTTGGGAGTGCCAATTCGGGGTGTTGTTTTTCCAACGCAGTAAGCTCTTCCAACAACATATCAAAGTCGTAATCGGATATGACAGGGTTAGCCAAATCGTAATACAAATGGTTATGTTGGTTTAGCTGGTCGGTAAGCTCGGCTATGCGTTGTTGCGGGGTTTGCATGCTACAAATATAAGTAGTGGCGAGTGGTTAGTGGCGAGTGGCGAGAAATTTCTTGAGTACCCCCACCGTCCTGCGGACACCTCCACCTGATTTTAGGGAGGAAAACGAGTGTAACGAGTTGGAGAGGGTACTACCCTTTCCAGGGATAATTCACGAGATAGTAATCGGAAGTGCCATCGTCATACAAATCAATTATGGCATAAGCCGGAGGAAACTCCTGATTATCGCCACCCCACCAGCCGCCGCAAACAGCACCGTTGCAAAGGTATTTTACACCCAAATACTCAACGGCATCCTGCAAGTGGATGTGGCCGCTCAAGCACAACTTTACATTTTTATGTTGGTAAAAAAGATCCTTTAATTCGTGCGCTTCCACGTGCATTAATCCACCCGGTACGTTCCAATTATCCTTCTTCATACGCTTCCCGTCCATAAAAACGCACATGGCATAAATAGGAATATGGCTTACTACGCAAATAGGTGTGGTTGCAGGTGTTTTGGCTATCTCGGCCTTAAGCCAGTTTTTCTGTTCATCGTCTAATTTAGCCTTGTAGCCCGGTCCGTGTTTTGAGGTACTATCTAGCATAATAAATTTCCACCCGGCTAAATCGAAACTATAAAAACGGTTGGGTATTCCCAACTCTTCAACGGCCCATTGCTTGCCGTATTTTTCGTCTTTACTATACTTGCCCAACAAGCCCCATCCCCAAACATCGTGGTTGCCCAGCAGCGGGTGTATGGGTAGCGAACATTCATCTTTAATCATCTTATTCCAAAACGCCCATTCGGTTTTGGTACGCTCGCGCGATGCGCTAAAGGCATCCATAATATTATCGCCACTAAAAATAATGGTTTCGGGTTTATCGTCCATGCTTTGCACGGCATGCAAAGCCGCTTCAAAGCCTTTGGGGGCAGCCCCTTCGGGCTGCAAATGCACATCGGTAAAATGAGCTATGCGCATGGTGCGCTTACGGTTTGGCGATACAATTTCGGCTTTGCCTGTTGCTGAAAAAACCGAGCCGGGAATGAGTGTTGCAGCACCGGCAGCTAACGCCGTGCGTAGGAATTTTTTGCGCGAAGTATTCATGCTGCAATATATAAAAATAGATAAGGACAGCCCATGCCTCCCCGTGCTTTTCAGACTGTCCTGTGTAATAATTCATGGCAAAGATGCGGGGCCAATTTTAACTTAGCGTATTGGAATTATGAAGTATTAGTTATGAAATTGTAAGGGTTATCGCTTAGCTATTTTGTTGTTGGCTATTGCTCGCTGCCTAGTGCATTTAAAACGGTTTACACCATCAACCATTATAGCGCTGTGCTTGGTTTTTCGGCCTTGCACGCGCTTGCGCCACATGCGCCATGACGAGGCTTTAAGCTCGCGTTTCATCAACGCTTTTACAGCATCTTCATTCAAGCCAAACTGTAGTAAAATAGCATCGAAAGGGGTGCGGTCTTCCCAAGCCATTTCTATTATGCGGTCGGTATCTTGTTCTGATAAAAGGGCAAATTTATTCACGCCAAAACAACAGCCACCACAACTTATTGTTTTAACACATTGTACTACCAACAACGAACCATCAACTAAAAAACTATATTTATCCTGTGAAAAAAATAGTACTGATTGCTACCGGGCCATTGCTGGCGCTGCTTATTGTTTTATTTACCGATTTAACACCCGGCCACCCACAAACTACCTATATGGCAGCCATTACACTATGGATAACATGGTGGTGGATGACCGAGGCCGTGAGCATTACTATTACCGCACTACTACCCTTTATACTTATACCTTTTGCCGGTATTACCGACCCGCAAACCATTGCGCTGCAGTACATGGACCAAGCCATTTTTCTTTTTCTAGGTGGATTTTTAATATCTATTGCCATTGAAAAATGGGGCCTGCACAAGCGTTTATCATTGGGCATTTTAGCTAAAATAGGCACAAGCCGCAGTAAGGTATTAGCGGCTGTTATGTTGGTTACCTACCTTATTTCTATGTGGATATCGAACACGGCTACGGTGCTTATGATGCTGCCCGCTGTGTTGGCCATTGTTAAACATTTGCCTACTGAAGATGACCACAAAGGGGCAAGTAAATTTTCGGCAGGGTTGATGCTGGCCTTGGCTTATGCCGCAACTATTGGAGGAATGTCGACCTTGGTAGGAACACCCACCAACACCATATTTTACAGCTACTACAACAAAAATATTGAGCCTAATGGGCTAACCTTTACCGATTGGTTTGCGGTTGGTTTCCCGGTTTCAGTAGTGCTATTAATAGCCGTGTTTTTTGTTTTGCTATTTCTGTTTTCAGGCAGAAGAAAGCACCCATTAAACCGCCAATTTTTTAGCGACCAATACAACCAATTGGGGCGCATGGCTGCTGAAGAAAAAACCATTGCCATATTATTTGCTTTAACGGCTGTACTATGGTTTACCCGCTCAGACATTGACTTTGGTTCATTTACATTTCAAGGTTGGGGAGATTTAGTTGGCGGCAACGCCCGTGTACACGATAGTACAGTATCGGTGGTAATGGGTGGTTTGCTATTTTTAATCCCATCAAAAAGCCAAAAAGGCAGCACACTTTTAGTAGCCGACGATTTTAAAAAAGTACCTTACTCTGTGCTGCTATTATTCGGGTCGGGGTTTGCACTTGCCAAGGGTTTTGAACTATCGGGCTTAAGCAATTGGATGGCCGGAAACCTTGCCGGAATAGGCAGTTTGCACCCCTTGCTTATTATTATTTGCATTGTAACTATTGTTTGCATTATTAGCGAACTGGCATCAAACGTAGCCAGCATACAACTCTCGCTGCCCATATTGGCATCGTTGTGCGCCAGCACCGGCCTGCCCCCTATGGAAATTATGCTTCCTGCCACATTAGCGGCATCGTTAGGGTTTATGCTACCGGTAGCTACGGCAGCCAATACTATTGTATACGGTACCGGCTACATAAAAACCAAACACATGCTACGCGCAGGCTTTTGGGGCGATTTTTTTGGGATATTAATTATTAGTTTTTTGTGTTGGTTGTTGGTTTAGTGGGTATGCACTCTTTCTCCATTTGCCCAGACTTATTAAAACTATTTTAATTTTTTATACAAATTTTATTTATCTATTTTTAAACAAGATTAATTTTTAAAAATCAACAAATAAATAATATGTTTTTAAAACTATACGCTATTGCGCTTCCTGTATTTTTTGCCATTGATATGCTCTGGCTTGGGGTAGTAGCCAAAAATTTTTACCGTAGTCAGATTGGTAATATTATGAAGCCTGACGTTAATTGGGTAGCAGCAATTATATTTTATTTAATTTTTATAGCCGGTTTGGTAGTGTTTGTTATTGAGCCCGCTATGGAAAAAGGCTCTTGGAAACATGCTCTTTTATTGGGCGCATTTTTCGGGTTTGTTTGTTATGCTACTTACGACCTGACAAATTTGGCGGTAGCCAAAGACTGGCCTGTTTTAGTAACTATTGTAGACTTGGCATGGGGCGCAGTATTGGCGGCATCTGTGTCAACTATAACATATTTTATTGCCACCAAAATCGGACTATAAATTATTTTCCGATTTTCCAGCCTTAGTTCGTGTTATAGCGCAGCGCCACAAACCAACAAATAGATTGAAATTTACTATTATATTAGCAGAAGGGAACTCCTGTTAAGGCGAAAAAAGACAATATGGAAAATGAGTTAATCAGCAAATCAATACCTATCATAATGCTACTAATCTTAGGGATTATAGAAGCTATGGGAGGACTATACTTTGATGATAGAAGAACCAAAAATGATTGGACAATTGAATTGGTTAGCCTGTTTACTTTACCAACTATTGTACAACCTGCAATTTTTATTCTAACCATTTGGATTGGCAAAAATTGGCTACCCCAATACGAAGATTACTTTATAAATTCGGCAATAGGTTGGCAAGTTTTGGCATTTTTAGTATTAGATGATATGACACAATATTGGTGGCACAGGCTTTCGCATTCTAATAGAATGATGTGGAAATTGCACAGGCCGCATCATGTTGTAGAAGAAATGGGAGTACTTGTAACTTACAGAAATGCCATACTCTATTATGCCTTTATGCCCGGCATTTGGCTTTCGGCCTGCTTAATTTTTTTAGGAATGGGATATGTTTACCTATTCTATTTACCAATTAAGTTAGCGGTAATTTTACTTGCGCACAGTGAAACAAAATGGGACAGATTTCTTTATACAAACAAATACCTAAGCCCCATTGCTTGGGTGGTTGAAAGAGTAATTTCTACACCCAGTACACATTTTGCCCATCATG
>JANOCJ010000089.1:0-1895 GCA_031412115.1 Flavobacteriales bacterium
TACCGTTTGATTTGCAGTTGGGCATTTCTAAAGGCTTTAAGCATTTACCCTTGCGCCTTTTTTTAACCCTGCATGATTTGCAACGCGGCGATTACAGCTATGTTGATACGGTACGTAACCCAACAACCGACCCTTTAACCGGTGAGGCTGTGGATGTGAAAGTAAAACTGGCGAACAAAATATTCCGCCACGTAGTTTTCGGTGCAGAGCTATCTCCTTTTAAGTTTTTAACAGTACGTGTGGCCTACAACTTTCAGCGGCGTGCAGAAATGGCTGTTGAAAGCCGCAAAGGTACTGTTGGCATATCGTGGGGATTGGGATTAAAAATTTCGAAGTTTAAGATAGATTATGGCCGCGCAGCTTACCATTTGGCAGGCTCGCCTAATCATATAACCATTTCAACAACAATATCCGATTGGGTAAAGAAGTAATATGAAAAGAAGGCTTTTTGTTAAAAATGTATCACTAGCCATTCCGGCAACTATGTTACTGCCGGGGCTATTAACATCTTGCAAAAAGGATAAATTAAGTGATACTGACTGGGCCGGAAAAATTATTGTTATTGGAGCAGGGGCAGCAGGGCTTTATGCAGGCCACTTAATACGCCAACATGCACCAAATGCCCAACTGCAAATATTGGAAGCATCAAGCCAACGCGGCGGCCGTGTTAGGGAACTTACCGGTTTCGCCGATTTTCCTATTGAATTGGGGGCTGAAGAGACGCATGGCAACAAAACAGATTGGTATACTATTGTTAAGAACGCTAGTGGGGTTAACTTTGTTAATGATAACAATACTACCGATTACTATGTAATAGACAATTTGCTAAAATGCGAAGACGACTTAACTGCTGATGCAGATGTAATTGCAGGCAATGTTTTTGTTGAGCAAGCCGGCAATTATAGCGGGGCCGACCAAAGCGTAAAAGCCAAAGCCGATGCCGATAATTTGTCGCAACGCGTTAGGCCCTTTGTAAACGCAAAAACCGGCAATGAATACGGTACCGATTACAGTACGCTAAGCATTAAAGGCATAACCGAAGAAGAACAACTATGGACGGCAGGCAATGATAACTATGCTGTTGCCAACCGTTCCTATATATCCATTATGCAAGAGGCTTTTGCCGATGCATGGGATAAGGTATTGCTAAACACACAGGTAAAAAAAATTGATTATATCGGCAGTACCATTTTACTAACAGACCAATATAACCAAACCTATACCTGCGATAAACTGGTTATTACCATTCCGCTGGCTGTGCTTAAAGCTGGCGATGTAGAATTTGCTCCCGCGCTGCCTGCTACTAAAATCGATGCAATTGCCAATATAGGTATGGGGCCGGGCATGAAAATAATATTAAAATTCAACAACCGCTTTTGGGCCAATGATTTAGGCTCGTTGTATGGTGGCGGTAATGTACCCGAAATTTGGTACACATCATTTGGGCGTGGCAATACAGAGGTATTAACCTGCTTTGTAATGGGCAATAAAGCCGCAACGCTAAGTGCATTAGGTAATGGTGCAGTACAAAGTGTTTTGGCTGAATTAGATGCTGCCTTTGGCGGAAATGCTGCTACTAATAGTTTTGTTGATGCGCGTATAATGGACTGGAGCAAAGAACCTTTTATAAAAGGGGCATACTCTTTTCCTGTTGTTGGTGGGGGCATTGTAAAGCGCAAGGCATTGGCTGCTAAGCTAAACAACAACATATTTTTTGCGGGCGAAGCTACTCATACTGAGGGGCATAGCGGCACAGTACATGGTGCAATAGAGACAGGTTTGCGAGCTGTAGACGAATTTCTAAATACGGTTAACTAATGCGAGGAAGGATAACCATAGCGATAGACGGATTTTCGTCGTGCGGAAAAAGCACACTAGCTAAAGCATTAGCCAAA
>JANOCJ010000090.1:0-8134 GCA_031412115.1 Flavobacteriales bacterium
TGGACTAATTCAGCCTGTACAACAGCTGTAGCTACGCCTACCGCAGTGGGCAGCGGCACGTATTATATTAAAAGTACAGTAGGCAGCTGTACCGATGTTGAAGCAGTTGTAGTAACAATTTCAGCAACACCGGTAGCTACATTTAACTATACCGGCAGCCCTTTTTGCAGCAGCGAGTCTGACCCATCGCCAACTTATAGCGGCGGCGGTGTAGCGGGTGTGTTTTCATCATCAACAGGTGCGGTATTTGTTAGCACTGCCACCGGCCAAATTGACCTTTCATTAACCCCTGCGGGTACCCATACTATAATTAATACTGTTACCCCAACAGGCGGTTCTTGTTCTCCGGTATCATATTCGCGCACAATAGTTGTAACGGCTGTGCCAAGTGCAGAGTTTAGCTACGGTAGTACTGTATTGTGCCAAAATGCAAATGCATCAGACCCGTCTCCAATTTATGGTTCAGGCGCATCGGCAGGTACATTCTCTTCGTCATTCGGCTTAACTTTTATTAGCACAGCTACCGGCCAAATAGACCTTTCGGCCTGTACACCCGGCAACTATGCTATTACCAATACCAAAGCCGCCGCAGGCGGATGTTCAGCAACAAGCTATACTGCATACATACTTATTAACCCTTATACCTTCTCGGGTGGTGTAGCGGCAGCCGTTTCGGCAAGCCCTATTTGCAGCGGACAAACAATAAATTTAAACTCTAATGCACCGCTATACCTTTCGGCGGTGTTGCAAGAAGATTTTAATGCAACATCAAACACTTGGACAAAAATAAATAACTCAACCGGTGGTACGCCTGCCAATGCAGCATATACCCTACAAGCCGATGGATATGCTTATGATGCGCTAACATTCAGTTCAAACGATGATAGCCAGTTTTATATTACCAATAGTCGCTTGCAAAGCACCGGTGGTACAACAGCTACTATACTACAATCGCCTGCTATGTCAACTGTTGGTTATACTACGTTAGCGTTAGACTTCTTCCAGTATTTTAGGGCAGCCGCCAGCGGCGACGCGGCCAAAGTACAGGTATCGGTTGATGGTTTTAACTGGATAGATGTAGCCACGTATACTACCACCCAAGGCACAAGCACTGCGTTTACAAACAGTGTTGTTGATTTGATTGATTATATCAATTTACCCGAATTATACATCCGTTTTAAATATGATGCCAGCAATGATAAATACTGGGCTATTGATAACGTATCGGTAACGGGTTATTCTAGCAACTATTCATACTCATGGGCATCATCGCCTGCGGGTTACATATCGGGCGTGCAAAACCCAACAGGCGTTGCACCAACCGTAACCACAGGTTATACAGCTACGGCTACCAATACCTATGGTTGTTCGGCAGCATCGGCTGCGGCATCAACAACAGTAAACCCAACAGCAACACTTAGCAGCACACTTACGCCAAGCGCTATATGCAGCAACACGGCCTTTACCTATGCCCCAACCAGCGCAACAACAGGCTCTACCTTTACCTGGACACGTGCTGCCGTTAGCGGTATTAGCAATGCCGCTGTTACAACGGCCCAAAGCACAAACCCTAATGAAACGCTGGTAAATACAACAACATCTCCGGTTGATGTTGTTTACACATACATTACAACTAAAAATACCTGCTCATATACCCAAAACGTAACCGTAAAAGTAAACCCACCCAATATTTGGAATGGTAGCGTAAGCACCAACTGGTTTACCGGGGCAAACTGGTGTATTAATGGTGCGGGCATACCTACCAATACTACCACAGCTACTATACCATCATTATCAATTACGGGCCGCAACCCTGTTATTGATAATGCTAATGGTACCGGTGCAGTTACCAAAAACCTGATTATACAATCGGGTGGTGGGTTAACTATAAACGGTAGTGCAGGCTTCTCGGTATGGGGCACTTGGAACAACAATGGTACGTTTACACCTAACAGCAGTGTGGTAACATTTACCGGCGCCGCCAGCGATTCTATTATAGGTACAGGTACACAATCGTTCTACGGCCTTACAGTAAATAAAGGCAGCGATACAACTATAGTACTAAAAGCCAATGTGCCGGTAAGTGTAGCCAATGCATTTACCCTTAACAAAGGCTTGTATGCCCAAAATAGCGGTGCGCTTACCTTAAGCACAGCCACTACTATTGCAGCAGGCAGTGGTATAGATATTTTAGGCAGTGGTAGCTTATCATCTGCTGCAGGCATTACCAACAATGGCTTACTGCGTTTAACAGCAGGCAGCGCTACCATTGGTTCAACAACATCGCACAACTTAAGCAACGGGAATACCGCACGCTTGCGTGTTACCAGTGGCACACTTACCGTTGCCGGTAATATAAGCAACACCAATGCTACCAACCGTTTTAATGGCGGTGATGTAAATATTGGTGGCGCATTAACGGCCACAGGCACCAGCACAATAATACAAACCGCCGGTATTATTACACTTAATACAGCTATTGTAAACAATGCTAACCCTATTTTAGATATACAAGGTGCTGCCGGTATAAACTTTACGGGTGGTAGCATGGTTACGCAAGATGCTAATGCAGGAGCTACTTATGATGTGCATATATCATCGGGCGCAGGTACTAAAACAATAGACACGGCACATAACTTTCAGGTAGGTAATGCATCTACCCTAAGTTCAACCATATTTAAAATTAATGGCGCTGTTCCGTTTGGCATATTTACCGTGTACAATGCTGATGGTATAGTGGCTAAACTTACCGGCAATGCCAGTGCTACATCACTTGTGCTAAACCGTATTTTAAGCCTTAACGGGTATACCTTTACGTTGAACAACGCATCAACATCGGCCATTAGCGGTTCAAGCTCAATTATAAGCGAGTCAACCAACGGCAATGGTAAATTGCAATGGAACATTGGCAACAATGCGGGTGCATATGTATTCCCATTTGCTAACGCTGCCGAGGCTGCCATTCCGTTTACGTTTGATATAACCACCGCCGGTGCACAATCTACCGCAGGTAACATTACTGTGGCCACCTATGCTACTGATGATTATAACCTGCCTTTGGCCCCTACGGTTGGCGATATGACTATGGAAAACGGCTCTAACGGTTCGCTTACAACAATAGACCGTTGGTGGATTATTGATGCCAACAACTATACTACCAAGCCGGTATCAAACATGACATTTAAATATGCCAACGCTGACCTTGGTGGCAACCCGTTAATGGAAGAAGAACATTTACAGGCCCAACGTTGGGATGCAGGCATGAGCGGCGGCGGCGGCTGGAACCCACCTGATTTTTTTGGCAATAACGAAGCCAATGAAAATACCAATTCAGTGCAAGTAAATAATGTTACCAATTACTCACCGTGGACATTGCACGATGGAAACAGCGACGGTAGCGCACCGCTACCTATTGAACTGCTTAGCTTTGCTGCTGATTGCAATGGTTACGAAGTGGATATTAAATGGACAACCGCTACCGAGGTTAACAACGATTACTTTACTGTACAACGCTCTACCGATTTAGTTAAGTTTGATGATATAGCCATTGTTGCAGGCGCAGGCAATAGCAGCACGCCTATTAATTATACTGCGGTTGACGAAAACCCAACAACCGGTGTAACGCTATATTACCGTTTAATACAAACCGACTTTAACGGCGAGTTTGAAATATTCAACCCCGTATCGTTAAGCTGCGTTATTAAAGGCCGCGATGTAATTTCTATCTTCCCTAACCCTGCTACTAATGAGCTTAACATTAGCATGAACATTAGCAATAGCAACAAGGGTAATGTAGAGGTATACAATAACCAGGGCCAGTTAGTTAAATCTCTTTTGATAGAACCTGTAAAAGGGCAAAACACCTATACGCTTGATGTTAGCGGCATGGCAAGCGGGCAGTACTTTATACACTTTGGTATGGAGAATGAAAACTACCCGGTACAAAAACTAATGATAGTAAAATAATAGTACCCAATTATGAAAAATAAAAAAAGGCTTTCTGTTAAAGGAAGCCTTTTTTGTTTGGGTAGATTTTAAACCCTCAATGCCCCACGAAACCCACGGGCAGCGTAGTACGATTCTGCCCCGTTGTGGTAGGTAAAAACCGTATCAAAACGGCGGTCGCAAAACAAGGCACCACCCAGTTTTCTAACAGCAGCAGTAGTTTCAATCCAGCTCGATGTTTTTAAGTCAAACTCGCCCAGCGTTTGCAAGTAGCGGTATTGTTCTTCAGTCAAAATTTCAATGCCCATTTCTTCGGCCATATTTATTGCGCTGTTTGCCGGTTTATTTTCCTTACGTGCTTCAAGCGCTTTATGGTCGTAGCAAATGCTGCGGCGGCCTTTGGGGCTTTCGGCAGAACAATCAAAGAAGATATATTCGCCCGATTTTTTATCGTAGCCTACAACATCGGGTTCGCCGCCGGTTTCTTCCATTGCATCCAATGCCGGTAGTTTTTTAGAATTAGCTTTCAACTTAGCTTCTACATCATCCCATTTAATGCCTTTATGGCGCTGCATGTTTTTCTCAAAACGGGTTTTAAGTATAGTGATTAGGGCTGAGGTTTCTTCGGGAGAGAGTTTTTTCATTATTTAATTGTTTGAAATTGTCATTATAATTGCGTGTTCATCTTTCAGATTATATTCAATCACTTTTTCCCATCCATCGCTTTTAACGGCTCTATTTGGTTTTGGGGATAATGGGTATAAAGTGTAAATGTGAGGAACAATTTCGCTAACTTTTAATGCGGCAATATTATCCTTAAAGAAATATTCTACAAAACAATAATCGTATGAAATTTTACCATAGTCTACGCAATCAAAAATGTCATTACCAATATTAATTTTAATCCAATTAGTGAGATTGTTATGTTCAAGATATTCTCCTTCTACAATAACGGAATATGGAAATTTAGCATGTAATGCCTCACTTTCTAACAGGTCATCATAATAGAATTCGTTGACTTTATATTCTACTATCATTTCTGTATAGGACCTTAATCTCATTGGTTTAACATTTTTATTTCCTGTCTTTGGCTAGTAGATTCCGTTGTTCAAATATATACTTCGTGTCCTTATCGGCCAACCAATCTATCAATTTAAAAATACTCACATTTAAAATAATTCCTAGCGGAATACCAATCAGGTAATCGGTAGTAGTAACCAGCTTTTCAGTATGAATAGTGTGAAAGAAATAGTAAATGCACGGCACAAAAAACAGCCAGCAAGTGGCAAGGCCTGCATTGTAAATACTTTTGCCTTTAATGTTAAATAGGGTAGTATGTGCTATAGTATTGCCTGCTGAAACTAAAATGGTGGCTATGCCCAACCAAATGGCTGTAGTGCCTAAAACGGCAGCCAATAAGTAGGCTGTCCACCCTACGTATACATTTACAATAAGGGCCGTATTACTGTTTAGGGGGTACCTGTCGGGCATAGTGCTATGGTACATTACGGTGTTTACCATTCCCGGAAAAGTGCCTACAATTCTATACTCCTCTAACTGGTGCAAAAAGAGCGATACAAGGCTTAACCAAACCACAACATCGTAGCGGGAAAGATTGGTGTTGAAATACACAAAGGCCAATGTAGCCAAAGCTAAAACGCCACCTATGTCAAACCAATATTTACGGAGTGTTTGCACAGTTAGTTAAAATTTTACTTTTTTAAACATAACCCCATCCCATTTATGCACCCCATCGGTATGGGTGCCAAGCCACAATGTACCAAAGTTGCTTTTAATTATAGTATATAAGTATGCGTTTGATAGGTCGGCTTGTTGCACATAGTAATGGTAATAATGATTTTTAAAATCGTACCTAAACACGCCGTTGTTGTAGGTAACCATCCAAATGTCGCCCGTGCTGTCTACTACGGCTGATAGGTATTCAAAGCCATCTTTTTCAAGCCAATAATCAGGAAATTGCATGCCGGGTTTCTTTTTATAAGTAATGCCCCCGTCTGTAGTTGCGCTTATGGTGTACCGGTAATGGGTATTGCTAAACCAAAAGTCGCCGTTTTTATCTTCAATAACTGAACGGATACCATTGGATGGGCCATCGTGTATCTCGGTTAGGTCGTCTTCTGCAATCCATTTAAAAGTATGCCCATCGTAGCAGCCTACGCCCAACACTGCCGTGCCAAACCATATGCGGCCTTTGCTATCAGTATAAATGGTGTATATGTGGTAAGGGCTATAACCTGTATTAGGAAATTTGGCATTGAATTCGTCCTCCCTTATGTTTTTAGGAAAGGTTAGCCGGTAAAGGTTTTTCCCGTCGTAGCGATAAGGGTGCCCATGGTCCATTCCGTTTTCAAACCAAAGATCGCCGGGTTCCAGTTTCCACTCAGTATTTGTTGTTGTAACCTTTAATTGGGTAATGGTTTTACCATCGTATTTATCTATGCCTGTGGCAGTGGTAAAAAAAATATTTCCTGCTTTATCTTCCTTAATCTCCCAAATTTGATTGTTGCTTAACCCATGTTTGGTAGTTAATTGAATAAGTTTATACCCATTGTAGCGATAAACACCCCGCCCGTTGCTGCCAAACCAAAAGTTGTTTTTCTTGTCGTGAAAAATTACCAGTATGCTATCAGGTATTTCAGTAACAGTATCGCCCAAACTAACAGTAGAATGAATATTTGCAGCCTGCGTATTATTTGGCCCCGTGCATGCAAATAACACCGCCATTATGCAGGATAGTAATAGGGTAAGGTTCATAATAGGTATATGGTGGAACTATTTTTGGGTATAATAATAAAAAACTTGTTGTAATTAGAGGCTAAAAATACAAAACCCCCGCAATATGCGAGGGTTTTAAGTGTAGCCCATAGGGCAGTAACTAAAATGCTAATTATCAATGTAAATAACTGCTTAGCAAAACTGTTTTTGTTAGATACCAGACAGTACCGATATTTTCTTCATCAACCCTTCAAATTCAGTAAAATCTATAGTTTGTTGGCCATCAGTAGCGGCTCTTTCCGGTACGGCATCCATTTCTACAATTACCCCATCGGCACCGGCGGCAATGCTAGCCAAGGTCATGGCTACAACGTGTTTTCTAATGCCAATACCATGCGATGGATCGACAATAACGGGCAGGTGCGTTTTCTCTTTCAGTATAGGCACAGCGTTTAAATCGAGGGTGTTTCGGTAGGCTGTTTCAAACGTCCGTATTCCTCTTTCGCACAGCAATATCTTTTCATTTCCTTTTTTAAACACATACTCTGCCGAGTATAAAAGCTCATCAATACTGCCGCTTATGCCACGTTTAATCATAACAGGTTTATCAACCTCGCCTAAGGCCTCTAGCAGGTTAAAGTTTTGCGAGTTGCGCGCCCCTACCTGAAATATATCAACATAAGGTACCATAGCCTCTATTTGCGACGATTCCATTACCTCGGTTATTATCTTAATACCATTTTCTCTGCAAATACGGTAAAAGCTTTTAAGTCCATCAATACCTAAACCCCTAAAGCTATAAGGGTTGGTACGCGGTTTATAAACGCCTCCGCGCATAATAGTTACGCCATTTTTTACCAATTGTGCTACAATTTTTTCAATCTGCTCTTCGCCCTCAATGCTGCATGGCCCGGCCATTACAGCTAACTTGCCGGCACCTATGCTAATGCCATCGCCTAGGTCAATAGCTGTGCGGCCTACTTTCCATTTGCTGCTTACCATTTTATGGTTGCCGCTTACCCTATGTATATCTTTAACGCCGGGCAGTTTGCCCAAATACCTAATATCAAATTCGGCCTTGGTAATGCTAACCAAGTAGTTTCCCGTTTGGGTGTCTACAGGGTATACCGTTATATTCAATCGCCCTAACTCAATAAGCAGCGCGTTTTTTTGTGCTTCGCTAATGGTGTTTTCCAGCTGAATAATCATACTTAATTTCTTTTAGTAATAGTTGAAACAAATTCGCGCGTTGCGCTTACAATATCATTGGCCTGTGCTATATGTTTTATAAAGGCACTGCCAATAATACCCCCGTTTACGTACTGTTGCACCATGGCAAGGTCTTGCGGTTGGCTAATGCTAAAACCGGCCAATATGGGGTGTTTTAAATTGAGTTGTTTTAAGCGCAACAAGTAATCAGACGCATCTACTAATCCACCTGTTTTGACGGTAG
>JANOCJ010000091.1:0-20162 GCA_031412115.1 Flavobacteriales bacterium
CTCTTACCTTCGTCCATTCATTTCGTTGCTTTTTGTCTAAACTAAAAGCATACGCATCAAAATTTTGGTGTAGAGTGGATACTAAAAGGATATTCCTTTCGGGATGATTTACAAATTCCGCCAATTGCTGCAAGAAGTATAGCTCCTTTTCGGTGTCATTATGAACAGCATATTCTAAAAATTTTCCAAGTTCATCAATATACAGGATAAGAAGCCCGTCTTTTTTTATTTCCTCATATTGCTGAAAAATCGCATCAAATATCTGTTGGTTTCCAGCTAAGGAGTTTTTTACTTCAAGTTGTTCAGCAAACGTATTTATAATTGACTGATATTCCCCAACTATTCGAAGGAACTTCGCTTTCCCTTTTTTGTGAGGAAGGCCAGATATGTCAAAGTAATTTGATTTAAGTTTGAGAGATTGCTCAAAAGCCCAAAGGAGTGTTGATTTACCTGTGCCATAATTTCCAATAATTACAGTACTGTGTATACCACTATTAAAATCAGATACTATATTTGAAATAGTACTTACAGCATTAGGAGTTACGATATAATCATAATCCCTATCAGCATCCCTGATGATATTCGTTGATAAGGAAAATTTAACCGACATATGCTTGATAGTATTGTTTTAAGACCTTAATGGGATTAGGTCGATTTTTAAATTGGAGTTCTCTTATCCCTGCATTATCGCTGTATACAGCCCCGAATTCACTTGCTATTGCATCTAACTTATTGGACAGGCCTTGTTTTGTCATTGCAAATACTACTCCAACACTAGAATCATCAGCGAATGCATTTTCGAAAGAAATAGAATTTCCTTCATACCTACTAAGCAAACAATATAATATAACCTCTACTGGTATTTCTTTCTTATCAGTAGGTTCAATAACAAAAAATCGTTTCTCTTTTCCTTTGTTATATTTATGCTCACTAACCAGATTAAGTTCTGTCAATATACCCTCAAAATTTTCTTCTACATCATCACTTTTTGGGATATACGTCTTTGTAAAAGCCTCAAAGTCCTTCGTAAACGTAGCTTCATTTACATCTTGCTTATAATTGGTTAAGATGTAAAGTGCCAGCTGCTCTTTCGAAAACTCAGGTTTTTGCTTTCTAAAGTCATTAAAAATAATGTCATATATAGCGGCATACTTAACACTCACTAATTTATAATGTAACAACCAAAGTGTTGCTTCATCTTCCAAATATGGGTCTAATCCATCTGAATTAAAAATCAAACGAGCAAATTCAGTTAAATTATCGCTTTCATTTAATAACCCGTAGGCTCTCATCCAGTATCTTATGGAAGGCACCATATTCCTACCAACGCCTAATAATATTCCCGCTTCATCATTAAATTTATTTCCAGCAACTATATGGTCATAGCCTTTCTTAAGCCAAAACCTACGACATTCAAATGATTCATGCCCTGAAAATATACGTTTTTTGCCCTCTTCCATACTTATAATACTATTATAGAGGCTATTACGCTATTGCATTAATAAATATGCCCCATCAAATTTAAGCATTGACAAGGCATATTTAAGTTAATAACTAGTTTTAGTATCAACAACTAAATTAACATATTGGTTATATGCCTATTACATCGTTTAAAATCATGCTTTGCTACCTCCCATTAAATAGCTTTACCATTTCAGTATTAGTCGGCTCAAACCCGATTTTCCGCAGGAGCTCCAACGACTTTTGAAGGCCCTTAAACTCCTTCAGGTCATACTCATCAAATTCTATTATTTCGAATCGTAAGTACGGTGTTTTAAAATAAGGCACACCAACCGTAGTGCCTGGGGGGAGGAACTGATAATCATAATTCTGGATAACGCGTATCTCGTGAATATTAGGGTCGGAGTATACCGCCTCAATTCCTCCACCGTAATTTTTAAAGCTGCCGTTTTCCTTCGACAAGTAAGAACCTGTAATAGCTGTGCATTGCCCGTTTAAAATCAAATCGGCCTCAAACATCATATTATTTGCCGTTACTAGATTGCAAGTATTGCTTCGACCATCACTACTCGAACTGTCTCCAGATATTGAGTAAACAACTTTCTTCTTTGTGAAAACCCAAATCTTCCCCTGTGGCACCTCAACAGAACCATTCCTGTAATCAATAGAAAGATGCTTCACATTAGGGCTTTTAACCCTCTCAAAGTCTCTGATAGGCTTTATTACAACATCCATATAGTTGTAGCCAAGTTCTACCCCTACATTGCGTGCGCCATATTGCCCACCCAAGTCGTTGTATATACTTAATGTGATGTCAGGATTGCTCTTATCCGTGTATTGATTATCTGACACTTTGGTGTAGTGTTCATCGGCGTATTCCTTGAATTGCTTTATAAACTTTGCATCTTCTTCGTTTGCTGGAACCCCGATGCCAAGAGTTGGCTTGATTTTAATATTTATCACATGGTTGTTCTTCACTTCATATTCCATTGCGATGGAAGCGCCTTCTGATATGTGAACTTTAACTGAAATATCATTGCCTTGTTGGCTGGATTCGACTCCATATCCTTTTTTCCAGTCTTCAATTACCTTTTGTAGGTTTTCGGTATTTTCCAATAGATTTATGCCTCCAGGCTTATTATTGGCTGTAGCAAATTCAAATGCTTTTTGATTACTAGAATTTGAGCATGATATTATTAGAAATGATATCATGATTAAAAAAATATTTGTTGTTGTCTTCATTTGATATTCTTTTTAGGTTTTAAATAAACCCTCCTAGGCTATGCTAGGAGGGCATAAGAGTACAAATATATCATATTTGATTAAGCAAATATGATTAGCTGTAAATCTCAAATTTCTATGTCCTTTAACACATGAAAAAGGAGCCAAAGAAAAAAGCTGAGATTCCTGAGGTTGAGAAGGTAAAAAAACCTAAAAGGGCAAAAACCCTTGAGGAAAAGGCTGTAATGCAAAAATTTGCTAAAGCTTTGGGGGAACGTATTGCAGAATTACGAGTTGAAAAGACATTGCTTCAATCTGACTTAGCTCACGAAATCAACATAGACCAACAAAACATTAATCGCATAGAGAAAGGTAGAACCAATATCAGTGTCTTTATGCTTAGCCAAATTGCAAAAGCCTTTGGTATAACTGTAAGTGAACTTTTAGCAGATATCTAGTGCAGGAATCTTACTAAAGGCTTCTCTGGCAATGACAAATTCGCGGATGTGTGCTGCGAATTTATACAAGTCGGTTTCGGGCTCTAATAAATATCCTCCATATATTTCTTGGTGTTGCATTCCATCACCAAAGCCAAATAGGTGGGTAAATTCATTTAGATTTCCAATACCAAAGAATAAAGCAGGGCCATTATACAAGTCCATTTCCTTATCTACTTTCAGCCTTGGTATGGCATCGCTTGGGTCTACTGTCCAGTCTCCAGGAAAATATTCATGAAGCTTAAGTAATGGCCAGACGAAAAAGTAAATGATTTTCGCATCATAGGTTCCATCGTCAAACATATTTAAAGATGGGAAGCATCCAATGATTGGCGAATAAGGCTTGTGAGCGTTATCCTCAAAATGGTCTGCCAGTTGCAGAAGACGGTCATTAAAAATAGTTCTTTTCATAAAAATTGGGGTTTAAGGGTTTATATTTCTAACTGTTTTATTGGATTAATGGC
Organism: Flavobacteriales bacterium; assembly: GCA_031412115.1. Classification (GTDB taxonomy): domain Bacteria; phylum Bacteroidota; class Bacteroidia; order CAMBQF01; family CAMBQF01; genus CAMBQF01. The sequence goes on from JANOCJ010000091.1 coordinate 3,644, forward strand.
GCTGCCAGCAATACCCTTTACCGAGCCATAGACCTGGCTTGTATTCTGGATTACCTTCCTGATTTGCTTCTCGCGCTTCTTCCAAATGCTTTCCATAGCTCGCCTTTCGCTTTCTAGGTCAATGGACATTTGAGAAAAGCCCTCAACAATGGCCTCTATGTGCATTCTAAATTCATTACCAGTTAGGTAATTGTAAAGAATAGCGGTCTTCTCTGCCTTATTCTCCTGAGCCTGGTTTGCATTGTGCAGAAGCATTACCGATTCCCTTAGCACGAAGCACAAGCCTTTGAACTCATCTACAGAGCATATCCATACGTTTTCACGTTGGCCAATGCGTTCCATGCCCTTTGGCATTGAATCGGTGACAATAACTCCAAAGGTTGCGCCCTTCTGCCTCATGTCGTCCTTGAATTTTTCAATCCAAGAATTTTGAAAGCCTTTGGTACGCTTACTTTCATAGTAGATTGTACCGCAGGTATTACCATGGTGCATTACAGTGTGAATGCAGTCGGCACCACGAACACCTTTGGCCACTTCTCCTATGACATCCATTGGGAAGCTAGTCTTCAGCCAGTTTTCAATTACCAGTTCCTGAACTTCTCCTTGAATTTGCATTGAGCCTTGCTCGGCCTTGCGTTGGGCGATTTGGAGTTGGTCCTTAAGCTGGTCAATAATGTGGTCTTTTTCGGAAACCTTAAGCAAAGCCTTGTCTTCATACTCTTTCTTGAGCTTTGCTTTTTCATTCCTGATAATCTCAGTGACTTTAGATTCTGCCTCAGCTTCTATTTTTTCCTTGAGCTCGGCGCTTTCTCTTTCAAGCCTAGAGTAGTCAGCCTTTATGCGATTCAGCTCTTTTGCCTCGGCTATCTTCTTATCAAGCTGTTGCTGATAATTTTTGATTTCATCCGACTTTTCTTCGCTGATTTCGCTTCGCAGGCGGTCTTCCAGTTTAGACTTTTCTAATGATAATTTAGATTGAACCCCTTTTTCAATAAGGGTTTGCATCTCCTTCTTTTCATTATCAAGCTTTAATTTTTCAGAGTCCAGCTTTGTAAACTTCAGTTTGTACTCATTTTTAACTTCAGTTTCTAGCTGTTGGTAGAGTAGTTGATTTACATCAACATCATAGCCACAATTAGGACAGGTAATTTCGCTCTTGTCTTTCTTCATATATGGGGTTTTGGTTAATACTGTAGTTGAAGCACGCTCTCGGAAAGATATTCCTGGCACTCTCCAACAAATGGTTTTATACATTGCGCCTCAAACTGCTTTCTAGCAGATTGGGCTTGCCTTACGGCTTCCCAAGTAGACTGGTCGTCTTCATGGACATCTCTAAGCAACAGGAACAGCTTTTCACTACTCATTGCCTGCGATGGGGCACTGGTAACTTGTTTTATTTTCATAATTGTTCTATTTATTGAGTTGTTGTAATCGTTGAATTACTCTTAATTGAATTGTAGCCATCAAGTCGTGGTATCTAAATATGCTACGCTTATACTTTTCGTAATCATCTTCCGACACATATGGGAAAATGGCAACTTTATCTTCGATTGACTTATCATCTAGCATATCCCAATCATCAACTTTATATTCCCAGTCCTTAATGAATAGAGGGATTATCGACTTGAAAGAAACTACAGAGGGTGGTTTCTTCTCATCCGTACTTACTATCGGGTTGCCATCTTCATCATTGGACTTCTTATTGGACTGTCTTAACTTGTATATTTTAAAGCTAGGGTGTGGGTAATAATTTTTATCAAATGGAATCATCAAATCCACTAATCGTCCTTGTAATTCCAATATCCTCTTCTTTAACTTAGGGTATGTTTCTATAAAGTACTGAAACAGCTTTTTAATTTCATAAAAGTTTGAAACAACGAGGCTTCCAGGCTCTTCAGTTATTCTTAATAAATTTTTAATGAGTTCGCTTCTAAATTTGAAATTCTTATCTATTAAAAAATTATAATGCTTTTCTTCACCCCCAATAAAGTGCACTAATGAAAACTGGTACTCCATTGCAAAATAGGGTCGTGAATTGTAATAGTGTGGCAAAGGGCTCTTATAAGGAACCAAGGAAAGACTGTAAAAACCATCAGTTAGATTATTTTTTTCTAAGTACTCTCGAACCTTGGTTTTATTGAATCCTTTTATCCCCTCATCTTTCAATGGCTTTTTAATCTGACCATTCCTATTGGGAATGTCAGATAACTCGACCAAACCTCTTTTATATAAACTTGTTACCTTATTTTTTTCGAAGTGGTTAACTGTAAACATGTTTAACCCTTGAAATTCACCCCAGCAAGCGTTTATGAATGGACACTTATGCTGAAAGCAAAATGCCGTCATTTTTGCTGCTGGTACAACTGTGTTTTTAGCTCTCAGAGCCCATTGACGTAAGTTTAACTCAACTTGGTAATGGTTATTTTTACCTCTGTGTGTTACATCGGTAGGTATAAAAAAGTCAGTTATAGATAAGAAGTCTTCTCTTAAATAGTACTTATCCAAATTTAAAATAGTTAAACGAATATTTCCAGGTTTATATCCTAGTGTTTTAAGGACATAGTATACAAAGCCAATCTCATATACATCATTAGGTTCACTAATCTTAACATTTGATTTAATTAAAAAGAAATTTAATATTTGACCAGTCTTAACGATAGCATCACAATTAATTGAATACAAGCCATTAGGGGACTTAAAAGCAGCGTTATATAAGATAATATTAGACTGCTTCCTAAGTTCCTCCATAGTAGCTGTATATGGCTCTGCGGCTCCTTTAATATCCGTTCCTGAAGCTAAATATCTAGTCCCTAAAAATTTTATTTGGTTAAGGGTAGAGTCAACAGTTGTATCAATATCATTAGCCAAATGAGGTCTATTAGTTTTTTGCCAATAATATTTTTCACAATTGCTGGCAATAACATATTCTGGAGTTGTAAGAGTTATCTCCATGGTTAGTTCTTTGTTATTTCTTGCATAGGAGGCAAGCTGTTCAACAATTTTTGAATTCCCATGTCCGCAAACTCACCCTTATATGTATATCTAAAGGCTATTTCATCAAGGTATTTAGGTAAATGCTGAGGCGAAACACTTTTATAAGTCCTAAAGCAATTTCTCATATGACTAAATAACCCTTCTACAGAGTTAGTACCTGCCGAACCGTTCATAAATTGCTTTTTCTTATGGTTCACTGTATAATGTGTATATCCATATTCAGGCAGGCATTTATAAACCTCGGCACTGTCAGTACTTATTATAGAACCAGGCGGTATATGCTCAGTAATTAATGGAATAATATTATCCCTATCACCTCTATCAATAGGTAATAATAATCCGCCACCACCTCTTCTAACCATGCCTAATACCTTAGCATTTTTATTGGCTAGCTTAGCTGTATGTCTATTCTTTTGTTTCATTCCATAACGCCCTACAGAAATATCAACTTCATCTATCTCATAAATGGCCCTGTAAGACTTATCTATATCCATCTCAAGGCATATATTCATTTGAGCCCTTACTTTATGAGCAAAGCCCATTGCTGTTGGTAGTCGTATTTCAAAATCATCTTGTAACTGGTTGTGCGAAACTCCATAGGAATGCTGTAGCATGCTATAGATAATTCCAAACATTTTTTTAATTTCAATCTTACTAGAGAAAAATGTATTGGCACAAGGGGAAAACTGTTTAGTGCAATTCCTGCAATAAAAAGCTTTGGTATCCTTTTTAACCAGTTCATCATCAAATATTACATTCTCTTTTACTATCCTATAATGACTGGCTATTGGTGCATTACACAATGTGTTTAAACACGTAGTGCGGTTAGCAGTGCGGGCATTTAGCAAGGCTCTCAGGCATTTCTCATTCGAGCCATAATGCATGTCAAAAGCATAATTACTTAGTCGTTTTCCCATATGTATTGTGTTGGTTATGGTGCAATATCGCTAGGACACTAAAAAAAGTGGAAATGGTATTAAATATGTATAAGGGGATTTATTTGAGTTCTAAACCTGACCAGGTTATTCTGCTGGCATCTCTTTGCTCGGATGACAGTCTGCTCAATAATGAAGCATTAGGATAATGCACATCTATAATATAAGGACCACTCTCGTTATAATCTATAAATTCACTCCTCGTGGTATAGAAAGTGAATCTTGCGTCATTATTAAACTTGGCAGCTATAATTAGCCCCTTATTTATTAATGAATTTATTCTTTGCGTATTATTTTTTAGAGTTTTCTCCGCTAATTCTTTTCCCTCTATATCTATAATAAGTTGGTCAAGTTCCTTCTTTGACCAGAACCTAAGATTAATATCTTCGAGGTAATTATATTTATCCCATAGACTACCCGCTATAGGGTATTCAGGGAAAATCTCTACGTAATTTGCAGGTATGCCATGAGAGGGGCCATCCTGTGGATAGCCTCTTAAAGTATTAATAGCTTGGGTAAGACTCTTTACTTCAGCGGTTAGCTCATCAATCTTAGCGTACCTCTCCAGAATCTCCACTTCCATCTCGTTAATGAGTTGTAAGGGTGCTTTCATAGGCGTTTCATTTCGTGAAACTCGGAAAAACATCTAACTTATGATTACTCATATTTGATGTTTTTTAATGTAACGGTGCTAAAAAGAAAAAGATGACAGGATATCGAAAAAAACTTTACTTTTTATTGTAAATGGCTTATTGTTAGTTAAATAAATTTTATAATATGTGGGAAATACACGATGATAATGGGGTTATATTTCAGGGTACTGCAGCCGAAATGACATTTGCATGGGACATTAATCATTTAGCCGATTGGGCATTTAAAGAAAGATATATGCATTTAGTACGAAATCCAAAATGGCTTTTAAAAGAATGGAAAGGTAAACTCCGTCTAATACAAGTATTATCGGAAATTGAACGTTGGTAATCTATTGGTATATCTTGAGATATTTATGAGCTACATTATATTCACTCGTAGATTTCTTAAATTGTAATCCATTGTGTTCCATTATTTCGCAAGCCTTGTAGAATACAAAAAAGTCCTCTTGTGTAGATATTTTCCACATGTAACCAAACTTATTAATAGGTAAGTTATTGTCAGTACCTAACTCTATATGCCAATCATTCGGCGCATAACTTACTTTATGAAAATAGTCTGTGTCTATCATCTCGCAAATAGCTTGAATATTTAACACAAGTGAGGTGGCACTCGCTGAAATTGTGCTTTTAATATTAGCTAGATAACTATCATATATCGAATTTAAGTTACTTGAAAATGGCCCTACCTGATTATTTTCAGTATTGTTATTTGTTCCATTTTCCTTTTGGTTGTCTGATGTATTTTCCATGTTTTCTATATTTTTGGTGGTGCAATATAGATTATAGAAAAGAAAAAAGGAGACGAAGTCTAATTATGAGAAAAATTTCAATTATATTAGGTAAGGTATATATAGAAAGGTCAATGGACGATTCTTTATACGTTTTTCGCCATTGACCTTTCTATATAGTTACCGGATAATAAAATCCTATAAGCTATCAGCTATATTCTATAAGCTACAATATCTCCTCAACATGTTTTTTAATGCTGCCGGCCATTTTGCTCATTGGCAAGTCGTTGGCATCAGTTCCAAAAGGGTCTTCAATTTCTTCGGCTACCAACTCTAAACTGGCTAATACATAAAATATAAAAGCCACTATGGGTGCTGCCAAATAGCCTAAAGTAAAGGCAAAGCCAAAGGGCAGGGTAATAACGTACACAAAAATAAAAGTCTTAATAAACACACTGTACGAGTAGGGTATGGGTGTGTTTTTAATCCGCTCGCAAGCGCCGCAAATATCAGTAAATGATGATATTTCACCGTTTAAAATAATGAGTTGGTCGCCGGTTATTTTACCGTCTTTATACAAGGCATTTATTTTGCCAAACATAAGCCCGGCCATTTGGTTGGGCACGTGCTTTTCAGTATCAATACTTGTTAGTTCGGGGTGGGCTTTTTCATCCAGCATAAAAAGGGTAGCCTCGCTCTGCAAGTGTACCTTCAATGCTACAGCATACAATGGTATTGTTTTTCTGAAAAATTCCCTGTCGCTATCGTCACCATCCAACATGGCGTTTAATTTAATGGCCAGGTTGCGACTATTGTTAACCAGGCTGCCCCAAAGTTTGCGGCCTTCCCACCAGCGGTCGTAGGCGGTATTGGTGCGAAACACCAGTAGCATAGATATTGCAAAACCCAGCAGGGTATGCATTACCGGGGTGTTTTTTATCCAGCTTTTGTCCGATAGGTGCAAAACCTCTATCTCTAAATACCCAATGCTCAAGGTGTATAGCGTAATAAAAACTATAAGGGGGAAGAGTTTCCAAAGCGTATCAGCACTGGTAAGTTTAAAAACACTAAGCCAGTCTTTGGTATTGTATACTTGCATAAGGCAAAGATATTAATCAGCGCCTACTGCTTTACATTTTTCTTGCTCATGCCTATAAGCAATACAACGCCACCGGTAAAGTATTGGGTAGTACCGCCGTTTTGCTTGTCGGTAAACTTATTAAATGTGTCAAAATACAGGTTGCGGTAATCACTATGGCCAAAAATTACCTTGTATGATAGTTTAAAGCCAAGTGCCAGCCTGTCGCTGGTAAAAAAGTAAAACCGTACCATAGGTTCAACCGATAGGCCATTAAAATTGGGGCTTCCGCGCGTTGCGCTAGTATCGCTGGGCGCAGCATTTTTAAAGCGGCTCAAGGCATAGCCTACTTGTACAGATCCTGTAAACAAAGAGTTTTCGCCCATGTAGGCTTGGTAGCCAACATCAACCGCAGGGGTGATAATGTGCATGCGGGTTCGGTACTTTTCGTAGGTAAGGCTATCTACCGTAAAGTGCGTCCAGCTAAGGGCCGGGCCCAATGTTACATTTTTGCCAATGGTAAAGTGATATGAGGTGTTGATATCAAAAATCTCGGAAAAACTTTTGCGCAACATGTAGTTTGAGGCTATAACCGGTATATCAACATCCAACCTAAGGTTGCTACGGATAGGCTTTTGGGCCTGCGCCGCCAAGGCAAACAATACCAATGCCACCACTAAAAGCGGAGCTTTATAAATAGAGCGTGTATGGTGTACCTGTTTAATCAACAATATAGGGGCTGCAAATTTTATACCTTTTACACCTAAACGGCAGAAAAGGTTTATTGTTGCCCGCCAAATTTTTCAATTACCGCCTGGCTAATGCCCATGTGCGAGAATCCACCATCGTGATACAGGTTTTGCATGGTTACCTTACGGGTAAGGTCGCTAAACAGCATTACGCAATAGTCGGCGCACTCATCGGCAGTGGCGTTGCCCAAGGGCGACATTTGGTCGGCATAATCATAAAAAGCATCAAAACCACTTACACCGCTGCCTGCTGTGGTGCGCGTTGGCGATTGTGAGATGCTGTTTACACGTACTTTCTTTTTAACCCCGTAGTGGTAGCCAAAGCTGCGGGCAATGCTTTCCAACATGGCTTTAGCCTCGGCCATATCGCTATAATCGGGAAAAGTGCGTTGCCCGGCAATATAGGTTAGTGTAAGTACTGAGCCCCCCTCGCTAATAGCATCTAGCTTCATGGCTGTTTGCATTACACGGTGAAATGACATGGCCGATATATCTATCGTTTTATGATAAAAATCGTAGTTTAAATCGGTGTAAGGCTTGCCTTTGCGCACGTTTGGCGACATGCCGATAGAGTGCAATACAAAGTCGATAGGGCCACCTAAAATCTCTATTGATTGTTTGAAGAGGTTTTCCAAATCCTCATTCAACGTAGCATCGGCGCCAATAACGGTAGCGCCGGTTTTTTCGGCTAGTTTATTTATTTCGCCCATGCGCAAAGCCACAGGTGCGTTGGTTAATGTAAAGGTTGCGCCTTCTTCGTGGGCACGTTCGGCCACTTTCCAAGCAATAGAGTTACTATCCAAGGCACCGAAAATAATGCCGCGTTTTCCTTTTAACAGGTTATATGCCATAACAACAATTTTGTTCGGGGGTAAATTTATAAATAACAGGCATGTATCAAGCAGATGCTATATTTTACTTTTCAACGGGGATATTACTTCATTTCCTTCTCCCAAAGCCCGGCCATAACGGTAAGCTTGTTGTACCATTCCTCGCCATACTTGCGGGTTAAAGGGCCTTTTAAAAATTTATATACCGGCACATCCAGTTGTGCACCACATTTACATGCCGGGCGGCATACATGCCAGTTGTGGTAATTCAAGGCATCGTTAAAAGGCAGTTTTTGTATGCGTATGGGGTATAGGTGGCAAGATATTGGCTTAGGAAAACTAACCGCCCCAGCAGCATGGGCTTTCTCTATAGCACATTTGGCTATGCCATTGTCAAACGTAACGTAGGCGCAGTGTTTGCCATCCACCAAAGGAGTTACATAGTCGCCATCCACATCAACCTCGTATTTGCCTTTTTTCTCAACGGCTAATATCCCCTCCAGTTCCATAAAGGGCTTAACGTCTTCATAAATATCGTCTAGTATAGCCAGTTCATCTTCATCAAGCGGTGCACCGGCATCGCCATCAACACAACACTGCCCTTTGCATGCGTTTAAATCGCACACAAAGCGTTTTTCTATTACTTCTTCCGATACTAAAACCCTATCAACTGCCAACATGGTGCAAATTTACTGCTTTTTAGCCATCTATCAAGCCCTTAATGGCAGCTACCACCGCGGCGGGGTTTTCTACCTGCGGGTAATGCCCACTGTCAGCAATTTCAACTACATCGGGTGTTTTTACCAGTAGCCTGTAGCCTTCAACCAAGTGTCGGCCCGATACAGGGTCTTGCAAGCCGTTTATTAACCTTACAGGCATTGGAGGGTTTACCAACACATTTACCCAGCGGTTGCGCTGTTGCTTACGGTCGGCAATGTAGTGGAGTAGTTTATGAATAATGGCTTGCCCGTTGTTGTATTGTATCAACGCCCAAAAGTCGTCCATCTCTTTTTGGCTGGGAATTTTATCGGGTGCAAACACCTGCCCGAATGATTTGGCAAAACGTTTTTTGTTAAACAGTTTTCCTATCAGTGGCCCCAATGGGCTTATAAGCAGTTTTTGTATTAACACCGGGCGGTGCAGTTCAGGTATTAAGCCCCCGTTTAGCAAACAAACCGATAGGATTTCGTAACCCGGGTTTTCGTTGTAAACAATGCGGCTCATTAATTCCTGCGCTACCGATACGGCATAATCGTGCGCCACTAAATGAAAGCGGGTTATTTGTTTTTCTTTCAGCAGGGCAACAATTATATCGGCTTGCTCAATTATTGAATAGTGATGGTTTTTAGGCTTGTCGGAAAAGCCGAAGCCCAAAAAATCGGGGGCTAATAAGGTATGGTTAGGCAATAGCCCGTCCCATATATAAGTCCAGTCGTACGATGCGGTGGGGTAGCCATGCAGCAGCACAATAGGAACGCCATTGCCTTGTTCAACATAAAAAATATTTTGGCCCCCGTAGCTAAAATAGTGGCCTTGCTGTTGCCAGCTTTGTAATGTGTGCATAATTAAAAATCTACCCAAAGGTTATACTATTCATTCAAAAAAAATTACCTTTTGCCTCAAATTTTACAGTGTATGCGTTACTTAACCCCGCTTAGTATACTTTTCTTTTTGTTATTAACGGTTGAAATTATTGCCGACAGCCTTGGCCATTATACTATTGGCTGGATTTGTAAGCCTTTTTTAATGCCTGTTTTGCTTGCGTTATTTTGGCTAAATAATACTAATAACAAGCCGGCAGAAAAACTATTTTTTTCATTAGCGCTGGTATTTTCATTAGCAGGCGATGTATTACTTATGTTGCGCGATGATAGCCTTTTTGTATTTGGGCTTGCCGCATTTTTAACGGCGCATTTATGTTTTATAGCCTCGTTTTACGGGCGTATTAAAGGGCGCAAAATTGGGTTTGCCCAATGGGCATATTCATTATTGCCATTTGCAATTTTTGTAAGCGGCTTTCTTTCGGTATTAGTACCCAGTTTGCAAGCTACCCAGTTAACAAAGCCCTTAGTTGTTCCTATTACAGTATACGCTTGTATTATAGGTACAATGGGTTTTACAGCGCTTATGCGCCGGGGAGGTGTTTCTAACCAAGGCTTTAGCTTAGTAATTGCTGGGGCATTGGTATTTATGCTGTCCGACTCTTTTATTGCCCTCAACAGGTTTATAACCCCATTGCCGCAGCCTACGTTATTAATTATGGCAACCTACGGTATAGCCCAATATTTGCTTACTGTGGGTACGTTGAAAAGGTAATAGCACTTGAGGCCAAATAAAAAAGGCAACAGCTTTCGCTGTTACCTTTTTATCCGTTTTTGTATAAAACCGCAGGCGGTTTAATCCCTCGCCTCTAATCCTACATTACCACCTGCGGGTTATTGTGACTTTATAGTCATTCACTTACTTTTTAATAATCCTGCGGGTATACAAGTTGTCAATAGATACAAAGTACACGCCTGCGGGCAGGGTACTCATGTCTATTGTAGTTACTGTATTAGTTACAGGTATTGATACCATTTCGTTGCCAATAATATCAAACATACGTACGCGTTTGTATTTAGCAGGGTCGCCAAGGGTAATGTTTATAGCCTCGGTAGTTGGGTTAGGGTATACATCAAAAGTTGGCTTTGCAGCTACGTTGTGTATTGATGTTAGGGTGTTTTCATCAAACACTGCAAATGTGCTTAATGAGGTAACGTTGGTTGACATTGAATAGGCACCATTGCCTTGTGCAGTAGCAGCACCGTAAGAACCAAGGTTCCAGGTGTTGTTATAGTAATGCGCCACAGTAGCCATGCTGTTATTAAAGGCATTTACCTCCATTCCGGTTTGCCAGTAAAATTCAAGTGTAGCGTTTAGGTTAGTGCTAATGTCTGACATTACATCCCAGCTGGTATTTACTACGCTGTTTGATGTTGCAAGGTTAGAGCCTGTTGTGCCATTTGCAAATACGGTTGATGATGCGTTTACACCAAAATAACCTGTAGTGTTTGAGTTGTTGGTAACTACTACCGGAGCATACGAGGCTGTTGTACCTACATGGAACGTGCTTGCTGTGGCAGTATTAAGGCTCATCATAAGGTGGCCAGCCCCATCGCTAATAACGAAGCTTGACGATGAACCGCCTTGTACAACTGCTGATGTTGCCAGTGTTAAATTGTTGCTGCCGGTACGTATTACACCGTTGGTAAGTTGCAATGTGCCGTTTACTATAATGTCAGTATTAAAATTGATAGAGCCGTTTACGCCATTAATATCTACCACCAAATCGTTCACTTGGTTAAAGCCGCCATAAAAACTTAGGTTGCCCATATCGCCGCCGCCCAATAGGTATATGTTTGACATTGAGTTGCTATAAATACCACCGCCACCGCTAGTATTTACTGTGCCATTTAAGGTTAAGTTGTGGCCGTTTAGGTTAAGGCTGCCGTTTTGCAAGCTTAAAGCACCATTTACAACTACGTCATTATTAAGGGTAAGAGAGCCATTGCCGCCAATATTAATATTTAGGTCGTTAACATTGTTTTGCGATGGTGGAAAGTTGATGCTGCTGCTGCCGGTACCGTTTATGGTAATGTTTGAACTTGAATCGCTGTAGATATAACCCATTGCAGTACCCGTTAGGCCGCCTTCAATAGTCAAATCGTATCCGTTAAGTATTAGTGAACCATTGTTTGTAGTTAAAGTGCCATACACGGTTAAATCATTTATTAAGCCTACCGAGCCATTGCTGGCAATGTTGATAGTTAAATTGCCAATGTTGCCACCCATAAGGGTTAACGAACCAATGTTGCCGGTGCCATTTAAAATAATGTTTGATGATGAGCCGGTATTTATACTACCGCCTGTGCTTACAATGCTACTGTTTAGCGTTAGCGTATGGTTTTGCAGGTTTATAGCACCGCCATTGCTTAGGGTAAGCTGGCCATCAACCAATAAGTTTGAGTTTAAATCAAGGCTATTGCTGCCGGTTAGGCTAACATTAAAATTGCCCACTTCGGCAAAGCCGGGAGTAAAAAACAGTTCGCCCGGGTCATTGCTGCTGGTAATAGATATATTGCTGGCTGTTGTGCTTGATATACTACCGCCGGTAGTGTTTATAAAGCCGCCGTTAATATCTAAGTTATTACCGTTTAGGTTTAAAATACCGGTGCTAAGGTAAAGGCCTCCTTGTACGGTAAGGTTTCCACCAAGGGTTAACTGGTCAGATGAATTGTTAAGCGAAATAGTTAGGTCGTTTAAGTTACCGCTAATTAACGAGCCGCTAAATAATGACGATGAGCCAGTATAGGTTACATTGTATAGGCCCGAAAAGTTAAATGCGCCTCCGTTTAGGTTTATTAATGAATTGTTTACGTTTATAGTACCATTGTTACCAAGGCTTACCGAGCTGCCGTTATCTAATTGCAATAGGCCGTTATTAACGGTAAGTGTATTACTTATATTTAAGTTGGCGGCTAGTGCTAATGATGTTTGGCTTGATGTAAAACTATTGGCATTAATGGTGCCGGTAAATGATACAAAACCAACAGCGCCTACCGTTACGTTAGGCACTGAAATGTTGCCATTGCCGCTAATAGTGCCCGAGTTTAGGGTAATATTAGAGCTTGACGATGAAAGGGTTCCGGTAACGGAAAGTGAGGCTAGTGAATTGCTTATAGCAATTGAATTGTCGAGGTTTACAGTAATACCTACAGGTATAATAATAATATCGGCACCGCTAATAGATGAGCCCGGAGCTGCGCCGCCCCATGTAGCTGAGCTAGACCAGTTGCCGTTTAATATAGCCGTATAGGTGGTTGCAGACGCTACGTAGCCAACAAGGCTAAGCAGTAGTGCAAGCGTTAAATTTTTAAACCTTTGAGTTGATGTCGTGATCATAATAGTTGGGTTTTAGTATTATATAAATTGCTTTATCAACAAACTATAAAAGCCCACCATTACGGTACTTACGGAATTTAAAATAGAAGAAATTAAAATAGCGTAAAAGTGTTCTTACATAGTTGTCTTACCAAGTTGACAATAAAAAACACCAATTTGTTCACCTTTTTAGGTGCCGTTTTAAACAGCTCTTAAAAGTGATTGTTAGTCAACACTATATTTGTTATGAAACAGCCTCACCCGTCATTTCGGCAATGGCTTTTTGTACGCTTTCCATCAACCATAATGGGGTTGAGGTAGCCCCGCAAATGCCTACGCTATTCGCGTTTTCAAACCACTCAGGCTGCAGTTCATCGGGCATTTGCGCAAAATATGTGCGTGGGTTTACGGCCTTGCATACATCATGCAATACTTTGCCGTTGGCGCTCTTTTTACCGGCTACAAACACTATTACATCGTGCTTGGCAGCAAAACGTTGCAACTGCGGTTCGCGGTTTGATACTTGGCGGCAAAGCGTATCGTTAGCCTCTAGCTGAACGGTAAATTCATTGCCTTGCAGGCGCTTACGTATTTCAGTTACTATCTCTTCAAAGCCAAGGGTGCTTTGCGTAGTTTGCGAGAATAAGTGGATGGGGCGGGTATAATCTAACAAATCAAGGTCGGCTACGTTGGTTACCAATATGGCTTTGCCATCGGCTTGTCCTAAAAGGCCCAATACTTCGGCATGGTTTGTTTTGCCATAAATTACCAGTTGGCCGCCGTCTTCCTGGCTGTCTAAAAAGCCTTCGCGTACGCGGTGCTGTAGTTTCAAAACCACCGGGCACGATGCGTCAATCAAATCAATATTGTTTTCAATAGCTACCTTGTAGGTCTCCGGCGGCTCGCCGTGGGCGCGTATAAGCACACGGGTATTATGCAAATGTTTAAGCTCCTCGTTTGTGATAATTTTAAGGCCTTTGGCTTGCAGGCGTTCCACCTCCATATTGTTGTGTACAATATCACCAAGGCAATACAGTTCGCCATGTTCGGCCAATTGCTCTTCTGCCATTTGTATGGCATACACTACTCCAAAGCAAAACCCCGATTGTGGGTCAATTTCAATTTGCATACTACAAAGTTACGGCATTATAACGCAAAATAGAATAAAGTGTTTTGTTTTAGGAGATAGGGTGTAGGTGATAGGGTATAGAAAAGGTTAATTAAATTGTTGGTTCAGCTTACTATGCCTGTTTTTAAATACTTTTTTAATAAAGGGCAAAAGCAAATAGCCCATAGGTTTAAGGCGCGGCAAAAAATGCAATTCGTCGGTAAGGGTAGTTATGCCATTGGTTTCGCTCAGGGTTCGGGTATGCTTCCAGTAGCGGTGCGTTGCCGTTACCGAATTTTCGTAAAAGGCCGTGCCGTAATCTATCCGTTCAAAACGCAGGCAATGTACATCAACCGGAATAAAACCAAACAGCAACACAATACTTTTAAATAGCGTTTGCGCTAGCGGTACAGTATTGTCAGCAATGGCTGCGCGGCTTTTTGGGTAGGTCATGTATACTAAAGGCATCAACTCGGTATTTACATTTTTCATTTGCGTAACATAGTCCCATACCACACTTTTAGGTGCATTTAGGGTAGATGTTATTTTGAATGAAAAATCAGCCATTTAGCGCGTTAGTTGGGTAATAGCATCCTCATGCTGCGGATATTGTTTTAGTAGCAATTCCCTTTCGGCCATTTCAAAATCGGCAAAATCAAAGCCCGGGCTAACGGTGCAACCCGTTAAGGTAAAGCCATTAGCATTGGTGCAGCGCGATGCAAACCATGCGCCCGCAGGCACTACCGCTTGGTATACTTCGCCATTGGCTATGTTGCGCCCTAAGCGAATAACTTCCAACTCACCGTTTAGGTGGATGACTGATACCTCGCAACCGTCGCCATCGTAAAAGTGCCACAATTCATCGCTTTTTATGCGGTGGAATGCAGAGAAATTGCTGCCCGTAAGCATAAAATAAATGCCGGTGCAATAGTTGCGCTCGCCGTTAAATTCTTCACCCAAAGCCTGCTGCGAAATTGTACCCGCCGAACGGTACACTTCTTTATAATAACCGCCCTCGGGATGAGGCAGTAGCTGCAATTGCTGCGCTAATTCATCTGCTGTTGTTTGCATGGGGCTAAGGTATATTGTTTTGGAATTGGTTGGGGAAGATTGTAGATTGCGATAAGAAAACTAAATTATTTATGAAACCTGTAAAGAACTATTGTAATCACTGTCAAAGCGAAACAAACCATAGCATAATAGCTACTAAGACTATTGCAATGGCTGATCCTGATTACAGTTTAGATTGGAAACATTTTATGTTAGAATGCTTAGGTTGTGAATCTATTTCATTTAGAGTAGAAACACATGATTATGAAGCATCGTACCCTGATGAATATGATAATTGGACACATGATATTAGTGTGAGGATTTATCCATTTCCATTAAAAAATCATAGACCAATCAAAGAAATTTATTTGTTACCAAGTGAAATAAGAACAGTATATGACGAAAGTGTAGAAGCATTAAAATCAAGCTGTTTTTTACTTGCAGGAGTTGGATTTCGAGCAGTAATTGAAGCCGTTTGCATTGATAAAAAAATTATTGGGCGTACTTTAGAGGCCAAGATAAATAACCTCTTAAAAAACAGATTAATTGCAGATAAAGAAGCAGAGCGTTTACACGCTGTAAGGTTTTTAGGTAATGATAGTGTTCACGAAATGGCAGTTCCTAAAGAACAAGCATTGTATGTTGTTTTGGATATTATTGAGCACCTTCTTAAAAATCTTTATTTAATAGACAAAAGTGCAAAAACTGTATTAGACACATATATTACAGAGATGAAGGAGTTCGAACAATTGTTGTTTAAAGAATTAAAAAAGTTTAATGTGAACGATGATTTTCCTTTAGCAAAATATATAGGTAAAGATGTTAGGAGATTGAATGGACAGATAAGTCAGTTTGAAACAGCTTTGATAGATAGAATTAACAAAGGAGAATTTAAATTATTGTCCATTGGAAATGTTAAAGTGTTTGGAACTAATGCAACGCATCAATTTCAACATTTTATAAAGACATAGATAATATTCAACCACACGAATCAATCAATATTAGCTTCTTTGAAAGCAATTATAAACTGTAAATATATTGTGGTTAGTGATAAAACCAATTATAGCATGCACCAGCCGCGTTAGGGATAGTAGTGTAAAGCTTTGCCGTAGGCAAACTTGAAACGGATAGCCCGACCCGCGTTAGCGGGGAACGCCAAATCCCTCCCCCTCATTTCATTCGGGTACTCCCTTTGTAAGGGAGAGTTTTAATTCACCACTAAACCTTTACACTCTTCCACTTGCCCCTTTTAAAGTAGATATAGCCCAATACGGCAATAAGGGTTTCGGAGGTGGGTATGGCAATAAATACGCCTGTAGAATCCATATTAAGGCCTTTGACCAGAAAATATGCTAGTGGAATTTGTATGGCCCAAAAGCATATCAGGTTGATGATGGTTGGTACGCGGGTATCGCCGGCACCGTTAAGGGCTTGGGTCATAACCATGCCGATGCCGTAAAATACAAAGCCTGCG
>JANOCJ010000092.1:0-21295 GCA_031412115.1 Flavobacteriales bacterium
GTGGCGGCGGCGGCGCTGATGTGGTAAGTGTAAAAACATTTAGCAGCAACAAATCGCTTTGCAAAAGCTATTCAACCAATAATTCAGCCAGTGAAAGGCGCTCAACCAATACCATCACATTCGATAATCAAACTATTTCATCAACCTATACTTATGCTACCTTTAGTTTTCAATTAGCATCATTAGGTTCTGGCTCTGGCGCAGGCGTTGATGGTAGCGACGATTTGAAAATAGAAGTAAGCCTAAACAACGGAAGCAGTTGGAGCACACTACTTACTTATTATGGCGATAATGATTATACATTCAATTATAGCACATCGCCTGTTACAGCATTAAACTACAACGCCAACGCACAATATACATCGGGTACTAAAAGTGCATTTAGTGTGCAGTTGCCAAATGGTACTACCCAATTTAGGTTTAGGGTTACCGCTACCAATAACCGCACTAACGAGAACTGGGCCATTGATAATGTTAAGCTTGTTGGAACAACCTTTCCGGTGGGTGCGCAGTTAGAATTACCTACCGCTACCGGTGGTACCATTGCAACCTGCCCTAGCACAAACAATACATTAAGTGTTGTTACCGATAATACTGTTGGAACAATAACCTATAGCTGGAGCCCAACAACCAACATGGCCCCATCAACAGGAGATATTGAAAACCCTATTGTAAACCCAACAACAGGCACAACTTATACTGTAACCATTACCGATGCCGATGGCTGTAAGGCCACTGCTACGCAAATTATAACTGTACCTACGGACACAGCAGGGGTATGGACAGGAAATGAAAATAACGACTGGTTTCAATGCCTTAACTGGGGCAACGGAGTAGTACCTACAACTACCACCAATGTTACCATTCCAAACGGTACATTAAACAATGCTATTATTGATCCGCTTTCATCATTTGCAGCACCCTTTAGCGGCATAGCCAATGCTAATAACATCACCATCAATACAGGCGCGCAATTAATAAGCGAGTACGGTGGTTATTTAGCAGTTGATGGCAATTGGGACAATGACGGAACCTTTAACCCCGGCGATGGAACAGTTGTATTTAACGGAACAGGCACAAGCACTATTGATGGTGCTACTGCCCAACAATTTAACAACCTTATAATTGATACTGATGTGCAACTTTTGCAAGATGCAACAACAGGAGGCTTAGGAACATTAGCCGTAAACCAAACGTTGGATTTAAACCAACATACTTTTACCGTTTCTAACCCTGCCAATACAGCTATTACCCGCACATCTCCCGGCTATGTAAAAAGTGAAACGCAGGATGGCGCCGCACGGTTGCTATGGGAAATGGATGATTTTTCATACAGTGATAATTACGTATTTCCAATGGGTAATGCGACAGGAAATTATATACCGGTTACATTCAAATTAAATTCGGGCTTTATTGGTTTGGCCGGTGTTTCTACTTTCAATTCGCCGGGTGCCAACAGCTTGCCCACCGGCACTGAAAACGTATTAAATGTTGCTAACCCCGACACCGCCGTGCAACGTTTTTGGCATTTAGAAAGCGACCAGGCCGCCAATAGCTATAACGCTGATGTTACCTTCAGTTTTCCGGGCAGCGAAGACCCTGCGGATGGCTTAGGCCCTGATGTTAAATTTCAACGCTACAATAAGCCTACTGATACATGGGATTACCCTTTAGCTACCCAAACTTATACCTTTGGCACTACACGCACGGTAATAGTACAGGGCGTTACCAAATTCTCGTGGTGGGGCGGTGGCAACGATGATACAAACCCATTGCCTATTGAATTACTAACCTTTACAGCTAAACCTACTGGTGAAATTGTTGAACTAAATTGGGTTAGCGCAAGTGAAACTAATAACGACTATTATACCGTTGAGCGCAGTGCTGATGCTATTAATTTTGAGCCTTTAGCTGTAGTAGCAGGTGCCGGCAACAGCAACACCATGCTTACTTATGAAACGCGCGATGATGAGCCTTTAAGTGGCTTATCATACTACCGTTTAAAACAAACCGATTTTAATGGTGATTTCAGCTATTCGCAAATAGTGCCTGTGCAATTTGAAAGCAATGGCTTTACTGTTGTTCGCAATTTTGTTAATGCAGCTAACCAAATAGAATTATGGATAAATAATGATGGCGAAGAGATAGCCACTTTAGGCATTTATGATATGCAGGGCAAATTGCTAATTACTATTAAACAAACGCTTACTAAGGGTATAAACCGCATTAGCTATGCTACGGATGGATTAACTAACGCTATTTATTTTGTACGAGTGCAAACAGAAACCAATTCAGCTACAGTAAAAATCAGCAATGCGCGCTAATACTATTGATATTAGTAACAAACAGGCGTAAGCCTAACAAAAATTGATTTCAAAATAAGTACCGCAAGGGATACAGAAAAAAGCCTCCTCAGTTTGAAGGGGCTTTTTATATTGATATCGAGACGATTCTCTGTTTGATTATTCTACACAAATAATAAACTAATGCAATACGGCTTAGTTGTTATATGTTTGTTGAATGTTAGGTTTTAAAAAGGCTAAAAACTATATTACGTTTAATACAGATGCAGCGCTTAGCACACAACGCTATGTACGGAGGCATATATACCTAAATGTTGCTTTTAACATGCTGCTGAATGCAGCTTTGCCTTATTTCGCTTTGCGTTCATACCAATATATCCCTTTGTATCATGGTAAAGAGAATGTTGTTTTATACATTCTGCCTATGTTCTTTATCCTGCCTTTTTTGGTAACGCTGGTGGTACTTACGCAAACCCTTACCCATGCGCAAAAAGGGCGTGTGGATATTACCATTCCACACCAAAATACCGGCAAATGGTTTAGGCTGCGCTTAGGATTTATTAATGGTATCGTATCGCTGGCAATGGCGTCAATAGTTTTTATAGCGTGGATTTATCTTAACCGCCATGCTACAGTATCGGTTCCTGTAGTTGTTTTTATCTCTTCGCTATCCTCAGGGCTATTGTCTATTTTATTTATCACACAAGCCATTAAATATTTTCAAAAAAATTAATTATTGGCAATTATAATTTTATCGTACTCCGTTTTTAATTCAACACATGCTTGCGCGCATACCTCGCTCAACCTAAAAATCAAGTTTTGCAATTCTTTAGTATCCAGTTGTGCTAGTGCCAAGGCTTGAATCCTTAGCGACATCCTTTCATATTCTTTACTAATGCCCATTAAAGCAAATGATGGCATTACTTTATGTGCCGCCTCATACATTGTATCCCAATCTTTATCTTTCAGGCTTTGGTTAATATCTGTAATTAATTGTGGGGTTTGATCTAAATAAAGCGCAATCATTTGCGGTATACGTGCGGGTTTAGACTGGAAACATTTAGTTAAATACGTTAAATCAATGTATTGATGTTTTTTTTCACCCCAATTAACCTCGGGTTTTACACGTACGCTGTGTTTATTATTTTTTGCGTACAATTCTATCTTGTTATACAGCAAAATTTCGTCTACCGGTTTTGCAAGATAATCATCCATGCCTACGGCTTTGCACTTTGCCAAATCAACCGTTGTTACATCGGCTGTTAGAGCTACAATTGGTATGGTCGATTTCATTTCGTTCCGAATGTAGGCAGTTGTTTCAAAGCCATTCATTACCGGCATTTGCAGGTCCATTAATATAATATCGTATGCGTTGGTACGTAACTTTTCAATAGCAATATGCCCATTATTGGCAATATCGCATTCGCACTCCAAATCGTCCAATATGGTTTGCATTAATAGCTGGTTTAGTGGAATATCTTCAACCACCAAAATTTTTACATTTTTAATTTTGGCTTGCTGTTCAACCTGTCCGGTTTCATTTTCGGCCTGTGCATCTGTTTTATGAAAAGCTAGGATAAAACTAAAGGCCGACCCTTCACCCTCTACACTGGTAACCGTTACACTGCCACCCTGCAACATTACCAATTGTTTTACTATGGCTAGGCCCAAGCCCGTTCCGCCAAATACCCTTGTAGTGCTGCTTGATGCTTGTTGAAAATTTTCAAAAATCGATTCGATTTTATCGTCCGGTATCCCAATACCGGTATCGGTTACTTCAAATTTAACGTATGCTATATCTGCTTCTTCTTTCTCCAAGCTTATACTTACCGTAACCTTGCCTTTTGAAGTAAATTTTACTGCATTGCTTACCAGGTTCATTATTATTTGATGCAAACGCGCCGGGTCGCCCACCAATACTTCGGGTATATTTTTATCGTATAGTTTTACCAGTTGCAAATTCTTTTCTTGCACTTTTGCTTCAAACAAATGCAGCATAGCCGATATGGATAGCCCCAGCTTAAAAGGCGTTTGCTCAAATGTCATTTTGCCCGAATCAACCTTTGCAAGGTCGAGGATATCATTTATCAATACAATAAGAGCATCGCCGCTTACTTTAATTGCATTTAAATATTCCTTTTGTTTTTCCTGCAATTCGGTTTTCAATACCACCTTAGTAAACCCAATAATAGCATTCATTGGGGTTCGTATTTCATGGCTCATGTTAGACAGAAATTGCTGTTTTGCCTTTACCGCACTTTCGGCTATTGCCGTGGCGGTTTCGGCTTTTGCCTTAGCTTCTTCGGCTATGCCTGTTGCCAGTTCGGCAAATACTTTGGCCTCTATCAATTCCTTTTCAATCCGCTTTTGTTCGGTAATATCGCGGGCTACCACTACCGCGCCCAACACATTGCCTATACCATCTTTATATACCGAGCCGTTAAATAATACATCCGTCAATTTATCGTCAACAATAGTTAGCGGATAATCAGCTACAAAGCCTTTAGCAAAAACCTGTTCATAGCCTTGGCGTGCTTTATCAGGCTCAGTAAAGTAATTAAAAAAGTCGGTGCCAATTATTTTTTTGCGGGGTATACCGGTTACACGCACAGTAGCCTCGTTCATGTCAGTAATTTTGCCTTCGAGACTAATGGTAAATAGTGGGTCGCGGCTGGCCTCAATAAGGCTTAAAGAATACTGCGAGGCCAGTTTTGCGGAATAGCTAAGCGCCTCCAGTTCTTTATTTACAATCTCGCGTTTTTCTTTTTCTTTGTTTTGAAAATCAAGCTCTATATCAGCAATAACTAATTCGGCGGCACGTTTTTCTTTTTCTTTGCTTTGGTAGTCAAGTTCAATATCAGCAATAACCAATTCAGCAGCACGTTTTTCCTTCTCGCCAATTTGAAATACCAGTTCCTTATTGGCAACAATTAATTCGGCAGCCCGTTTTTCCTTTTCATCATTCTGAAAGGCCAATTCCATATTGGCAACAATAAGTTCTTGGGCGCGCTTTTCTTTTTCATCATTTTGAAAGGCCAGCTCTTTATTAGCTACAATTAATTCTGCGGCGCGCTTTTCCTTTTCATCGTTCTGAAAAGCCAGCTCTTTATTAGCTACAATTAATTCTGCGGCCCGCTTTTCTTTTTCGTCATTTTGAAAAGCCAATTCTTTATTGGCAACAATAAGTTCTTGGGCACGTTTTTCCTTTTCATCATTTTGAAAGGCTAATTCTTTATTGGCAACAATTAATTCCGCAGCACGTTTTTCCTTTTCATCATTTTGAAAGGCTAGCTCTTTATTGGTTATTATTAAATCAGCAGCGCGCTTTTCTTTGTCATCGTTATCTGTTTCCATTGGAGATTTGTTTACAGCAGCCTTGTAAAATGTGTATTGTGCGCCTGCGGGAGAACACACCCCTGTTTCTTATTGTTCAATTTTGTTCACAGATTAAATAATTTTAGTAGAACAATTGCTAACTAAGCGCTTTTTACAAACCTAAAAAATAAACAAAAAGGCGTTTATACTGCTTATAATTAAATGCTTATTAAAAAAGTGCAACAAAAAAATACCCCCGAAAATCAGGGGCATTTTTATTTTAATAGGGAGATTTAACTATTCTTCTTCAGCGGCATTTTTTAGCTTAGATAATAAACTATATGCACCTGTTATTACCACCTTGCTTTTCATATCAAAGTTGGCGGGTAAGGCAACTTCGGTATAGCCCAGTTCGCTAACACCTGTCGTAACTTCAACAATTGTGTAGTGGTATTGCGCTGTTTCAACAAAAATATACTTTTTGCCTTCAAAACCCACAATGGCTTTATCGGGCAAGGCAACGGCATCATTAGCGCCGGTTTCAATATACGCCTTTAGGTACATGCCGGGTATTAGCTGGTTATCTTCCTTATCTAAATGGCAATGCACCCTAACGGTGCGCTCGCTGCTAATTTCGCGGCCAATAAGGTATACCGTAGCGGTACGTTCTGTGGTTTCATTAGCCAAAGTAAACCTCACCTTTTGCCCTATTTTTAACTTGGGTACATCCTTTTCAAACACGGTCAATTCAGCATGCAAATGTTCGGTATCTACAATCTTAACCATAACATCGGTAGGGTTTATAAACGAACCTATATTAGCGTTTACCTGTGTTACGTAGCCACTAATGGGCGATGTTAGCGTAATGGTTGATGTCAACTCACCCTTTAATGCATTGGCCGGGCTTATACTAAGCAACAGCAGTTTTGTTTTTAAGCCGTTTACTTTTGAGCGCGTGCTCTCATAGTCAGACTTTGCTTTTTGCATTGTTTTTACTGCCGTTACATTGCCTTTAGAGAGTTCAACCTGGCGGTTATATTCTGCTTGCAAATATTCTAACTGGCTGCTGTTATCCAAATAGTCTTGCTGAAGCTGTATATACTCCATATTCTCAATTACTGCTATGGCCTGGCCCTTTTGCACCTTGCTCCCCTCTAGCAATTCAGTTGATTTTAAAAAGCCGCCCAATGGCACCGATATGCTTACCAAATTTTGCGGTGGCACATCAAGCACGCCGCTTACCGATATGGTTTTGCTGAGTTGTTTATGCTCAATAGCGCCGGTTTCAATATTTGCCGTTTTAAATTGTGCGGCAGTTAATTCAACGGTGTTGGTGGCTTCGCCGGCTGTTTCCTGTGTGGCCTCCGGCTTGTTTCCGCAAGCGCTAATAACTAATAGCGTTGCAAAAAATAGTATTTTATATATTAATTTCATGTTGTCTTTCTTTCAGTATTAATTTTTTGCACCTGTTAAATATTCAATGTTTAGCACCGCTTGGTTAAAGGCGTTTACCATAGCTAAATAGCCCTTTTTAATATCCAATGCATTGCGCAGGTTTAGCAGGTGTTCAAGCGCGCTAATCTCGCCCGCCTGCAAGGCTTTGGTTGATTGTGTTATAATTAAATCAGCATTGGGCAATGCAGTGTTTTTATAGTATGCAAGGGTAGTTTTATACTTAATATATTCCTGCACATCTTGCTTAAATTGGCCCGATAGTGTATTTTCTGTAGCGGTATAATTAGCCTCGGCTTTTTGCTTGGTAATGCCGGCAGCTTTTATGCGGGCAGCATCGCCATTAAAAAACAAGGGGATGCTAACGCCCACCTGAAAGCCTTGAAAACGCTTAGATGGCCCAAAATAAGTAGATTGCCCATTGATGGTTTGATACCCAATAAGCGATTGGTTGAAATAGCCTACACGCAAATTAGGCAAGGCATTATTTACATCTACCACCTTTTCTTTCTGGCTTATTTCTACCTGCTGTTTCATATACAATAGCATAGGGTTGGTTTGTATAGCCGCAGTATCAAGCGGAAGCGTAAAGGGCTTTTCAACCAACACCGTATCGGCAATGCGTATGTTACTATTGGTATTAAGCAGCACCGTAAGGTAATTAGTCAATATAGCTATATCAGCATTGTTTAGCGCTAACAGGTTTGCCACCTCGCCAACCTGAGAGTCGGCAGTGGTTTTATCTAACAGCGTACCATCACCTGCATTAAAACGCATGTTGGCCGAATAGGCTAGTGCTTTGTACAAACTATCTTGCTGCTGTAACAAACGTTGATTTGAATAGAGGTAAGCCAACGTCCAATAAGTCTGTTTTACATTGTAAACAACATCATTTTGGGTTACCTCCTTTTTCAATTCATTGGCCTTAACCATAGATGCGCCCAATGCGCTTTTGCTTGTCATAAGCGTAGGAAAGGGAATGGTTTGCGATACCGTAAAGTTATTGTCGTTGCGTGCAATGCTATTGTACTGGCCATAGATTAATGACACATCCAGCTTCGGAATTTCAAACGCTGTTTTCTTTATTTGTTGCGCATACGTTACATCTAGGCTAGCCGATTGTATTTGCAAGTTGCCACTTTTAGCAAGGCTAATAGCATCATTCAACGTAAGTGTAGTGGTTTGCGCTTGCATGGCTATAGGCGCTAAAAACAAGCTCACCACCAGCAGCGTAAGGGTGTTTGGTTTCATTTTTCTAAAGGTTATTTTTTCAAAAAGAATGTAAAGGCACGGAAGAATTAAAAGCGTTAGCAGCGTAGCAGTAATTAAGCCGCCAATTACTACAGTAGCCAAAGGGCGCTGTACCTCTGCCCCACCCGATGTGGAAAGCGCCATTGGCAAAAAGCCCAGCGATGCCACGGCGGCTGTCATAATTACAGGGCGCAGGCGGGTTTGTGTGCCTTTTAGCACTATCTCTTTCATATCTGTAAGCCCCGATTTTTTGAGGAAGTTAAACTCAGATATGAGGACTATGCCGTTGAGGACGGCTACACCGAACAAGGCAATAAAACCCACACCGGCTGATATGCTAAAAGGCATATCGCGCAGCCATAATGCAAAAACACCACCTATTGCAGATAGGGGTATTGCAGTAAAAATAAGCACACTTTGCTTTAGTGAATTGAATGTAAAAAACAGCAAAATAAAAATAAGCGCCAGCGCTACCGGCACCGCAATGCTTAAGCGTTTGCGGGCTGCCTGCAAATTTTCGAACGTGCCACCATAGGTAGGAAAATAACCCGGGGCAAATTTTACCTGCTTGTCTATTTTATTTTGCAATTCGGTAACCACACTTTCTACATCGCGGCCACGCACATTAAAGCCCACTATAATGCGGCGTTTGGCATCGTCGCGCTGTATTTGGTTGGGTCCCGTAACAAAATCAATACTGGCTAATTGTTGCAAAGGCACCTGCCGCCCATCGGCCGCGGTAACATATACATCGCGTATATCATCAATATCTTCGCGGTACTCTTTAGCCACGCGCACCATCAGGTCAAAACGTTTTTCACCCTCATACACCATGCCCGCGCTTTTGCCTGCGTAGGCTGTATTTATTACCGTATTTATATCTTCTATATTCATGCCCAGGCGTGCAATATTTTCGCGGTTGTAGTTCACTACAATTTGCGGCAGGCCGGTTGCGGCTTCAACATACACATCCTTTGCCCCATCTACCGAATTGATGATGCCGCCAATTTTATTGGCGTAGCTTACCAGGCTGTCCAAGTCCTCGCCAAACACCTTCACCACTACATCTTGCCGTGCGCCGGTCATAAGCTCGTTAAAACGCATTTGTATGGGTTGCTGAAAGCCATAGGTAACCCCAGGTATTTCATCTTCCAACACCTTTTGCATTTTTTCGGCCAACTCATCGCGCGTGCTTGCGCTGGTCCAGTCCTCTTTATTTTTAAGTATGATGATTAAGTCGCAGGCCTCAACCGGCATAGGGTCAGTAGCAATTTCGCTGGTGCCTACTTTGCCTATAACCTCTTTTACCTCCGGAAAATTTTTGAGCAGTACCGTTGATGATTTTTGTGCCGCATCTATTGTTTGCGACAGGCTGCTGCCCGTAAGCACGCGGGTTTCCACAGCAAAGTCGCCTTCATCTAGTGTTGGTATAAACTCAGCACCAAGGGTATTAAATAAAAATATACTACCTACAAGCAATACTACTGCAATGCTAACAACCAACACTTTTCTTTTAAGTGCGAATAGTAAAGCGGGTGAATAAAGCCTTTGAAAGAAGGCAATGATACGGTCGGATATCGTCACTTTATGTACCTGCTTTTTATTCAAAAAAAGTGCGCTAACCATAGGCACATACGTAAGCGACAGGATGAATGCACCCAATATGGCAAAGCCCACCGTTTGCGCCATAGGCCTAAACATTTTACCCTCAACGCCTACCAATGCTAAGATTGGAAGGTACACAATCAAAATTATTATCTCGCCAAAGGCGGCGCTGTTCCGTATTTTGCTGGCCGAGAAAAACACCTCTTCATCCATCTCTTTTTGCGAGAGGGTGCGGTTTACATTGCGGAGATACAAGTGATGTAATGTGGCCTCAACAATAATTACCGCCCCATCTACAATCAACCCAAAATCAATAGCGCCAAGGCTCATTAAATTGCCCGATACGCCAAACAAATTCATTAGCGAAATAGCAAACAACATAGCCAGCGGAATAACCGATGCTACAATAAGCCCTGCGCGTAAATTGCCCAGCAATAATACCAGCACAAATATTACAATCAGCGCACCTTCGGCCAGGTTTTTTGTTACCGTGTTTATTGATTTATCTACCAGTTTGGTGCGGTCTAAAAACGGCTCAAGGGTTACCCCCACAGGTAGGTTTTTTTGTATTTGTGTTATGCGTGTTTTTACATCTGCAATAACCTTTGATGAGTTTGCCCCCTTTAGCATCAACACCAAGCCGCCCACTACTTCGCCTTCGGCATTATAGGTCATAGCGCCATAGCGCACCGCATGGTTTAGCTGTATGGTGCCCACATCGCGCATTAATACAGGTGTACCGTTGGTATTGGTTTTTACGGCTATATTTTCAATATCGGCCAACGTACCTATTAAGCCCTCAGAGCGGATGAAATACGAATTGGGTTGCTTTTCAATATAGGCACCGCCTGTGTTTTGGTTGTTCTTTTTTAGTGCCGCAAAAACATCGGCAATGCTAATGTTCATGCTGCGCAAGCGCTCGGGGTTCAACGCTATTTCATACTGCTTTAAATAACCGCCAAAGCTGCTAACATCGGCAACGCCCTCCACACCCAACAACTGGCGGCGCACAATCCAATCTTGCAAGGTGCGCAGCTCCATTGCCGAGTAGGTATTTTCATACCCCTTTTTGGGCTTTAGTATGTATTGGTAAATTTCGCCAAGGCCTGTTGTAACGGGGGCCATCTCCGGTGTTCCTACCCCATTGGGTATTTGGCTTTTTGCATCGTTTAGCCGCTCGCCTACCTGTTGCCTTGCCCAGTATACATCTACATTGTCTTTAAACACCAGCGTAACTACCGAGAGGCCAAAGCGCGAGAACGAGCGCACCTCCTCAATACCGGGTATAGTAGCCATAGACTGCTCTACCGGAAATGTTACCAGCCGCTCAATATCTTGTGCCGATTGTGATGGGGCATTGGTAATAATTTGCACCTGGTTGTTGGTAATATCAGGCACAGCATCAATAGGCAACTGCGTTACCGAATAGCTGCCCCAAATAATAAGCCCAAGGGTTAGCAGCCCTATAATTAATTTATTATCGATGGAAAAACGAATAATCTTATCTAACATAATATGCTATAGGTTAAAAATAAAAATACCATAAGCCATGCGGCAAACGCACAGCAAATTGAAAAAGAAATGAAGAATGGTATTAACCTATTTTAGGCGGCTGCCAAATAGACGAAACAACGTCTGACAAGCAAATGCTTTGGCGTAAATCAATCTTTACCTTATCAGCCAACGCAGGGCAAAATATAAATTTTTGTTTTTGAGCAATGGTACAATAGCTAACCCCTAAAACACTAGTAGGCAAGTTATTTTCAGCCGGGTGTTTATGGTCGTTCGTATCGCACCAATGGTTTGATGTTTTAATAAAATGCTCGTCAACAAAGCCCCATAGGGTCATGCTATTGCTTGCATTATGGTCGTAGTAATGATGAATAATATGGGGAATGTCAACAACAAAGCTATATACCCCTTTTGGGGTAATAAAAGCTGCTAACAGGCAGCTTAGTGCTATTGTTTTAAACCATTTCATTCTACTGCAAACTTACTAAATATTTTATGCTTATGAAAATACCTACAAGGGCGTAAAATAAATAACCAAAAACCAGACAGCAAAAAAAGTATTTTTTTATACTAAATAAAAAGTAGGCATGAATACTAAAAACAGCCCGGAAACTACTGAGGATTATTTTTGACACCTGTAAAAAACACACAAGTATGGTTGTAAAATGGCAGGTTTCAATTAACAAAAAACGGTGTTAATTTCTATCCCTGATTTTTTATTGTTTTTTGATTAAAAAAACGCGTTTTTGTTCCAAAAAAATCAACTTTTAATGATTTTTAACGCTTTTTTAAGCAGTTTTACAACCAAAAAACACGTTTGAGGATACAAGTTTGGGCTTTATTGTAGCGTTTTTCGCACTAAAATTAAGCAGCTGTAAATAAAGTATTGGGTGGAATTGGGGTAAGAAAATGAGGAGCCTATAAAGAAGAAAAAATTGTGGAGCCGGAGGGATTACCTACGGTGTTCCCTCTTAACCAAAGTTGCAAATGAAAATCCATTAATTGCTGCGCAATTTATTTTGTTGCGTTCATGTTTTTATGAAAGAAGACTTTCAACAAACATTCACTTACAAAATGCTTAATGGATTTTCCATTTACTGTGGAGCCGGAGGGATTCGAACCCTCGTCCAAACAAGAAAAAACTGTGCTTTCTACGCGCTTATTATCTTGTTAATTGTCGAGTCTGCGCAGGCCAAGATGCCCGCCAACACAAACCGTATCTGCTAATACGTCATAAAGCCCGCAGCTTGCCTTACAACGACCGGGCATTTGATGATGCCGTTACTCCTACCGCAGCCCGGCCGAGCTGCAGGAAACGACAATGACTATGCTAATCTGAGATTAGGCAGCCATGGCGTAGTTATTCTCGCCAGTTGTTTGTTTTGCTAAGTTGATTTTTACGGGGTACACTTGCAACCCCCGGCGTGCTTACACAACAATTTACATGCTGTCAAAACCTGTCGGCCCCATAAACAAAGAACTATTTAATACTGCAAAGATAGCAAAAATCGTGCAATGCTTGTTTAATAGCACTTTGGAAGTTATTTAACCTCCCACCAACGCGCTTTAGGTAAAGCTTCGCCAAGGGTAAAAGGTTCACCAATTAAGGGTGTGGTATAGTTTACGCCCAACTTATCGGCATGGGCTGTAGCTCTTGTTATTGGCGAATTCCAAGCGTGTAAGGACAAGGTAAACTTACCCCAGTGTACGGGCAGTAACAGTTTGCTTTGTAAGTCAGCAGCGGCTTGTACGGTTTCTTCGGGCATCATATGTATCTGGTGCCAATTTTTGTCATACTGCCCACATTCCAGTATTGTCAGGTCAAACGGGCCGTGCTGTTCCCCTATTTCTTTAAAGTGGGTTCCATAACCAGAATCTCCACCCAAATATATTTTATAGCCCGGAACCTGTAGTGCGTATGATGCCCACAGACTTTGGTTGCGCTTTACGCTGCGGCCCGAAAAGTGGCGCGAGGGTAGGGCGGTAAACGTAAAATCATCAAAAACAGTAACACTTTCGTGCCAATCCAACTCATGAATTTTCTCGGGTTCTATACCCCAAAACTCAAGGTGTGCACCAACACCCAAAGGCATTACAAATTGCTTTACGCGGCCTTTTAAGGCCATTATGGTTTTATAATCAAGGTGGTCGTAATGGTCGTGCGTTTGTACCAAAATATCAATATCGGGCATGTTATCTGCATTGTAAACAGCCTCATGCTTGTAAGCCTTTACGCCGAATGAAAAAGGCGATGCGTAGCCACTAAACACAGGGTCGACAAGAATATTTTTGCCATTACTATTTAGTAAATACGATGAATGCCCAAACCATACAACAGTTGGTGCATTAGCGCTTAGTGCATTAAGGTTGGTTTGTATACCTGGCACACAACCAATGGGTTCTTTCTCTTTCTCAATACTGCGGCGCCGCAAGGTATCAAGCATCTTTTTAGGTGTAAAAGAAAGGGTAGTTTCGGTCAGGTTTTGAAAGCTGCCGTTTTTATAGTGTGGCGATTTTTTAATTCGCTCTAATCGTTTACCGGTGGGCACTTTGCCAAAAGTATCAAGGCTCATTTATGGTGTAATATTAGTGTACTTTGTATGGGTAGACGGGTGGGAACAATTTATATTGTAAATCCGTCTTAAAAATAGTTTTTAACTTGCATAAAACCGTAAACTATGAGCATGAGGAAATGGATTGGGATAATTGTGCTAGGCACATTGTTTTTTAGTGCTAGGGCACAGCAATATTGCAACCCTAACGACTGCCTATTTTGGCTGCCGCAAAGCACATCAGTAAGTGGAGATACAGTAAACTACGCCACCAACCAATGGAGTATAGATGAGTGGGATAATATTGATTGCAACTTTCCGGCATCGCAATGCGAAAACCTGGGGCTAGAAGTATACTACCCCGCAAACATACTACCCAACGAAAAACGCCCGTTGCTAATGTTGATACACGGCGGCGGTTTTATTGGTGGTTCAAAGGCCGATTTTAGGGAACAAGCTTTGAATATTGCTAAGTTGGGCTATGTTACCGTTACTATAGATTACCGCTTGTGTAAACGCAACAATTGCTTATTGTTAAATGCAAACCCTGCCATACTATGCAATCTTAATTGGGGGTCAGACTTTGCACAAAGCGCCTACGTAGCAGCACACGATGGTAACGCCGCATTGAAATTTTTAAAGCAGAATAGCGAGGCTTATCACATAGACACTAACAACATAATAATTGGTGGGCATAGTGCCGGCGCGCTTACGGCTATGCTTATGGCTTTTACCGACCAAACAGAAGCCAACACGTTGGGTAGCGGCTTAGCTGGCGCTTGGGGCAATTTAGACCGCCAGCAAGGCATTAAAGGTGTGTTTTGCCTGTCGGGTGCGGCGTTTGACACTACCTTTATTGATGCCGATGAAAACATACCCACCTTTATCGTACACGGCACCTGCGACCCTGTGGTATGCTATGGCACCGATGCAGCTTTTCATTGCAACGCTACCTATCCTGATATATACGGCGGCGCCGATATTGCTACGCGCATGGACAACCTCAACCATAATTATTATTTATACACCGGGGAGGATATGGGCCACGATGTAGGCGCGCTGGCCGGTAACTGGTTGATAGAGATGCTATACTTTATGCGTAAAAACGTGTTGTGTGGAGAACCAATACAAAAACATGTTGTAGCTGATTTGAACCCTGATAGCGGCGAATGTACAACGTTGGAGAATGGAGTATTGCCGGGTTCACATACGCGCTATAGCCCTGCTACATTACCTGGCAGCATTGGGTTTGGAAACTTTCCTACGCCGTGCGCCATAACACCGGTAAATGAAAATCAGGCCGCGGAAATAAAAATCTACCCAAACCCTGCCCAAAATTTTATAGCTATAGATGTGCCTGAGAGCTATGCTAAAGTGAGTGTAAATATTTACGCTATACAAGGCCAAAAAGTGCAAAGCAATGCCATAAACAGCATTACGCAAAAGCTTGATATTACCCGCTTACCAAACGGTTTGTATTTATTGGTTGTTGAAGAAAACGGAAAACGAATTTTAACCAAACGCATTGTGGTTGAAAAATAACCTACTGCCAACTACGAACAACCAACTATCAACTAAATAGTACCTTTGCAGCATGGATAAGATTAGGATTGGAATATTGAAGGAGACTAAAAAGGCCGATGATAAACGTGTGCCCCTTACGCCACGCCAATGTTTTGAGGTGATGCAGGAGTACCCCAATATTGAAATTACCGTGCAGCCCTGCGCAACACGTTGTTACTCTGACCATGATTATAAAGCCTTCGGCATTTCTGTTAAAGAAGATGTAAGCCATTGTGATATTTTGATGGGTATTAAAGAGGTTTCGAGTGAGGCATTGCTATCAGGCAAAACCTACATGTTCTTCTCGCATACCATGAAAAAGCAAGAGCGTAACAAGGCCATGTTGCAAGATATTTTAGCCAAGAAAATCCGCTTGGTTGATTACGAATGTTTGACTGACGAAAACCGTAACCGCATTATTGGCTTTGGCCGCTATGCCGGTATTATTGGCGCATACAACGGTATATTGGGCTACGGCCAAAAGTATGATTTGTTTGATATAAAACATGCATCGGAATGCCGCGACCGCGAAGAAATGGAGGCTGAGTTGCACCGGGTAAAATTAACTAACATAAAAATATGCCTTACCGGCGGCGGGCGTGTTGCCAATGGTGCTACCGAAACACTGGGTATGCTTAAGATACGCAAAGTTACGCCCTACGAATTTTTAAACTGTTCGTACCGCGAACCGGTGTATGTGCACCTACACTCTAAAGACTACAACCGCCCTAAGGATGGTAGCGGCTGGGACTCGGAAGAGTTTTATACCCAACCCGAGTTGTACGATAGCATGTTTTACCCCTATACCAAATACACCGACCTGCTTATAACCTGCCACTATTGGCACCCACAAGCGCCTGCCTTGTTTACTAAAGAGGATATGCGCAAGCCCGATTTTAGGGTAAGCGTAATTGCTGATGTAACGTGCGATATTGATGGGTCTATTCCATCTACGTTAGTTGCCTCTACTATTGAAGAACCTTTTTACGGCTACAACCCTACCACCGAAAAAATAGACGAACCGTTTATTAAAGATACCATTACCGTTATGGCTATTGATAATTTGCCTTGCGAATTGCCCCGCGATGCCAGCGAAGATTTTGGCAAACAGCTACAAGAACGGGTGTTTCCGGTGTTGTTAGGTGGCAACGATGTTACCCATATTATTGAGCGCGCTACCATTACTAACAATGGCGAATTAACAGAGCGTTTTAGCTATTTGAGGGATTGGGTGAAAGCGTAATTACCTTGCCCTTCTTATCGCCTTGCGCTCTTCTTTCCTGTTAATAACGTCGGTTATAGGTACCGTTCCCGAGCGGTAGTACATGTAAATTATCAACATGCTGCCCGCAGTAAATATGTGCCAAAGGGCATGGCCTTGCAGTATACTTTCGGGGTTGCAAACAATGTTGGTGCGGTCTAAAATCCACACAATAGCACCTAAAAGAAGCACTATAAAAGCTGACCATAAGTACTTGGTAAAGTAGTGCTCTTTGCTAACAAAAATCAGGTAACATACACTGGTAGCAAAGGCTACAGCTATAAGTATAGGGAATAATATATTGATGTTAATTAGCCACAGCCTTGTAAATATCAGGTAATTGAAACCAACAGAAAAAGCCATCATTATAGCATGCGAGCTTCTGTAGCGCCCTTTAATACGGATAAGCGGGAATATCTTATACAAATTAAACGTAAGCACCATTACTATTACTGAATATAAACCGGCTTGGTCTAAATGCTGAAAGGTGCGCGTTAGCGATGCATGGTAAAGGAAACTGCCTACAAACACATACAGCGCCGAAATACCAAACAGGATAGAGAACAGCGGGTGGCGCACCAAAAAATTATCGCTCTTTCTGCGTTCGCTGTATTTCAAATCGTGTATGCCTATGGTAAGCGCTAACAGGCCTACTATAAAATAAGCAAAGTTGCTCCACGTATTGGCTGGTTGGCGTATGAGTTGGTCCATGCGGTTGGCCTCGCAAAACTGAAAGGCATTGCCCATGGCTACATTCCAACCATCCCACAAATTATTAAACCGAAAAGCATTGTAATAAAAGCCCGCCGCCAAACAACTCAACAAAAACACAATACCGGGTAATATAAAAGCTTTGCCCTGCATACGGTCTAAGTACAGGCGGCTGCGTACTTGCCATGGGTCGGTGTTTTTCATTTGTTACAGTGTTAAAATTGTGAGAAAATGGCAATGCAAATTTCAGTCCAAAAATACCTCAACCCAAACCCCTCTCCTAATAATCCTCCCTCCCCCGCGCAAAGCGCGGGTACTCCCTCCAAAGGGAGATAAAAATAAAGACGCCTCCGATTTGCATCGAAGGCGTCTCAATCTTTTAATTCTGTCAGCAATTCTATAAGCTACAAGCTATCAGCTAAAAGCTATACTTGCATTGCAAGGCGTTTCTCCAAATCCTCGATGTACGAGCGGAAACGTTTGTCGGTATCAATTAAGTTGTTTACCGTGCGGTATGCGTGTAGTACCGTTGCGTGGTCTTTACCACCGCAGTTCATACCAATGGTTGCTAATGATGACTTGGTCATATTTTTAGCAAAGAACATAGCTATTTGGCGGGCTTGTACAACCTCGCGGCGACGCGTTTTCGATTTCATCATCTCTACCGACATGTTGAAATAGTCGCACACAATTTTTTGTATCAGTTCGATAGAAACCTCACGGGTGGTGTTTTTAACAAACTTATCAATTAGTTGCTTGGCAAGGTCTAACGTTACAGCGCGCTTGTTAAGCGATGATTGTGCGATAAGAGATATCAAAGCACCTTCCAGCTCGCGTACGTTGGTTGTAATGCTGTAGGCAAGGTATTCTACCACATCGCGTGGAAGGTCTAAACCATCGGCATACATTTTCTTATCTAGGATAGCAATACGGGTTTCCAAATCGGGCGCTTGCAAATCGGCCGATAGGCCCCATTTAAAGCGAGACAATAAACGTTGCTCAATGCCTTGCATCTCTACAGGTGGCTTATCAGCAGTTAAGATGATTTGCTTGCCTGTTTGATGCAGGTGGTTGAAGATATGGAAGAACACATCTTGTGTTTTTTCTTTACCTGCAAAAAATTGTACATCGTCTATCACTAACACGTCTATCATTTGATAGAAGTGGATAAAATCGTTTTGGGTGTTGTTCTTTACGGCATCAATAAACTGGTGGGTAAATTTCTCTGAAGAAACATACAACACAGTTTTACCGGGGAACAAATGTTTAACACGTAAACCAACTGCTTGCGCTAAGTGGGTTTTACCTAAACCAACACCACCATATATTAATAGTGGGTTGAATGATGTGCCACCGGGTTTGTTAGCTACTGCAAAGGCTGCAGAGCGGGCAAAGCGGTTGCAATCTCCTTCAACAAAATTATCGAAAGAGTAGTTTGGGTTTAATTGCGAATCAACGCTAATTTTTTTAAGGCCCGGTAATATAAACGGGTTCTTAATGCTGTTTTGGTTAAGGTCGATAGGGACAGTAACCGGTAAGTTTTTTGGTGTTTTTCCGCCCTCGGCAGGAATCCTCACCGTGTACGGCGTGCTGGTAGCTTGGTTGTTCTCCATAATAATAGAGTACTCCAGGCGGCCTTCAGGCCCAAGTTCTTTGGTAATGGTTTTTTTAAGTAAGGTAATGTAGTGCTCTTCCAACCATTCGTAAAAGAATTGGCTAGGCACTTGGATGGTTAAAATGTTACCTGCTAATTTTACCGGCTTGATTGGTTCGAACCAAGTACGGAAACTTTGAGCATTAACATTATCTTTAATAATCGAGAGACAGCTGTCCCAAACATCTTCACAAGTTTTCTCCATAAGTGGTTTCCTGACAATATTTTGTTTTTAGTATTTTTTTCACTCCCAAGGCTTTTTTTAGCCAACACTTTTCAACAGTGTTTTATTCTGTGGGCAAAAGTTTCTAAAAAAAAACTCATAAAAAAATTTTTTATCTATTGACTTTTTGAAATTTTTAACACATAGCTATCCGAGTGGTGTTTTTTTGTCGATGGTTCAACATAAAAGTTGATGCGGCCCAAATTTAAGCCAGCCCAACCTACCTGATTAACCAAAATGGGTTTGCCTATCTTGTTTTTCACTATTGACGGGGCATCTAAAAAGGTATGCGTATGCCCGCCTATTATTAAATCTATGTTTTCTGTTTGGGCTGCCATCACCAAATCGCTTACCCTAGTATCGGTATAGCTGTAGCCTAAGTGCGACAGGCACACTACTATATCACAATCTAAATTTTGCTTCAAATGCTTGGCTGTGGTGTTAGCAACTTCTATAGGGACGTTATATACAACACCCCCGTACAAATTTTTAGGCACAAGCCCTGCAAGCTCTACGCCTACGCCAAATACACCTATTCTAACACCTCCTTTATCAAAGGTTTTATACGGAAGCACAATGCCATCCAACGGCGTACCAGCTATGCCGTAATTAACATTTAACAATGGGAAGGTTGCATTGTTAGTAACCTGCTTTGCAAGGTTTTCAATCCCACCATCAAAATCGTGGTTGCCAATAGTTGCTGCATCGTAACCCATTTGGCTCATTGCTTTAATCTCGGGCTCGCCCAAATAAAAATTAAAGTACGGTGTGCCTTGAAAAATATCGCCTGCATCAAACAACAACACATTAGGTTCAGCAGTGCGTATGCTTTGTATAAGCGCACTACGGCGTGCTGCCCCACCCATGCCCCCAAACTTTGAATCGTTGGCAGGAAATGGCTCTAAACGGCTATGCACATCATTGGTATGCAGTATAACCAGTTTAACCACTTCTTTGCGGGCAAACAACTCTTGCGCGCTTAGGTTGGTAAACGCCAATGCGCCACCTGCACCCATTAAATACCGTATAAAGTTGCGCCTATCTTGCATCGGTTTTATATATACGTTGGTCTAACTTACTATCTATTACTTTACCTTCGGCAGTGTATTGGCGCAGCTTGTGTATAACGGCATCGCGCAATACGGCGCCTACATCTTCATAATTTTTTGCGCCTACAAAAAAGCCCATATAATCGCCACCCATTGAGCAAAAATCGTTGGTAAGCACTTTATATGTCTTAGTTCTATCAAAGGCTTTGCCATGTATTAAAGGATTTACCGGCTTACCGTTAACAATGCCCATTTGCAAACCGCTCACTGGGTCGCCACCTTTTTTAGCTAAAAAATTTAGTAATGATTGCACGCTATCTCCAGTCATAGTTACCACTGTAAGGCGGTTATCAAACGGAAGTACTTCAAAAACATTGCGTATGGTAATAGTGCCTTTGGGTAAAGAGGTGCGTATGCCCCCGGTATTGAACAAAGCAAAGTCAATGGGTTGTCCGTTGGTAGGCTTATAAAACTCATTGCTATATTCCATAAACACATCCGACAGAAAATTGCCCAGCAATGTTTCTGTAGCAATATTTTTGCGGTCAGGTGCCGGAAAATCAATAGCGCTAGTGGCTATGGGCACATTCATGGCACTATCTACTTTAGCTTTGTAGGGCAAAATGGCTTTATAAATGGCGCTGTCAATTCCAAGGGTATCTTTTTTCATGGCATAGCCAACGGCATCAGTGCCAACAATTTTAGCCGGTTTACAAGCCGCTAAAGCAATAAGCAAAAGCAATATGGGATATATACGTATCAAGGCGATTGGAGTGGAGCGATAGAGGCATCTAAATTAGCTATTTTAAAGCATAGCTGCAAGTGTTTTCGCACAATATAACTC
>JANOCJ010000093.1:0-11980 GCA_031412115.1 Flavobacteriales bacterium
CATCGGGGTCGGTGGCTGAATGGTCAAATATTAAAGGGTCGCCGGCGCATAATGCCGTTGGGGGAAAGTTGGTGTAACGCGGGCTGCTGTTGCATAAAAATGAGCCCGGGCCGGGTATAAATGCTGAGTAGGTTGCGCCTACATCGCCGGGGCTGTCAATATTTAAAATGGTGCCATTGCGGCAGCAACGCTGGTAGGCAATGGTGTAGCCACCGTTTATGGGTGGCAGGTTTACATCAAACACATATACCCCTTCTTCTACACAAATATTGGGTGGTATAGCCAAACACGGGTTACTTACCACCGGTGGTATATTGGTAATGGTAGGTGCTGTAGCGTATATTGTTTGTACCAGGTTTCCTTGGGCATCAAAAAAACCAATAGCGGCAGGGTCGTCAAAACCAACCTGGCCGTTAAAGCAATCGCGGTAAACTTTTAGGGTAATGCGGTAGTTGTTGTTGCCAAGGCAATCATAACTCATCTCGCCACCTATAATGTGTGTAGCGTGGGCTCCTAAATGGGCCACTAAAAACAGCAGTAGTATGGTTGCTTTTTTTAACACGCGGTATTACAGGCATTGAATACTAAGGTAACTAAATTTTAATAGTATTATTTTAATATCGTTACTGTTCCGTGCAGTTTTTTAGGCTGTGCCGGTATATCTAAGGTATAGTAATATACCCCTTCAGATAGGTTGCCGCCGTCCCAATCGCTTTTGTAATCGGCGCTGGTGTACACTTTGCGGCCCCAACGGTTGTATACAAATAATGAGCTGCCGGGGTACAATTCAAGGTTGGCAATTACAAAGGTCTCGTTTACATTGTCGCCATTGGGCGTAAATACGTTGGGCACAACCACATCGCAAATAATGGATACCGAAACGCTATCTATTGCCGGGGTATTGCCGCAAGCGTCAGTAACGGTTACGGTGTAGGTAGTGCTCTCGGTAGGTGTAGCCGTTATAGTGGGTGTTGTTTCGCCAGTGCTCCAAATATACTCCAGGTTGCCCTGTCCACCCGTTCCGGTTGCGGTAAGGGTTACAGTTCCTTCGCAAAAAACAGTATCTACTTGGTCTATCTGCACCGCAATAGGGTCGGTATTAGTTATTAAAATAGTTACCGATTGTGGAGGCTGGTTAAGGCACAGTTCAGCGTTAGGTATCAAGGTAATAATAATGCTTTCAGCACCTTCACTTATACCATCTACAAAGGCTTCAATGTTTAGCAATACTGCTGTATCGCCGGGGTAAAATACAATACTATCAGGCAGTTGGGTATAGTCAACCCCATTGGTAGCTGTGCCGCCAATGGTATAGTTTACAACGGTAGTATCGCTAAGGGCACCACTACGCAAAACAGCCAACAGGCCATCTACACAACCTTCTACAATTAAGCTATCGTTTATATTATTAATTGCACCTGCGCTAATAACTACGTTGGGGTTGCCCGAGTTAAAGCTACCGGCCTCTAAAAACACTGCCGAGTCATAATCGCCATCCAATACGTCGGCAATGCCAATTCTAATGGTATAGGTAGAACAAGGTTGAACCACTGCCAAAGCTTTTAGTTTTACGGTAAAGCCATCATAGTTTACAGTGGCGCCTCCGGCATTGTCTATGTAGTATTGCGGATTGTTAAAATCGTTTACATTATCAATAGTAACAGGCTGGCCCGAGCCGGGTATCAAAGCAATATTTTGCCCACCAACAGGAAAACCGGGGCCCGATATAAAAAAGGCAAACACATCGTTAAAGCCCGCATTTACAAATTCGGGGTATTCTTCTGATGCAAAAACGTAGTTAAATTCTACCGTATCGTTATAGGCAACAAAGTCAAAAGACATGGTAAAAGCATCTTGCGTACTATTGGTTGTCAACTGGTCTAGTTGGCTATCGCCGGGTAGCATTAAATCGGTACCTGCATTATTAAATGCATCCTGGTTGGGGCCGGGGGCGCTAAAAATATTTCCGGTAGATATAATGATGCCATTGTTTATGCCAATGTTAGCGTTGGTACCATTAAACTTACCTATTTGCTGTAGGGTACCATTAAACTGAAAGTTGCTGATAATAACACCGGGGCTAAGTAACGTGTTTTGCACAAGCGTTTGCGGCGGAAAACCACCTTGTATAGTTAATTGGGCCTTTGCCGTTGTAGTAATACCGGCAATGGCAATCATAAAAAAGAAAGCCTTTTTAAAGTATGTGTATACCATAGATTAATTAATAAGGGCAACCATGCCGCGTAATGTAAAACTATCGCCGGGCGGAGTTTTAACTTTAATCTGGTAAACATAAACCCCCTGTGGTGCAACTAGTCCGCTTTTATCGCGTCCGTCCCATCGGGTGTTATAGTTTTCACTCTTAAACACTGCTTCGCCCCAGCGGTTAAAGATATACATTTCATACGTAACAAAGCCCTGCCCAATGCCCGAAAAATTGTCGTTAACGGCGTCTCCATTGGGTGTAAAGGCATTAGGGACATAAAAATTATAGTCGGGGTAAGCGCGAATATGCTTGATTAATGTGTCGGTACAGCCTATAATATTTTCAACCACCAGCCTCACATCGTACCAGCCGGTATCGCCATACGCATGTATGGGGTTTACTTGTGTTGATGTGTCGCCATCGCCAAAACTCCAGTACCATTTTGTTACATCGTCTGATGATAAGTCGACAAACTTAACGGTGCGGTTGGTTATGTAGTAGTAGTCAAAATCAGCATTGGTGGGCAATACCGTTACGGTAATACTTTTGGTTACAGTAGTGCCGCAACTATCGCTAACAGTAATAGCGTAAATACTTGTTATTGCAGGCTTTACCCATACGGTAGTAGTGCTGTCAAGCCCATCGCTCCAACTGTAAATTATTTGGCCGCGGCCCCCTACACCTTGCACGCTAAGCTGTACAGAGTCGCCTGGGCAAATGGTGGTATCGGCTGGTACCAACACATCCAACGGAATATAGCCCGGCAGGCGCACAATAGCCTGCACCTGTGCTGTTGGAGAACTACAAGCATCACTTACGGTTACAGTATAGGTAGTTGTTTGCTGCGGAAAAACATTGATAGATGCCCCTGTTTGCCCGGTATTCCACGTATAGGTTAGCGGAGGTATGCCGCCCGATGCCGAAGCGGTAAGCGGTATTGGTACATTGGGGCAAATAATAGAGGTATCGGTCGGGGTAACAGACACAGCTATGGGGTCATTATTCTCCAGTGTTAGCGATACCGTTTTGGTAATAATTTGCCCGCAAATTTGTTGTTGAATTTCTATAATAATGGTTTCAGGGCCCTCGCTTATGCCATCGTTTACAGGCACTAAGGGTATTGTTGTGGTAGTTGTATTGGGCGGAAAATAGGCCCATGCCGGAAAACTGCCGCCGTTGCTGGTATAGTCAACACCATTGGTAGCTGTTCCGCTAATAAATACCTGAATAGAGTCGGTTGTGTTGGTTTCGTTAGTTTTGGTAAACTTAATGTTGGCCTGTCCGCACCCTTCATAAACTTTAGTTGTATCGCTACCAAAAGTTACTGATACACCAATTTCCTGGCTGGCGCTTTTAAAGCTGCTGGCCTCAAGCAATACGGCAGAGTCGTAAATTCCATCGCCAACATCGGCCACAGCAATTTTAATGTGGTAGGTTTGGCAGGCGGTAACGTTTATTGATGCTGTAGTAAGTACAGCTGTAAATCCATCATATTCGGTAGCTCCACCGCCCGTATTATCGCGGTAGTATTGTGGAAAAGCGCCTTGGTTTACGTTGTTAATGGCTACAGGTGTACCTGTACCGGGTATTAATGCAATATTTTGCTGGCCGCCAATGCCGGGGCCGCTGATAAAAAATCCAAAAACGTCATTATACTGCGAGCCTACAAATTCAGGATACTCTTCCGACGCAAAAACGTAGCGGAACGATACATTAGATGATTGGGGAACAAAATCAAACTCCAGTACAGCGGCATCAAACGTTCCGCTGCCCTGCACAACATTGTCTAGTGTGGCA
Organism: Flavobacteriales bacterium; assembly: GCA_031412115.1. GTDB lineage: Bacteria > Bacteroidota > Bacteroidia > CAMBQF01 > CAMBQF01 > CAMBQF01. The sequence goes on from JANOCJ010000093.1 coordinate 4,004, forward strand.
TCGCCACCGCGGTTAAAATCAACCCCCGCGCTGGTAGATGTGTTTGAGCCTGTGCCATCGTTAATATTGCCTGTAGAGAGTATTACACCCGCAGGAAGCCCTAAATTGGGTGTGCCGCCGCCGTAGGCAAAAGAGCCTATTTGCGACGATGCGCCGGTAAATGTAATGTTTGAAACTGTAATGCCCTGGCCCAATAATACGTTTTGCACCATGGCGGTTGGAGAGCCTGCCGTTGTAGATAATTGGGCGTTTACCCTGCTTGAAAAAAGCAGTAAAAAAACCATACAAAACAACACGGGGGCGTAGGCCAAAAATGAAGTTTTTGGCAAGGCGCTATTGATATGTTTTACAGGCAATTCCACCTAAAATAATATACTAAGTTATAAAAAATACCCACATGTGCAACCCCAACGCACCTATCAAATCCCGCACAAGTCAGTTATACATCAATTAATACGCCAAATGTTGCATTTTGTTCTTAATAGACAAAAAACACTTTTAAAGGTTTATCGGATTTTGCCCCCTCTCTTTTAGGAGAGAGGGTTGGGGGTGAGGTATTTCTTAATAAACTTGCAAAAAAATTCACTCATGGATACCATTAACCAATACATCGACCAAAATAAAGACCGCTTTATAAATGAACTGTTGGAATTGCTGCGCATACCATCGGTTAGCGCTGATTCTAAATACAAAGATGATGTGCTAAAAGCTGCCAACATGGTAGCAGCCCGCCTAAAAGAAGCCGGTGCCGATAATGTAGAGGTTAGCGCTACACCCGGGCACCCTATTGTGCGTGCCGATAAAATGATTGACCCCGCATTGCCTACCATTATGGTATATGGCCATTACGATGTGCAACCGGCCGACCCGTTGAATTTGTGGGACTCTCCGCCATTTGAGCCGGTAATAAAAGACGAAAAAATTTATGCCCGCGGCAGTGCCGACGATAAAGGGCAGATGTATATGCACGTTAAGGCGTTTGAATACATGATGCGCGAAAATAAACTGCCCTGCAACGTTAAGTTTTTGATAGAAGGTGAAGAGGAAGTTGGCAGTAGCACCTTGGCCGATTATTGCATTGCAAATAAAGAAGCATTGAGCTGTGAATTGGTGTTGATTTCAGACACATCAATGATTGCCAATGATACCCCGTCGCTTGACGTAGGTTTGCGTGGCTTAAGCTATGTTGAGGTAGAGGTTACCGGCCCCAATCGCGATTTGCACAGCGGTGTGTACGGTGGCGCGGTGGGCAACCCCATCAACATTTTGGCAAAAATGATAGCCCAAATGCACGACGAGAATAACCACATTACTATACCCGGTTTTTACGATGATGTGTTGGTTTTGACTGATGAAGAAAAAGCTGAATTAAACAAAGCTCCGTTTAATATTGAAGACTATAAAAAAGACCTTGCCATTGGCGATGTTTGGGGCGAAAAAGGCTATACCGTGCTAGAGCGCACAGGCACCCGCCCAACGCTTGATGTAAACGGTATTTGGGGCGGCTACATTGGCGAAGGTTCTAAAACAGTACTTCCTTCAAAAGCATTTGCTAAAATATCAATGCGCTTGGTACCGGGCCAAACTACCGATAAAATTACCCAACTATTTAGCGATTATTTTAAGAGCATTGCACCGGCATCGGTTAAAGTAAATGTAACCGTACACCATGGCGGCGAGCCTGTGCTTACACCAACTACATCGGTAGCGTATTTGGCAGCAGCCAAAGCTATGGAAACTACTTTTGGCAAACGCCCCATACCTACACGCGGCGGTGGCAGTATTCCTATTGTGGCTATGTTTGAAAAGGTGCTAAATGCCAAATCGGTACTAATGGGCTTTGGTTTAGATAGCGATGCTATCCACTCGCCCAACGAGCATTACGGCATTTTCAACTACCTGAAAGGCATTGAAACCATTCCGTATTTCTACAAATATTATGTGGAGATGTCAAAATAATTTGTCACACTGAGCGCGTCGAAGCGTGCGCAAAATAGCTCCGTAGGAGCGGTATGTTAATAGAAAATAGTGTATATGTAAATACAAAAAATGGCGGCTGATACTGTTGGTATCAGCCGCCATTTTTATAATGAGTGATGGAAATATTTTTCTATTGAAATGTTGCCTCGCCAGGGCTTTAACTAAAACACCTCCCTCAAAATCCGCTTTACCGCTTCGCCTTTGCCCATGGTATAGTAGTGCAGGCTAGGCACACCATAATCACATAATTCTTTGGCTTGTTTAATGCCCCAGGCAATACCGGTTTCTTTAACGTCAGTATCGGTTTTGCAACGGTCTAGCAGGTCTTTTAATTCAGCCGGAAAATTGATGTAAAATATCTTGGGTAGTATTGCTATCTGCTTAAGTGTAGTTATTGGTTTTAAGCCCGGTATAATAGGTATGGTAATGCCTAAGGCACGGCAACGTTCTACATACTCAATGTACTTGGTGTTATCGTAAAACAACTGTGTTACAATGTAGTCAGCGCCGGCATCTTGCTTGGCTTTTAAAAAGGCAAGGTCAGCATCCATATCGGCAGCTTCAAAATGCTTTTCGGGGTAGCCCGATACACCAATGCAAAAATCAGTAGCCGATGCACCCTCCATTTCCTCGTGCAGGTATTTCGATCGGTTTAGGTTATCAATTTGGGTAATTAAATCAATAGAGTTGCGGTTTCCACCGGGCGTGGCGGTAAAGCCGTTTTCGCCTTTTACAGGGTCGCCGCGCAGGGCCAATACATTGTGTATGCCAAGGTAGTGGGCATCAATAAGGGCATATTCAGTTTCCTCGCGGGTAAAGCCGCCGCAAATAAGGTGCGGCACAGTTTCAACCTGGTATTTATGCTTAAGTGCTGCGCAAATAGCCACGGTACCGGGGCGCTTGCGGGTTGATACGCGTTCCACGTGGCCATCCGGATATTCGCGGGCAATGTATTCCTCGCGGTGGTAAGTAACGTTTATAAACTTAGGGTCAAACTCCATTAAGGGGTCAATGCCTTCGTATAAGCTATCAATACTTTTGCCTTTAATGGGAGGTAAAATTTCGAATGAGAAAAAGGTTTTTTTCTCATCTTTAATTAATTCGGTAATCTTCACAGTAGTATAATATTAGGGCGCAAATTTAACGCAGAATAGTTACCGAACCTTTAAATTCCTGCCCATCATTCCTCCTAAATATAAAAAAGTAAGTACCATCGGCTTGGTCGGCACCGTTCCATTCGTTTCGGTAATTATTGCTTTCAAACACCTTACGGCCCCAGCGGGTATATACCTGCAGGGTACTATTTGGGTAATGTTCTAAATTTAAAATAGCAAAGTTATCGTTATGCCCATCGCCATTGGGCGTAAACACATTGGGTATAATAGTTTCGCAAATCAAAGGAGCCTTATTGTCTATAACAATAATCTTTTCATGCCACCAGTCATATCCTTGGGCTACCAGCTTGTAAACACCGGTTTCAGTCGGCTTAATACGTGCAGCTTTGCTAATAAAGGCTCCATTTAAATACCAGCTAAGCCGCGATGGAGATTGGTATAAATTGGCTTGCAATGCAGGAAAAGAATCTGTAGCACAAAGATGGATGGTATCAGCCGCAGCATAAGGGTAATCAACAGGAGTTACCATATATACCTGTTGCCCCCTGCATACCAGGGTTAAACAAGCCAATAGGGTAACTACTGCAAACCTCATATAATAGCTTATTTATTGCGTAAAATGGTAACAGTACCGTGGTGTTCTTTACCATCGGGCTGAAGGAACACAAAGTAGTATACGCCATCAGTATGGCCTTCGCCGTCCCAATCGTTTTTATAGTTGTCTGTTTTATAAATTAAACGGCCCCAACGGTTGTAAATAAACATTTGGCAGTTGGGTTTAACATATGCAACAGGCAACACAAAGTATTGGTTATCGCCGTCGCCGTTAGGGGTAATTACATTAGGGGCAATATCAGGTACAATTTCCGACGAAATGGTAATAGTATCTTTACAGCCAAGGTATGTAGTTATTATCAGCGTTATATCTGTAGGCCCAACAGTGCCAAAAATTGAGAATGGGTTTTGATCGGTACCCGTTGGTGGCAAGCCTCCATTAAAAGTCCAGTCCCACTGTATTGCTGAGTCGGCAGGGGTTGAAAGGTCGTTAAAATACAATGGCTCATTTTGTACACCGCCAAACTGTGGCGTAGTGTTAAAGTTAGCTACCGGAGGGTCAACAGGGTCGAGGTTTACCAATGTGTCTGAAGTAACACAGCCGTATGGGTCAGTAACAACAACAATATATTCGCCACTATCAGCATACAATAGGTTATTGCCTAATGCAGGTACACCATTTTCATACCATTGGTAGTTGGCAAAAGGGGTATCGGTTGATATAAGAATGCTGTCGCCCGAGCAAAAGGCTTCAATACCGGTAATATTTACTGTTGGCGAATAGTCTATTATCGTTACGGTATCGCTGCTAAAGCAGTTGCCGCTGGGGTCGGTAACGGTAACAATGTATTGGCCGGCTATAACACTAACGGTAGAGTCGGTACCAACGTTTGGCGACCAAGTGTAGGTATAATTATTGCCTACAGGGGTAGCTTGTGCAGTAATGTTGGCTTGGCCGCCATTGCAGGTAAATGCAGGGGCAGTAATGCTTACCTGTGGGTCTGAACTGTTTACGGTAAACTGGGCAGTGCCATTACAGCCATTATTATCAGTAATAGCCACGCTGTAAGTGCCGGGGCCAACGGTAATACTATCGTTGGTAGCGTTGCCGGGCGTCCATAAAATGCTGGTATAGTTTCCGCTAACAGATAATACAGCTTGGCCTAGGGCGCAGGTTGCTACAGGGCCAATTATAGTTGGGTCAGGGTCAGGAAAAGTAACAACTGTAAATGGAGCTGAGCTTACACCGCATCCGCCGTTGCTTACTGTAACAGTATACTGGCCGCCGTTGGTTACGGTTAACGAATCGTTGCTGCCGCCGCCGGGTGCCCAGCTATAAGTTTGGTAGCCGGGTGTTGCCACCAACACGCCTGAGCCCTGGCCGGGGCAAAATGGCGCGGGGCCGGTAATTTGGGGTACAGCCGGACCGGGTTGTACGTTTATAACCAGCGTAACGGTAGTGCCGGCTGCCGGTGTTCCATTATCGGTACCGGTAAAAGTAACAGTATTGTATCCAACATTTTGGTTAGTACCGGTAAAGGTACCGGTTACCACGCTAGTGTTGGCGGTAGTTCCACTACCACTCCAGCCACCGTTGGGGGCATTTATAGCGGTTGATGTTATCTGCGCCTGTTCAGGCGAAAGGAATGAGAAGTTAATAGGTAGTACCGTGCCTACACAAATATCAATAGTATCGCAAACGGCAATACCACTTACAATGGGGGCAATGTTGTTGTCGTTGGTACAAACATTAAAAAAGAAACTTTGGTTATCTAACCAGCTAATTCCGTCAACAGCACCAAAAGGGCCGTCATAATCAGTGCCGGGGTGGTCAAAACGGCCAAACTGCACATAATTGGTACCGTCGCCATTATTAGCACCTACGGTAGAGGGGACGCCACCAAAACCACCTACGCCTTGCGATGCAGAACCGGTTGTCCATTGCATATCGCCATAACAAAATGATACGTTTGAACCGATGGGGATAATAGAGTCGTTACCATTAGTAATAATCAACTGAAAGTCATTCAACTTGTCATCTTCAGAATTAAAGTAACCCACATTTTGCCAACGCACAATAAGCGAGCTGTTGGTTATTTTGTAATAAACTAGGCCGCTTCCATTGCCGCGGGTATCAACGTCGGCCCAAAAAGGGGCAACCATTACATAGGTTGCCGATGGAAATGCAGAAGCGCTAAACGTACCATAAGACGAGTTAAATGATACGTTACCGTTATTGTTAATATATAACGAGTTATAAGTATTGCCATACAAGCAAAAGTTAAAAGGCAGAATAATTTCGTCCGATGAACCGTCGTCGTTGCGGTAATCAGGGCCTGAGTACCCACTAAAAGGAACAACTGAAAATGTATTATCTAACGGTTGAAAGCAGTTGCATGCTGTTGAGGCCTGCACTGAGTTTGCTGGCTGCGTTACCTGTTGTGCTTTTTCCAACAAGTTTGCCCCACCCGGTGTTCCCATAAATGCTATGGGGCCGGCAGGTATTTTTCCTTTCTCCTTCATGTTTTGGTATTCGGGAGTTGAAGGGTTGGGAATTTGCTGTGCAAGGGCAGTTGAAAAAGCAGATATAGCTAGCGCTACAATGAATACAGCCTTTAATTTCATTTTTACCGTTTAAATAGAAAATTACTACAAACAGCAAATATACTTAAACATACTATCTACTCAAACTTTTAGCCTGTTTATTTATTCTTACTTTATGTAGGATTAATTATCTTAAATTTGCACCACGAATGAAGAATATACGCAACTTTTGCATTATTGCCCATATTGACCACGGTAAAAGCACCCTGGCCGACCGATTGTTAGAATATACCGGCACCGTTTCTAAACGCGAATTACAGGCACAAGTGCTTGATGATATGGACCTTGAGCGTGAGCGTGGCATTACCATTAAAAGCCACGCCATACAAATGGATTACGAGTTTGAAGGCGAAAAATATACCCTTAACCTGATTGATACCCCAGGCCACGTCGATTTTTCGTACGAGGTGTCTCGCTCTATTGCAGCATGCGATGGTGCTTTGCTTATTGTTGATGCATCGCAGGGTATACAGGCTCAAACCATATCTAACCTGTACCTTGCTTTGGGTAACGATTTGGAGATTATTCCAATCTTAAATAAAATGGATTTGCCCAGTGCAAACCCCGAGGAGGTAAAAGACCAAATTATTGAGCTTATTGGCTGCGAACGCGACACTATAATACCCGCCAGTGGTAAAACCGGCATGGGTGTTTACGATATTTTAGAGGCCGTAATTAAGCGCGTTCCGCCACCAAAAGGCAACCCAACTGCGCCTTTGCAAGCACTTATTTTCGATTCTGTATTCAATTCTTTCCGCGGTATAATTGCCTATTTCCGGGTAATGAATGGCAGCATTAAAAAGGGCGACAAGGTTAAATTTGTTAATACCGAAAAAGAATATTTTGCTGAAGAAATTGGCATTTTACGCCTAAAACAAGAGCCCCGCCAGCAGGTTTTTTGTGGTGATGTGGGTTATATTATTTCGGGCATAAAAGAGGCCCGCGAGGTAAAAGTGGGCGATACCATTGTTCGCCTTGGCGATGCTGAGGTTGAGCCTATACAAGGTTTTGAAGATGTGAAGCCGATGGTATTTGCCGGTATTTACCCTGTTGATACTGACGATTTTGAGGAACTGCGCAACGCCATGGGCAAATTGCAGTTAAACGATGCCTCGCTAACGTTTGAGTTGGAAACATCGGCAGCGCTGGGTTTTGGCTTCCGTTGCGGCTTTTTGGGTATGCTCCACATGGAGATTATTCAGGAACGTTTGGAGCGTGAGTTTGACATGACTGTTATTACTACCGTTCCCAACGTATCGTACCACGTTACCGATACTAAAGGTGAACATTCGATAGTAAATAACCCTTCGGAACTGCCTGACGACCCTAGTAAAATTGATACTATTGAAGAACCTTATATCACCGCTTCTATCATTAGCAAAGGCGAGTTTGTGGGTTCAATTATGACGCTGTGTATTGAAAAGCGCGGCATTATTAAAAACCAGGTTTACCTAACGGCAGATAGGGTTGAATTAACTTTTGAAATGCCTTTGGCTGAGATTGTATTTGACTTTTACGACCGCCTGAAAACCATCTCTAAAGGCTACGCATCGTTCGATTATCACCCAATAGGCTACCGCGAATCAAAACTGGTAAAGCTGGATTTGATGCTAAACGGAGAGCCTGTAGATGCCCTGAGTGCCCTTATACACAAAGACAACGCCTACGACCTTGGCAAACGAATTTGCGAGAAGTTGCGCGAGCTTATTCCGCGCCAACAGTT
>JANOCJ010000094.1:0-9635 GCA_031412115.1 Flavobacteriales bacterium
ACAAGCGGTATAACATACAAGCCCAACAACTTAATTTTTAATAACCCTATTAAACTGGTATCGCCCAAAAATGGTAGCGAAATACAATGGACAACCGCAACCGGTAGTGAATACGGCCACTATAAATTTGAGTGGGAAAACCCTAGTATAACCGGTGTTAGCTTTCATACCAAATTGGTAAAAATGAATGATGGGCAAACCAAAGAAGATGCTATTGCCAAAAACTTTGATTTAAACCAAACCGATAAAGGCGAACCAATGGAATCGCCATACAAGTATTTTGCAAAATTTGAGGCCGGTAAAAAATATGCCTGGCAGGTTGTAACTAATGATTGGGACCCAACCAAAGTGCGTAAAAGTGATATATGGGAATTTACTGTACCAACAAGCGAAGAGGCCGATTTTTCAACCTTTACCATGTGCGGCTATACAATTAACGTAAGCACATTTACCAATAAAGATATTGATAACCTAAGCGGCACCGGCTACCTGTATTTATGGCAAGGGGCACCTAAAGTAAATATAACATTTAATGGGCTAACGGTGCGCCATTGCGGCTTAGTTAATGGTAAAAAAACCAATTGGAGGGTAGCTAAAGGTTATATTGGCGACCAACTAAAAGGGTTTAATCCTATTGAACTGGCCCCAAAAGATATAGAGGGCGAATTTGAACTTAACCTAATTAGCTTCTCGCTCGAATCTAGCTTAAACCCATACTTTGATAAAGATAAAGGCTACTATATAATACAAGAAGGCGATAAAGGCGAAGGCTGTAAACGAAAAGTATGGAGCAGCATGGTATGGCATTCTCCATTTACCGCAGCGCCTGCTAACGACGGAAATACATTCTTTTATATTTACGACCAATCATACACTGCTTCGTCGGGTGTTGATGTTGAGTTAGGCCCCCAAAATTTAATTTTAACAGAGCCCGGCACAGGCATAAACAGTGCTACTTTGCCATTTTATGGCAGCATGATGTTTGAAAAAGATGTAGAAATAACACCCGATTACCCTAAAAACTGCACCCTTAAAATAGAAAAAGGCAGCTGGTTTAGTGTTGTTGGCAAAGAGGTATCGGCCTATTTAAAGGGCAAATTTGCTATGTGGAATGGCAAAAATATGTGGCTAGGACCTGGCAAAATAATTAAATGGTATGATGAATATTCGTATAGCGGGGCTACCTCATTACTATTAAAATTAACGCCTGTAAATGGCGATATGAAAATGCTGTGGAATAAAAACGGCTCAGTATATTCAACACTGGGCAACCAACAAGCATGGGCCGTATTGGGTAACCAATCAGTAAGCGGTGTAACCCAAAAAGGGCTTGTTTATCCCGACCTTAGGGTTGATATTAAATTCCAAAACAATACAACCGGTTTTTGCTCATTTAAAAACCTAATAAATAAAGGCGATGGGTTTTATATAATGAAGTATGGCGAGATAAGCGGCGATGCTAAGTTCAATGCCTTTAAATCAACAATGAAAGATGTGCGCATTAAAATTTCGCAAAGCAAATTGTTGGAGTTTACGGTAAATGGCAATATGGAAATACCCTTTATTAACGGCAAAGCCCCCTTTACATTTTATGCCGATTATGATGGAGTACAGCCCGGTTATATTGACTTAGCCTATTTAACAACTAATGAAACTACTGTATTTGAAAAAGGGGCCGATAAAATTACCTGCCTACCAACGAGCGCAACCGTTACCTACGACAAAGTAACCCTTGATGCCGATTTTAATTTTTATAACACCTTAGGTAAAAACGTTAAAGCAAAAGGAGTGCCCATGCGCGAGATTGTTATATCGCCCAACGGCGATGTAAAAATGAAGAGCTTATTCTCGGGCATACTGCTGTACCAAACCAATGCAAAATTCAATCAATTTCCGTTTAAGTTAAAAGGGGCAACGGTTAAAGGCACCGGGGCCGATAAGCACTACACCTTTTATTTGGGTGGCCAACTAACATTGGAGGAAAGCACCATTGCATCAAGCAAAGATTTTAATACAGCCCTTAGCTTTTATCAGCCTGAAAACCCTGATTGGCCTTACTATAACGAAGCTAATTTAACAGCCTGTATTGATGATGGCAACACCCCTGTTGCGGCACTATCGCCAACCGATAATTCGCTTGATGTTACTAGCAGTTCGGTTTGTGCCGAGGTTAGCCCCAATGGCTTGGGCTCATTTGACGGGTGCTTTAAATTTTTTGATGAAAACACAGCCCCTTACGGCCCTGTATACGGCAGTGGGTTTATGTTAGTAGTAGATGCCGAATTTGAAGAACCGATGAAAAAAATACTGCATACCAAAATAATGGTAGGCAAAAAAACGGGTTTCCGTTACTGGTTTGTAGAGGCTGAGCAGCAAGGCTTTGTTGAAGTGCCAACCGGAATACTTGATATAAGTATTTATGGGTTTGGAGGTAGAATTTATTACCACATGAGCCATGAGGAAGGTGGCAACATAAACAATAGTGATTATGTACCTGATGGGTATACCGGCTTTGGCCTTTATGGCAGCGCATTGGTTAAAACCGCAGGCAGCAATGGTGCGGTAATGTGGGGCAAGCTATCTACCGAAATACAAACTACCGAAAGCTGGGGCCTAAAAACCGTTACCCAACGTGGCGAGGTAGAAATACTATCATCGGGTGCGGGAGAGTATGATGGCAAGATTAAAGCAGTAGCCGATTTTACCATCCATTTTCAAACCCCAAAATACCTAGAAGGGTATGTAACCGTAAATGGCAATGTGTATGATTTGCTTGCCCTTAATGGAACGGCCAACATAAAATTTGCTGACAATGATTGGCATTTATATGCAGGCACAAAAGCCGCACCCATAAAGGTTAATGTAATACCCATTGGTAAAGAATTAAGCGGTTATTTTACCATACAACGTACCAACGGCAATGTAACATTAGGTGCAGGTGTTGCCGGCGAACTATATGGCATACACGTAGGCGATTGTATGTGTTTGGTTGGTGCATTTGGGGAATGCGGCTGTAGTGGTTGCTACCATGCCGATGTTGGCTTAAGCGGCAGTGTTGATGCAACAGCAACCTTCCCCAAGTTACAGCTTGGTGGTTCGTTTACGCTTACAGGCTCGGCAGGGGTTGGTGCCAGTATTTGCGGCGTTGGTTTAGACCCCAGTATAAGCGCAACCTTTACGGGGGCGTTTACTATGCCAAGCCCATTTTGTTTGGCAGGCGGCATAGCTTTTCATACCCCGTGGCCTTTTCCTGATTTTGATATAAAAGCCCGATGGAAAGATGGTACATTCTCTAATAAAAATAACTGCGACTAACAACAATACAAATAGAAATGAAAAAACTATTATTTTCCCTTTGTTTGTGTGTTAGCATAGTAGCTGCAAAGGCACAACAAATTCAACTTTATGCGGGCAATTCGGCTACAAAAAAAGCCGTTGAGCTTAAGTGGTTTGGTAAAGAACTTAACCGCGACGATAGCTACGATATATACCGCAAGCAAACCGGCGGCGATTGGCAAAAAATTAATACCTCCCCAATAAAACGGGCCACGCCACTTGATATAAAAGGAATTAATGCCGAGGCTGCCAAGCCCAATAAAAACCTGCTTTTGCTTACCTATAGCCAAGCGTTTCAAAAAAGTACCAGTGCCGATAATATACCCGGTTTAGGTTATTATGTATTATACCTTATTGCGCCTGTACAAAATGAACTTGCCGCGCTAATGGGTATTTACTACGTAGATGAAACCGTAACCCAAGGTACAAGCTATGAGTACTGCCTTACCAAAGATGGTAAGAAACCCCAAGCGGCCCTTTGTAACGTTAGCATAACTGCGGCAGCCTATACACAACCTGCTGCACCGGCGGGCTTTGCAGCAAAAGCAAATGATAAACAGGTAGAACTAAAATGGGGGGCTGATAAAAAATACGCGCAATACCGCATATACCGCGCGTTGGCCGCCAAGGGCAAACCCCAAGATACGCTTACCATTATGCTAAGCGACGACCAGCAAAAACTGGCTGCTAAAAACGAATTTTTTTATACCGATAAAGACTCGCTGATACAAAATGGCAAAACGTATTACTACAAAATTTGCGGGGTCGATTTTTTTGGAAACGAAACCAAACTATCAACTGAAATTACGGCTACGCCTGATGATATGACACCGCCCAATGCAGTGTATGGCTTTAAAACCCAGCTAAAAGATAAAGCAGTAAAACTTAGTTGGTGGAAATCGAAAGATGCTGACTGCACAGGCTACAACCTATACAAAAGCCCTAACGAAAAAAGCGGTTTTGTTAAATTAAACGCTACACTTATTGCTAAAACCGACACTGTTTATATTGATAAAAGCGTAAAAGAAGCGGAGCAATATTTTTACTATTTAGAAGCGGTAGATAAAAAAGGCAATGGGGCTAAAACCGAAACAGCATCGTACGTAATACCCGATATGACGCCACCGGCAGTGCCTAAAAACCTATCGGCCAGAACCGATACCGGTAAAATTTATTTAACGTGGGATAAAAACACCGAGGCCGATTTGGCCGGGTATTATGTTTTTAGGGCATTGAGTAACGAGCCATCAAACTTTCAATTGCTAAACCCTAAACCCATAGCAAATAATAGTTTTATGGATACTTTGCCCAAAGAGGCCAACAACTACTTTTTGTACCGTATTTGCGCTGCCGATAAAAACTATAACCGTAGTGCACAAACAGCCTTTATTGCTGCCCGTATGCCCGATGCAGTTCCGCCTACGGCTGTTATACTAAAACCGGCGGAGGTAGAAGACGGAAAAGTAAAACTGCAATGGACCGCAAACCGCGACCGCGATATTAAAGGCTATGAAGTGTGGCGCGCCGAGGCCGATACCGGCAACAATGCCATTAATCCACAAAAAATATCAGCCACTTTGGTTGCTGCCAAAACAACAGCATTTACTGATGATAGGGCTATGCCCGCTAAAAAATGGCAGTACTATGTTGTTTGTGTTGATAGTGCCGGAAACCGCTCGATAGCATCAAATAAAGTAACTGTGCCGATAACATCGGCACAGAGCAAAGCTGTAACGTTAAAGGCTACTTACAGTGCATCGGCAAAAGCGGTTAGCCTAAGCTGGACAGCTGCCGGCAATGATGTAGGCTATAAAATATACCGCCAAAAAGATGGAGGCAACTACATTCCTATTACCAATATTGCCAAAGCAACAACCTTTAGCGATAAAACCGTTGCCGATGGGGCCGGTTACAGCTACAAAGTTTTAGTTATTACTACAGATGCCGACGATGTTTTTTCTAACGAAGTAAAGGTTAAAACCAAGTAGATGAATTTGCCGTTATTTACAAATAGTAGCAGACAAAAAATTTATCTTTTGTTTATTGTGGCAATGCTGTGTATGGGCAGTGCTAACCCTCTCTGCGCGCAAGACCTTGGTAATATTACCAAAGCCAATCCGTTTGAAATTCATGGCAACGCATCGGCCACAATAGGGTACTATAATACCAACTCGTTCAACAGTTCGCGCAGGCCGTTTAGCTATTCCATATTAATGGCCCCTACCCTATCAGTATACGGGGTGCAAATGCCGCTTAACTTTACTTTTACCGAGGGGTCGAAAAACGTTAAAAACCCCTTTGCACAGTTTGGCATAAACCCCTACTACAAATGGGTAAAAGGCTATTTGGGGTGGACTAACATGACATGGAGCCCCGGCACATTAAACGGAAAAACATTTTTAGGCGCTGGTATAGAAATTAACCCATCTATTATACGCATTGGGGCTTTTTATGGTAGAATGAACCGCCCCCTACGCGAGAATTTAGTGGGCATAAACAGCCAAATACCCCAATACAAACGTAGGGGCTGGGGCCTTAAATTTGGCTTGGGTAAAGAGCATAATTATGTCGATTTTATTTGGCTGCATGGTAAAGACGACCCAAACTCTATACCCGCACCCAAAGACACATTAAACCAAATAGACTATACCCCTGCCGAGAATGCCGTAGTAGGCATTAAAAGCCATCAGGCATTTGGTAAAAAGAAAAACGTTGTTTGGGATGCCGACGCATCGGTAAGCGCATGGACACGCGATATAAACTCAGAGCTGTTGGATATTGGCGATGGGTTTGGGTCGGGCTTTATACGCAAGGCCATACCGCCGCGCTTTTCTACCAGCTATGCCTGGACAGCCCACACCAGCTTTACCTACAGGGCCGAAAATTTTTCATTAGGGTTTGATTACAGCCGCATACAGCCCGAATACCGCAGCATGGGACTTGATTATTTACTTAACGACCAGCAGAGAATTACCCTTACCCAAACCGGCGTAAGCAAAAACAAAAAAGTAAACCTTAGCTTTAGTCAGTACTACCAGCACGACGATTTGAATAAACGCAAGGCCGTAAAAACTAACCGCACCGGCATTAATGCAACAATAAATTATGCCGCCAGCCAAAAGTTTGGCATTGTGTTTTCGTTCAATAATTTCAACATGTTTCAGTCGGCAGGGTTAAAGCCATTGAATGATAGCACCAAAGTATTTCAAATACAAAACACCGTTGTAGTAGCGCCGCGGTATACTATTGTAAATACCAAAATGGTGCATAATATGTACGTTTCTATGTCCTATTCACGGTTAGAAGATTTGAATAAAGTAACCGTTAAATACTCAAAAAACAGTACGCTAAATACCAACATTGGCTACTCGCTTACGCTAAATAATATCTTCTTTACCTTCTCGCCCTCGTTAAATATTTTAAACACCAAAACCCCATCGCTAAAGCTGTTTAGCGTAGGCCCAACCTTTGCGTTTAACAAAAATTTTGCTAAAGGTAAATACAGTGCCAACCTAGCATTAACCTTTATTAATACACAGCAAAACGGCACATGGGCAAACAAAACAGTAACCAATACCATTGGCTTTAACTGGAACATAAATAAAAGCCACGCCCTTAAGTTTAACAACAGCATTATGCGCAGCAAGTACCTTGTCTCAGCACACGAGTATAAAGGCACTATTACCTATGTGTATACCTTTAATTATGTGGTAAAAAGCAAGGCCGGTAAGTAGGGGTTATTGATTGGGGGGAATAGCTGCTAAGGCGAGGAATTACTTGTAAGTAGTAAGCGTTTTAGAATTATTTGTAGTATTGGTGCGAGTTTGAGTTGCTACGCGGTTTACTATCAAACACATACACATAGTTTAGTATATATTGCTCTACGGCCAGCTTAACAAGGTTAATACTACCCTTGCCCACAAAAATATTACCTATTTTATTTATCCTCGCATTTATAGTGGGCTACTATATTGCCCACTACATCAGTAACCGGAAAACCAGAGCCGTTAATTTCGGTCATCTCAGTAGTGCTGCACGTTTCCTTTTTTACCTTGTAATTTTCCCGCCGTGGTTGGTGTTATCACCAACCACTTATTATTGGCAGGTGATAACACCTGCCAAGGCCTCCTAAACTCCCCCGTCCCGATGCTTCGGGATTCGACCACCTACTGACACTTCGGTCAGTATTTAAAACCCTCAAGAGTGGGACAAACGCAAACACCCAAAATCAAAAAATAAATCACAAAAAAAACCTCCCGGCGCAATTGCCGGAAGGTTTTTTTACTGAACAGATAGTTGGGCTTACTGTTTTACCTACCTAAGTATACCTTTTTACCGGTTACTTTGCCACCGCTTACCACTTGTATAAAGTAGTAGCCCGGTGTAATGCCTGCTATAGTTAGCAACTGGCGGCCTTTTAGGGTTGATACCCCTGTAAATGATTGTACCCTTTGGCCCAATGCATTAAACATAAAGATATCGGCCTTATTTGCGCCCCAGTTGTTAAACTCTACAACCAACTGTTCGCCGTAACCAAATACAGTTAGGGTTTCGGCAGTGGTGTTGGTTATGCCTGTAGTGTTGCTAACGGTAATTATGCCGCTGGCTACGTTATCGCAATTGTTGTTTGATGCGGTAAGTATTACGTTATAAGTACCGGCTTCGGCATAGCTGTGGGTAGCGTTGGCGCCCACTTGTTGGTTGCCGTCGCCAAAGTTCCAAACCAGTTCGCTGGCGTTGCTGGTAGCGGTAAAGTTTACGTTTTCATTCACCTCAACATTGGTTGCTGATACTGCCATTGCAGCGTTAACAGCACTTACACCGTTTACGGTATAAAACTCTTGCGCTACATAGCCCGATGGGTGAGTAAGCGTAAGTATATACTCTTGCGGGTGCAGGTTGCTAAAGGTTGTTGTGCCGCTAAAGTTGCTGCCTTGTGCATATACATTATTAGCATTGTCGCGCAGCTGGTAAGCGCTCCAAACGGTGTTGCCCGGTTGGGTAACTACTATGTTGCCATCGGCCTCGCAAGTCTCATCAGCAATGGTTGCTTTTACGGCAGGCTCAAAGCGAATTAAGAAACGCTCAGGGTTATCATTTACATCAGCTGTAAAGGTGTAAGAAGCATTAGCCCTCAAATCAGTCAACGTGCCGGTTTGCAAGTCTTGCAGATATACCATAGCCGATGCAGGGAAGGTAGCTACCTCTGCAAAATTCAAGGTATACTCGCCATTTTGGCCGGGTTTCATTACCAAAGGCACAACGTATGTTTGGTTTAAACTGCCTAGGCCATTTACACCTAATTGTTCACCGCCGTTTGGTAGGTGAGTGTAGATGGTAGGTTGGTCTAGTCGGCCATCCATTTTGCGTGCATCGTAATATGCTTCATAATCGGCAGTAGCGCCACTGTTAAAGTACAGTGTGCTATGGTCGCTGTAACCATTGCCTGTTATATCAATCTCAAGCAAATGTTCATACCAGTTTCCGCTCAAATCTTGATAGGTAATGTTAGATAATGCGCGACGGCTTGAGTTTGGTATGCTGAATGATGCGCCTGATGGCGATAAGCGGCGTACAAAAAAGCCTTGCATGCTGGCAATAATTTTGTTTTGCACAGGGGCGAATGATGCATACGTTCCGGTATAAATACCTGATGTTGCAAACAAGTTTAAGTCGCCAAAACCTGCAACGCCAGTCCATTGTACGGGCGATGGGTATGGGTTACCCATTAGCTGCCAGCCGTCGCCGGTTGAGTTGGTGTTGCTAAGTGGTGTTGCATAGGTTTGTGCTGTTAAGTTTGGTGTACCTGTTACCACTACCGCCGAGTTTTGGTACATCCTTACCAAATACCCGCGGAAGTTTTCTAACGTGCCAGATGAGCGCACATACCAACCACTTTGGCGGCAGCCTGCGTATGGAAATGGGCCATCTTCGTGCCACTCCATAACGTTGCCGTAGGCAGAGTTTTGCGCTACACTAACAGGCGAGCATGAAGGCAAAGGTATAACCTGGCCCATGTTGGGCCCTGTTAAACCTACTTCGCTAATTTGGCTAATGTTGGCATTGTTTATAGGCATACTTAAATAACGGAAACCTGTAGCACCACTGTTGTAGCGTTCCATAGTTATATTTCCTGTAATAGTGCCTGTATACAGCGTAGTAAAGTTGTTTATATAGGCTGTTTGGGTAGATGTTGATACCAGGTAAAGGTTGCCATTGGTAGTAAATGCCCCTTGCGGAAGGCTTACAGCAGTGTTAATTTTTATCTGGTTTAAACCACCGATAGGTATAGTAACACC
>JANOCJ010000095.1:0-15197 GCA_031412115.1 Flavobacteriales bacterium
GTCTAAAGAGAATGTAGTAATATTTCACACTACGGCATTGCCGGGTAGCTTGCACCCCACCAACGATATCTCGGGTGAGCGTGAGTTTATATTCCGTTATACCCACATGTATTTGTTGAATAACGATTTGATGAACCGCAGCATGCGCCCACAATTAGTAAAGGCTATGCCTGAAGTTTCGGCAGATGGGTTGAGCTTTACCTATGAATTAGTTGACAATGCCACTTGGGACGATGGGAGCAAGGTAACTGTTGATGATGTTATTTTTACCCTTAAAGCCAACCGTTGCCCCTTTACGGCTAACCCCGATAGCCGCGTTTACCTTGACGATTTGAAAGATATGGTGCGCGATGCTGCTAACCCAAATAAGTTTACTATTGTATGTGTGCGTAAGTACATGAATAATGTAGCTATGCTTACCGATGTACCCATTTTGCAACGCGCTTTTTACGATAAAAACAATGTGCTGGCAAAATATACCATACCGCAATTGAATGATGCTGCGTTGGTAATGCAAAAACCTACCGACTTGCTAGCTTGGGCAAATGATTTTAACGATGCTAAGTATGGTACTGATTTAGCTTACATAAAAGGCCTTGGCGCTTACGAAGTGGTGAATTGGGAAAAAGGCCAAACACTTACCCTAAAACGCAAAGCCAACCATTGGACAAGCAAGTTGGCCGATGTTAACCCGCACGAAACATCGTTTGCAGAGCGTATTATTTTTAAGATAAATACCGATGAAAACTCGGCTAAACTGGAGTTTAAGTCGCAAAAATTTGACGGT
Organism: Flavobacteriales bacterium; assembly: GCA_031412115.1. Lineage (GTDB taxonomy): Bacteria > Bacteroidota > Bacteroidia > CAMBQF01 > CAMBQF01 > CAMBQF01. Next base: position 788 of record JANOCJ010000095.1, read on the forward strand.
ACTAATTTGCTTAGCACCCGTGCCTTGCGCGAGTTGCAGGGCGATGCTAACTTCAACAAAAATTACCATTCGTTTTTAGTGCCAACCTATGCTTGGGCTTATTTGGTTTTTAACATGAAACCCGATGGCGTAAAGCGCAAAAAATTCTTCGACGATAAAAACGTACGCCGCGCCATAGCTATGCTGGTGCCTATTGATGATGTTATACGTACCGTGCGTGCCGGCAACGGTATGCGTATTGCGGCTAACGTATCGCCTCTAAAAATAAAAGAGTTTGACAGCACACTAAAAGTATTGCCGTTGGATATAACCGAGGCTAAGAAATTGCTGGATGCGGCAGGTTGGAAAGACACTGACAACGATGGTGTGCGCGACAAAGTTATTGATGGCACGAAAGAGCAATTGAGCTTTGAATTTATGATACCGGGTGGCAACCCCGCTGCTGCCGATATGGCTAAAATTATAGCTGAAGGCATTGAGAAAGGCGGCATTAAAGTGAACATTGTAGCGCTTGATAAAGCCCTTATTGACGAGAAAGCCCGCAAGCACGATTTTGATATGTTTTTTGGGCAATGGGGCGGTAACTCCTTTCCCGAAGATTATACCCAGCTATGGTCAACCAAAGAGTGGGTGAGTGGAGGTTCAAACTACCCTGGTTTTGGTACTGCGGAGACAGATGCACTTATCGATTCGATAAAATATTCGGTAGATGAAAACGCCCGTTTTGCCTATAGCAAAAAGCTGCAACGCATAATTTATAATGAGCAGCCTTATGTGTTTTTATATGCGCCAAAACGCTGCGTAGCCTTGCACAAACGCTTTGGCAATACTGTAATGGTAAATGATAACCCCAACGTAATGCTTAATTATTTAAGCCTGTTGCGTGCCGATGCTAAAGGGGTTGTTAAATCTGAACCTGTAAACTAACGCGCATTGGTACGCTACATAGTTAAGCGGCTGCTACAGTTTATCCCCTCTTTTATACTCATTACTTTTTTAGGTTTTGTACTGAATGATTATGCCCCTGTTGACCCAGCTGAACGCCTTGCTGCACGCTCGTTAGACGGTGGCAAACCCATTACAGGCAACCAGCGCGATATTGCCCTAAAACAATGGCGCCATAAACTGGGACTGGATTTACCCATGTTTTACATATCCGTAAAAAGCCTTGCTGAGCCAGATACTTTGGAGCGAGTTGCCGATAGGGGAGAGAGGGAAAATTTTAGTAAGCAAGCGAAGCTAAATGCCCCTAACTGGCAAAACTACATCCCCACTATTTCCTTTCACGCAGATAACCGCTACCACCGCTGGTTATTTGGCGATGGCGAAAATAGCAAAGGCGTTTTGCGTGGCGATTTTGGCTTCTCATACGCTACCGGCGAACCTGTGGGTGATATACTCACATCACGTATTTGGTATACGCTGCTGTTTAGTTTAGGCGGCATATTTTTAGCTTATCTCATCAGTATTCCGTTAGGCGTTTATGCTGCTGTAAAAAAGAATTCGTGGTTCGACAGGACGAGTAGCGTAGTGTTGTTTTTACTGTATTCCATGCCCTCGTTTTGGTTGGCTACTTTATTACTTATGGCCTTTGCTAATCCTGATGTATTATACTGGTTTGAAGCCTCGGGTGTAAAGCCCGCACAAGGCTTCCCCGAAGGGGCTTCTGTATTTGAAAAGCTGCGCATTGCTTTACCATACTTAGTATTGCCAATGATATGCTACACCTATTCATCGCTGGCATTTTTGTCGCGCACCTTACGCGTATCGGTATTAGAAACCATTAAGCAGGATTATATAACCACCGCCCGCGCCAAGGGTTTGCCCGAAAATAAAGTTGTATGGAGGCACGCTTTTCGCAATGCATTGCTGCCCCTGATTACGGTATTGGCGAATGTTTTTCCGTATGCCATTGGCGGATCAGTGATATTGGAAACGGTATTTACCATACCCGGCTTGGGCTTTGAAACCTTTCGCGCTATTATGTCGCAAGATTATCCCATCATCATGGCAATGCTAACGCTAACGAGCATTTTAACCATGTTGGGATTATTATTGCAAGATATTTTATACGCCTTTGCCGACCCACGCATCAGCTTTAATAATACCAAACGTTGAGCAAGCCACAATATACCAGCACCTTATGGCGCAGGCTGAAGAAAAACAGGCTTGCGGCTACTGCTATGGTGTTTTTGTTTGTATTGGTTTTACTGGCATTGCTGGCGCCGGTAATAGCCAACCAAAAGCCCTTGTATGTAGTGTACAAAGGGCAAACGTTTTATCCTGCCTTTACATCTAAAATAAAATATACCGTTACCGACCCTCTTACCAAAGAGGTTGAAGATATAGACATTGATAAAACCGACTGGAAACAATTGAAACTGGAATCGGTAGTATGGCCACTTATACCATACTCGCCCGGCCGCAGCGATTTGACTAATGCCAATTATATATCACCCAACGGCAAACAGGAATTTAAAAATGCGGATGGAAAATATGTTGAAATGCCAGGCCGTTTCCGTCATAGATTGGGCACGGGCGTGAGGGGCGATGATGTGTTAGCCGGATTAATTCACGGTACACGTATATCACTTACAGTAGGCCTTTTGTCTATGCTGCTGGCATCGTTATTAGGTATTGCACTAGGCGCTACAGCCGGTTATTTTGGCGATAATTATTTACGCATAAACCGCGGAGGTATGGTAGGGTTTTATGTGAGTTTACTACCCGCCTGGTTTTATAGTTTCTATGTTCGCAGTAGTGTGTTGGGCGATGCGTTAAGTTCTTCTGCATTGGCATTTATCCTGCATTTGCTTTTAAGTTTACTTCTCTTAGTTATTATCATTTTGATAATAACAAAATTATTTGGTGCAACACTTGGGCGCTTGCCTTTCTTTAACAAACCCACCGCAACACATTTTGATAGCTGGCTTACGCGAATTATTGAAACGGTAATTTCCATCCCCGGCATAATATTGATAATTGCCCTAGCGGCCATTACGCAAGAGCTAACCGCTGCCGTAATTGTAGTAATCGGCATTACCAGTTGGACAGGCATTGCCCGCCTGATACGTGCCGAAATGCTTAAGGTGCGCGAGTTAGATTATATAATAGCAGCCAAGGCATCTGGGTTGAAAAATGCAGCTATTATATTTAAACATGCACTACCTAACGCTATACAACCTGCGCTGGTGAGCATGGTATTTGGTGTTGCATCGGCTATTTTAATAGAATCTGGCTTATCATTTTTAGGTGCATTTCAAATAGACAGCGTTACCTGGGGCAGTATGCTGGCCGAGGGCCGCAGCAACTTCAGTGCCTGGTGGCTGGTTGTTTTTCCTGGGTTGATGATATTCTTAACCGTTACCTCACTCAACATTTTGGGCGAAGCTTTACGGGATGAAATGGATGTGCGGGAAAACTAAAAGCTAAAAACTAAAAGTTATATTTTACTGTCAACCGGCAACTAAGAACCGGCAACTAATAAAAGGCAAAAAGGAGAATCTACTTGCGTAAACCTCCTTTTATACCATCCATCTAACCTATTGCTAACTTTCTTATTCTAAATAAACAGTTCGGTTTTTAGGGTATTTAACTGAGTATTGCGGTGTCACTTTTTTCTCCTCATTCGGTGTTAGTTTCATTCGCCAGGTGAGTATGCCTGTGTCTTTATTAAACTCAGCCCCGGCTACATCAACATTGTCAACACTTATATCGCTGCTTTGCGATATCGGGAATCGGTCTTGCACCACAATATTTATATCCTGTTTTTTGCGGTTTTTCACAGTTATCTCCCACGCACGTTTCTCCACATTGTTGATGCCCAATGTTTGGCGCTTAGTAAATTCCTGTGTTTTTTTCAACTCCACCACTACGCTTTTATCGCGCCCCAGTGATACTTCCAGCGTGTCTTGCGTATTGGTAAGGTCAAGCAATGTTTTGCCTATGTATGTGTTTTCAAAGTATACATTCGCCTCGCCATCTACCAGTTCAAACTGCTGCCAACCAGTAATTCTAGCAGTTAAAAATGCATCTTTATCTAACTTAGGCGCGCAGTAATATTCGTAGTAGGCATTTAGGTTATAATCTTTAATGCCTACGTTGTTGGGCTTGCCATTGCTAGCAATGGTATAAGGTTCTTCAATTTCAAACACATAGGTTGTAGGCTGTGCAACAACAGTAGTTGTGGCATTGGTATTGGCTTGCTCTTTATACTTTTTGCCTTCCGATACTTTATATGCTGCCGGCGCATAATCATTACTCTCATACCTCGATTCTGAAACAACAACAGTAGATAATTCTCTTGCACTTTGCTGCACAGCAATGTTCATAGAAGCTGTAGGCCACATTTCAACAGATTCAAAACCTACCGACCTTACAACCAACATACCCGAATTCGGTGGCAGTGTTAGTACAAAATTTCCATTAATATCAGTAGCAGTCCCTATGCCGGTCCCTTTTATCATAACGGTAGCGCCTGGTATAGCTTCGCCGGTATTGGCATCTGTAATTCGGCCCGATGTGTTGGTAAGCCCGGGGTTGGGGTTGTTGCGCACAGGTGTGCTATAAGTAGCCGAGCCAAAATTTAAGTACCAAGGCTGTATCTCAGGCTTAGCATTGTTTATAGATGGGCTTCCGGTTGATAGGGTAAGCTTTACATTGGTCCAATCTTCGCCGCTGGTTTGCATTACATTGGCACGTAGGTTAAGCGATAAAGGCTCCGAAACGTTGTTTACCTTTACATCATACGTAGCAAACCAACCAGCCTTTTGAGTATAGTAATACAGTATTAAGTTGGCCGATGTGCTAGCCTTTGCTGATACGGTTACAATTACATCGTACGTCATATCGTTTTTGTAATTAGCCAGCGAGTTTATCTGTTGTTGGTTTTTGTTTTTTTCCTCGTTTATCTTTCTTGTCTCGGTATCTATACCATATATTTTAGTATCAATTTCAGTAAGCCTCAGGCGGAAAAAGTCAGCCATTTCGCGCAGTTGCGGAACAGTCAGTACGGCATCGTTGCCTTTAATAGCCATGTTTGACGTTATTAATGTGCGCTCCGTTTGGTATATGTTACGGTCTAGGTTCAGGTCTTGTATTTTAACATCTAAGGCCTTATTCTTTTTAATAAGCTCCTCGGTGTCGGTTTTGCTTTCTTTCTCGCGCAAGTAGTTGGGCACGGCGTTTACCTTTAAAATAGTAAAGTTGCCATCGCCTTTTACCTGCAGGTTGCTAACATCGGCAAATTTGGTGATGCCTTTTAGGGTAACCTCGGTAGTGCCGCTTTGCAAGGTGGTTTTTACAGTACGTGTAATGCGGGCGCCATCGTAGTAAACTGTTACATTATCAATTTTTGATGCCAGTTCCTGTTTACTTTGTGCCCATGTGGGCGAGGTTATTAGCAGCAGTAATAGTAGTTTAATCGTTTTCATACCTATCGTAATTGTGTTGTTGTGATAGGTAGATGCACGCCCGAAATTTATTCCACAAAAAAAATCCCGCCTTGTTGCCAAGACGGGATTTACTATAATGAAATTTTATGCTTAGTGAGCAGCTAAATAATCAGCAACACCGCTATGGGTAGCGTTCATTGCATCTTCGCCTTTCGACCAGTTTGCAGGGCAAACCTCGCCTTTTTCTTCCAAGTGTTGCAAAGCATCAACCATACGGATAGCCTCGCCCACGTTACGGCCTAATGGAAGGTCGTTAACCAACTGGTGGCGCACAATACCTGCTTTATCAATTAGGAACAAGCCGCGGTAAGCAACCATTTCTCCGGTGGCAATAAGTTGGCCATCTTCGTTGTACTCATACTCGCCGTTCAACACGTCGTAGTTGTGTGCAATGGTTTTGTTGGTATCGGCAATAATTGGGTAAGTAACACCTTGTATACCGCCTTGGTCTTTGGCTGTTTGCAACCAAGCCCAATGGCTATGCTCATTGTCGGTGCTGCAACCTACAACAGCTACATTACGGGCTTCAAAATCGGCCAAACCGGCTTGAAAAGCGTGTAATTCTGTTGGGCAAACAAACGTAAAATCTTTTGGGTAAAAGAAAAGAATAACGTGTTTTTTGCCGATAAATTGGTCTAATGAAAAACCATCAACTATCTCTTCGCCGTTTATTACGGCTTTAGTGCTAAATGAAGGGGCTTTTTTTCCTACTAATACTGCCATTTTATGTGTTTTTTTGTTGTTACTTGGTTAATTGTTAATTAGGCTACAAAATTACTGAACTTTGGCGCGACTTACACTACACAATAGGTTAAAAATTGTTTAACATTCATCTATATTTTCTATATAACTATTGGTTTTATCTATATGGCTACAAAAACTGCATTATTGCTAGGCGCCAGTGGCCTTACCGGCGGCTTTCTGTTAAACGAATTGGTTAAAAGCAATGCGTATGCCCGCATTATTGTGCCCGTGCGCAAAAAGATTGACACTAAAAGCCCTTTGGTAGAAGTAATTGTAACCGATTTTAAGGATATAGATGCAAACCCCGGCCGCTACAAAGCCGACGATGTATACTGCTGCCTGGGCACTACAATAGCAATAGCCAAAACCAAAGAGGCATTTCGTTTTGTAGATTATGAACTGCCTTTGCTATTTGCCAAACTAGCGGTAGAACAAGGGGCAAAATCGTATACGCTTATGTCATCTATTGGAGCAAAAGCTAAAAGCAGTAACTTCTACCTAAAAACCAAAGGCGAGGTAGAAGATGCTATTGCCGCACTCCCATTTAAAAGGGTAACTGTAGTGCGCCCCAGTATGCTGCTTGGCCCACGCAAAGAAAACCGCAGTGGCGAAAGTATTGGCAAAGTGGTTATGGATGGCCTAAGCTTTTTATGGAAAGGCCCTTTAAAGAATTATAAACCCATTGAGAGTGCCGATGTGGCTAAAGCTATGGCTTTTTTAGGGGTGAGGGTCGAGCGTGAAGGAGTGAGGATTTTGGAGAGTGCAGAGATACAAGAGGTAGCTGATAAAAAATAGTTTTTATCCCTAATAAAATATTCTCAAAATGCCAGCGTTAGTATCAAAAACCATCTTTAAATGGATAGGAAATACAATCTTCCAATCGTTCTTGTTGCAGCCGCTATTTTTACTTTCCTGTTTTACAAACGCAACCTTGGGCTAAACCTTTTTCTTTACGAACTTAGTGTTATTATTGCACTTGTTGCAACCAGGCAGGTGCCGCTGAATAACCGCAACGGCGTTACCATTACCGGCTTGTTTACCGTTTCCGCATTCGCTACCCTAATTACCCATTCGACATTTTCCTATATAGCTAATTTTGGGCTGTTTTTCATTTTTACAGGCTTTGCTGTTTACCCACAGGCACGTTCGTTTTTTACATCTGGCAGCTTGGCAATTTATAACACATTACTCTCACAACGTAGGCTTTTCAATGAATTACGCACTCCTAAAATTACCGGTGGCTCGGTTATTAACCGTATTTGGCGCGCACGTATTTTTATCATCCCCATATTTATTGTTATATTATTTACTGGTATTTACAGTCTTTCAAATCCCATATTCAGCAACCTTACCGATGATTTTTTCAACTTTTTAGACCGCTATATTTTACGCTGGATTACCGAGGTGAATTTTGCTTTAACTTTCACCTTTATGCTCGGCTTAATGCTGGCTAATACTATTTGGCTACGCGCTAAAAATGAAGATGTGGCCAACCGCGATGCTACGGCTACCGAAACCCTTGCCCGCCAACGCAAAAAGCAACGTTATACGGGTAGAATGATGGATTTAAAAAATGAATACCGCGCCGCGTTATTTTTATTATTTGCGCTAAATGCTATTATTTTAGTGCTAAATATTACCGATATTATTTGGGTGTGGTTTGGTTTTAAGTGGGAGGGCCAGTTTTTAAAGAACTTTGTGCACGAAGGGACTTACCTGCTTATTGTTTCTATTCTTATCTCCATTCTGTTGGTGTTGTATTATTTCCGTAATAACCTTAATTTTTATTCAAAAAACAACCTGCTTAAATATCTTAGCTATGCCTGGCTGGCGCAAAATGCTTTCTTGGCCCTGTCGGTAGGTATGCGCAATTTTTGGTACATACATTACTTTGCGTTAGCTTACAAACGCATTGGGGTTTTTGTGTTCCTGTTGCTTACACTGTATGGTTTGTATACTGTTTACATAAAAGTAAAATCAGGTAAATCGGCGTTCTATTTATACAGAGCTAATGCGTATGCGTGGCTGGTTGTACTTACCTTAACATCAGTAATTAATTGGGATATACTAATTGCCCAATACAATTTTGGCCATGCCGATAAAGCCTACTTACATTTAAATTTTATGGCCGGTTTGTCGGATACAGCCTTGCCTTACACAGACAAGCCACTGGAGGAGGTTAAAAAAATGAAACTGGCGCAACCCAACGAATATTCATCATTTGAATTTAGCGATAGCGGCAGTGGGAGTTTTAGCAGGAACAACCTTTACCTTACCCCCGAACAATACTGCGAGAGGGTTCAGGCACATAAACAAATATTTATTCAGTATTGGGAAAACACCCGTTGGCAGGAATGGAACTGGGCCGAGTATAATGCTTATAGGAATTTGAAGAATTAATGCGGAATATATTTTCTGATATTGTGCTTAACCCACTAATTATCAATTCTCTTCTCTCTCCCCTCTCAACTCTCCCCTAAATATCGTACCTTTGCAGCCTTTTTTAAAAGTATTATGGTTTCGATAGAAAATTTAAGTGTACACTTTGCCGGGCGGTATTTATTTGATGAGATTAGTTTTCTTGTTAATCCTAATGACCGTATAGGCCTTACCGGGCACAACGGTGCGGGCAAATCTACTATGCTTAAAATTATCGCCGGGCAGCAAATGCCTGAGACCGGTAAAATATCTAAGCCTAAAGGTTTTAAAGTAGGCTACTTGCCTCAGGAATTGGTTATTAGCGATACTACCAACCTGCTGGAAGAAACCGCAAAAGCCTTTGACGAAGCCAAGCAACTAGAGGCCGATATTGCCCGCATGGAAGCTGAATTGATTGACGAAAATGCAGACCACGCAGGCGATGCCTACATGGATTTGGTTACCCGTTTTTCTGATGCATCGGAGCGATACAACAACATGGGTGGAGCCAACTACATGGCGCAGGTTGAGAAAATTTTGATTGGCCTCGGCTTTAAAAAAGAGCAGTTTGGCTTACATACTTCTGAATTTAGCGGCGGCTGGCGTATGCGTATCGAGCTGGCTAAAATCCTTCTTCAGCATAACGATTTGCTGCTGCTGGATGAGCCAACCAATCACTTGGATATTGAGAGTATTGGCTGGTTAGAGGCCTTTTTGCGCAATTACGAAGGTGCTGTAGTAATGGTATCGCATGATAGGATGTTTCTTGATGAGGCAACTAACCGCACCATTGAAATTGCCGGTGGCAAAATTCACGATTATAAAGCTAATTATTCTAAATATGTAACCCTGCGCGAAGAGCGCCGACAACTACAATTGGCCGCTAAAAAGAATCAGGATAAATATATTGAACATACTGAAGAATTAATCAACAAATTCAAGGCAAAAAACAGTAAAGCATCATTTGCGCAAAGCTTGATGAAGAAGCTGGATAAGCTGGAAATTGTTGAGATGGACGATGATAAAGTACAGTCTATCCGCTTCCGTTTTCCTGAACCACCGCGCTCGGGCAAGGTAGTGGTTGATGTAAAAGACATTAAAAAAGCCTACGGCGAAAAGCAAATTTTAAAAGGCATTTCGTTGATGGTGGAACGTGGCGAAAAGATTGCTTTTGTTGGCAAAAACGGCGAGGGTAAATCTACCTTATCTAAAGTTTTAGCAGGCGTTATAAAAGACCATACCGGCGTTATTGAACCGGGCCATAATATTGAGTTGGGCTATTACGCCCAAAATCAATCAGACGAATTAGACGGCAACAAAACCGTTTTTAAAACAATTGACGATGTTGCTGAAGGTGATGTGCGCCAGCGTATCCGCCAAATATTAGGCTCATTCTTATTTAGCGGCGATGCCGTTGAAAAGAAAGTGAAGGTACTATCGGGTGGTGAAAAAGCCCGTTTGGCAATGGCGTTGTTATTGCTTAAACCAAAGAATTTGCTGATAATGGATGAGCCAACCAATCACTTGGATATGCGCTCTAAAGACATGCTAAAACAGGCCTTGAAAGAGTATCAGGGCACTATGATTGTTGTGTCTCACGACAGGGACTTTTTGGACGGTTTGGTAGATAAAGTATATGAATTTACCGAAGGAAAAGTAAAAGAACACATTGGCGGTATTTACGAGTTTTTGGCTAAAAAGAACACCGACAACTTTAAAACGATAGAGGCTAAAACCGTTGTAGAGAAAGAGGTTGTAGCCGAAAAGCCAAAGCAAACCCACGAGGAGCGCGAAGCACAAAAAAACCGCGAGAAAGAGCAAAAGCGCATTGGCAACCAAATAAGCAATACCGAAAGTACCATTGCTAAACTGGAAAAAGAAATAACCGATGTAGAAGGCTTTTTAGCTGACCCTGATATATATGCCGACCTTGAACTGCAAAGCAAATACTTAGCCCAATTTAACACCCTAAAGGCCGACTTGGATAAAGCCATGGCCCGCTGGGAAGAATTGAATGCTGAGCTTGAAGGGGCTAAATAGTCTCTACTTTGTTACCACAATATTAGTATGGTAAATATAATCGCCGTAATCATACACAAAAACGTATTTACCCTGCGCTATTCCCTCTAAGCTTATATGGCTTCCTGATGATGCCGGAAATGTGTGCTTTACAACCTTGCCTGTAGCATCAATAATGGTTATCCTATCCGTACTTTTCACTTTATATTCTTTACAGAATTTTATGTCGAAATAGTTTTTTGCAGGGTTTGGAAATACTGCGTCAATAACACACGTTGGCGCGGGCTCTTCAACAGGCAATGAGGTTAATTTGCTAGAGTGGATAAGCGTCATAGAAGCTACGGCAACATTGTCTTCATCAATAGTTTTAATAACGCACGAATCGTTACCAAAAATTTCCACCTTGCCCCAACCGCTTTTAAAGTTGGTATTGTTTACACCCATGCCGCCACCGTTCCATAGCGAATCAAATACGCTGCCTTGGTTTAAAGCCTGCATTACCGAGTCTATGTACCAAGTTAACTCAGGACCGGTACTGGCAGCAGGGCCTGTATTAATCTCTGGTATGCCACTATTTCTGCCATCATCCATAATATTGGTGTGCATGTGCCCACTCAGCACCACTACATCTTTAATGCTATTGTCTTTTAAAAAGTTCAGTAACCCATCTTGCTCGGCAGGGTAGCCGGGCCAGTTGGCTGATATGGAATGTGCCAAACGGAAACCTGTTCCTCCGGTGCCACCTGCATTAAATTGCAGCGTTTGCACTGCCATAGCCAACGCCAATATTTTACGAAATTTCTTATTGAACATTACCCCGCTTACAATAAATTTCCAGTCGGCGGTAGAGGCTTGCAAACCATCTTTAAGCCATTGCAGTTGCTGTGCGCCTAGCAAGGTTTGCCCGGGGCGGGGGTCAAAATACCAAGCATTTTGTATCGAATCGTATCGGTAGGTAGAGTCTTGCCCGGTGCCACAGTTGCGCACATCTACAAAAAATATTTCGGCGTTGCCGTAGCGGTAGCTGTGATACATACCAACGTTTGGTGCGGGTAGGGGGTAAGCCGGAAAATATTCCTGGTAGGCATCCATCATTAATTGAAAAGCGCCTGCGGGTGTGGGGTCGTAGTTTATGTAGTTGGTTACCGCGCCGTTGCTATCAACCGTAAACGATACCGAGGCATCATTATTCAAGTTGTCAATACCATCATGGTTATCTACCACATAGTCAAATACAGATGAGCGAATAACAGGGGGCATTTTAGGCTCTTCGTAGCGCTTGCGGTAGGCTAGTTGCAGTTTGGCCCAATCAAGGCGCTCTTCGCCCGGTATTTGATAGTCAGGATAGGTCCAGTCGCCATTGTGTAGCATAAGGTCGGGCTGGTGTTGCAATACCGATTCAAACGTGTTGTAAGTGCCATACTCCTGGCAGCTAAGTACACCCCAGGTATAGTGGCCACGCTCGCCTACGTTAGGAAAGGTTTTAAAATGCCCAACCGTAAAGTCGGGCTGGCTGTTGCACGTCCATCGGTAATAGTAAGTAGTATAGGGTTGTAAGCCCGATACATCAATAATAATAGAATTATCGCGCAGCCCGCGGGTGCTATCGCTATAAGTAATTGCGTTGTCAAACTGGGCATTGTCGGCCAAATCTACCACCACCGTCATAGGCGATACTGTGCGCACATATATACGTGCGGTGGTTGGGGTAACAGCGCCAACAACAGGGCCGTGGGTAATATTTACTGACTGAGAAAAGCCTGTTACTGCTAGTAGCAACAGCGCTGCCGATACGATAAACTTATTCATGCTTAGATTAGATAGAGCGTCAAATATAGGAGAATATAGGACACAAAAAAGCCCCTTGCGGCTGAATGCAAGGGGCTTTTTATTTTAGCGTGGAGGGGCGCTGCCCGGAGGTGGCATATCATCGCCACCGCGGCCCGGAGGGCCAAGGCCATGGTTTTTCCACTCTTTCAGTATCCAAATTTTAAACTCTTCTTCGGCCTTTAGCAACAGTGCTATTTTTTTCATGGGCAACACGGTTTTAAATTCTACCAAATATTTTTTAAGTATATCCAGTTCCTGCTGCCTAAAAGCCAGTTCCTCGTTAATTTCCCTTTCAATAGTACTATCGGCCATGGTGTTTAAATTGTCCATGGTTTCGCGGCCGTTTTTGCGGCGGGCATCGCGCAGCTCGCCCACCTCTTTAGCATAGTCGTTATATACAGGCCAAAATTTTTCTGCTTCTTTTGATGTTAAATTAAGCTTATTGGTAAAAAAGCCAATGCGTTTGGTGTTTACCCAGTCGCGCAGGGGGCCTGTATCGTCGCCGGGCGGCTGGGCAAAAGCCTTAGCGCCTGTAGCAACCATCAGTAGTAATATTATTATTCTCACATTCATCCTCATAACAATTATAAGCCTGAATTAATTAGTTCAGTCAAATCAATATCTTCTTCAGCCAAAATCTCCACCAAGCCATTTTCAGCAGTGGTAGTAGCATTGCTTGTAGGCAATTCACTCACATTCATTACATCGCCATAGCCACCGGTAAGGCCTAGCAAGTCAGCATCGTCATGGCTTGTGGTAGTTGCAGTAGCAACGGGTTGGGTACTGTTTGTTTTTACCGTTTTTTGTATGGGTGTTGCAATATCGGCAACAATAGTGTTAGTGTCAATTGTAGCCTGTGGCAAAGCCAATTTTTCTGTACGGTTTACTAATGCAAGGCCCGCAGGGTTACTATTATTTTGGTTGATGAAATAGGGCAGGCCAATAGCAAGGGCTAAAACTGCTACCCCGGCAAAAGCCAAAACAGGGCGCAAGGCAGGTGCCGGTTGCCACCAAGGGCGGGCAGCAGTTATAGCTCCGCTGCTAATACGGTCGGCAATACGCATATACAGCGTATCAAAATAGCCTTGGGGCACTATAAAACCTTGGGTAGATTTAAGGTCTTCAAGCGTTGGGGCAGCACTAGTTTGAGCCGCAATGCGGCTGGCCAAGCTGTCAAAATAATTAGCAGGTAATGAGAAGGCGGTAGTATTTTTTAGAGCCAACAAGCGCTCCTCAAAAGGCATACCTTCAAGCGCTACCCGTAGCTCAATGCTATGGTGCAGGCGCTCAAAATAGCCTTGCGGAACCTTAAAGCAGTTAAGCTTTGGCAGGTTATCCAGCGGGGTTACTATGTTGTTTTTATTGCTCATTTCTTCTATGACTTGGGTGCGTTTAAAAGGTTTAACGCAACTTCATATAATCTTCTATTTTTTTTACTGCATGGTGGTACGATGCCTTTAATGCACCAACGGATGTGCCCAGCACTTCCGACATTTCTTCGTACTTCATTTCCTCGTAATACTTCATATTAAACACTGCGCGTTGCTTATCGGGCAGGGTTAAAACGGCCTGTTGCAGCTTGCGCTGTATTTTATCGCCGTCAAACAAAGGGTCGCTCTCCAGCTTTTGCGATAGTTGGCCTTCCACATCGCCCCAAGGTATAAATATGCGTTTCTTCTTTTTGTTAAGGTGGGTAATACACTCGTTAGTGGCAATACGGTACATCCAGGTATATATCTTGGCGTCTTCCCTAAAATTTTCCAACCCGCGCCATACTTTAATAAAAATGTCCTGCACCAAATCATCGGCCTCGTCGTGGTCTATCACCATGCGCCGCACATGCCAGTATATGCGCTCCTGGTACTTCTTAACCAGCAAATTAAATGCATAGTTACGCGTACCAGGGTCGGCAAACTTATCTAACAGCTCTTTATCGGTGTATTCCA
>JANOCJ010000096.1:0-2702 GCA_031412115.1 Flavobacteriales bacterium
GTGTATGCGGCCGGTTTGTTTATTAATCAACAAAGGCAGCGTATCAGCGTATGTCGATTTTAGTTTTTGTACTGTACGGTAATCCAAAATCTTTTGAATAATAGCGTGCTTATGTATCAATTTAGAAAGTACTTCCTCGCCGGTGGCAAACTGTTTGGTAGCCGTACGCTTAGCCTTATCGTCAATGGCTAGTTTTACAAATAAAATATCGCCTAGCTGCTTGGGCGAATTAAGGTTGAAACGCTCACCCGCCAATTCATAAATTTCCCCTTCAAGCGTGGTAATATCGGTTTGCAATGTAGCCGAAAAATCAGCCATTACTTTAGTATCCAAGTTAATGCCTTCGCGTTCCATATCAGCCAATACAGGTACTAAGGGCATTTCTACCTCGTCAAATAATTTGCGGGTATTGGTTTCGGCCAGCAAAGGCTCAAATATATTACGCAATTGCAGGGTGATGTCCGAATCTTCGGCTGCGTACTCTTTTATTTTTTCCACCTCAACATCGCGCATATTACCTTGGCTTTTGCCCTTTTTGCCAATTAATTCTTCAATTTTTACCGGCGAATACCCTAAGTGCGATTGTGCCAAAGCATCCATACTGCGCTGGCGTGTATCGGGCGCTATAAGGTAATGGGCAATCATGGTATCAAACAAAGGGCCTTTAATTTCAATATCATAATTAGCCAATACGGCTAAATCATATTTAATATTTTGGCCTACTTTTTCAATATTCTCATCTTCCAACACCTCTTTAAATTCAGTAATTATGGCTTTGGCTTCCTCTTGATTTTCAGGCACAGGCACATAATACCCTTCGTGCGCTACAAGGCTAAAAGAAAGGCCCACCACTTCGGCGCTCAATTCTTCTAAGCTGGTAGTTTCACTATCAAAACAAATAGATTTTGATGCTTTTAATTTTGCAATTAATTCAGCGCGCTTTTCAGCGGTATCAACCAAAATGTAATTATGCTCAACATCATTTATGGTTTTAAAAACACTTACCGCAGCTGCTGCTTCGGTAGCTTCGCCGCCACCACCAAATAAATCCATTTGGTCGGCATCTTTGGGCTTATATACTTTAGCCGCAGGTGTTGTTGCGGGTTCAGCCCCGGCTCCTAATACGCGGTTTAGTAGGTTTCTAAATTCCAACTCAGCAAACACTTCGCGTATTAGAGCCTCGTTAGGTGGGCTTAAGCGTAGCTTTTCTTCTTCCAGTTCAACAGGGGCATCAATCCAAATAGTAGCCAGGCGCTTTGATAAAATGGCCTGCTCTTTATTCTCCTCAACCCGTTCTTTTAACTTGCCTTTTAATTTATCGGTATTTTCCAGTAAATTTTCTACGCTACCAAATTGCTTTATCAACTCTTTAGCCGTTTTCTCTCCTACGCCCGGTATACCCGGAATATTATCGGCACTATCGCCCCAAAGGCCCAAAATATCGCGCACTTGATCGGGGTTTTCAATTTCAAATTTGGCGCAAACCTCTTTTATGCCTAAAACTTCGGCACCATTACCCATGCGGGCGGGCTTATAAATTAACACACATTCTTCTACCAATTGCCCAAAGTCTTTGTCGGGAGTCATCATGTAAGTAATGAAGCCTTGTTTGCATGCTTTTTTGGCCAATGTGCCAATAACATCGTCAGCCTCATACCCATCCGACATAAGTACCGGTATTTCAAACGCCTCAATAATTTTTATTATCCAAGGTATTGATAATGAAAGGTCTTCGGGCATTTCCTCGCGATGAGCCTTGTAGGCTTCAAATTCTTCGTGGCGGGCTGTAGTTGCGGGGGTATCAAAAACCACGGCAATATGGGTAGGTTTTTCCTTTTGCAACACCTCAAGCAGGGTATTGGTAAAGCCAAACATAGCCGAGGTATTTAACCCTTTAGAATTGTAGCGGTGATTATTGGCAAATGCAAAATAGGCGCGGTATATAAGCGCATACGCATCTAGCAGGAATAATTTTTTATCGTGTTGAGGAGTCATATTTTTTTGCTGAAAAAGCGAAAATAGTGATAAGTGTGGTGCAGTAGCCTGATAGTTGAAAACTACCCTAATTAACCAATTAATTAACGTTTGGCAAGGGGCAGGATATTTCTTAACTTTAAATATTGTTTAAAACTGATTATCCTGAAAAGCAATCTGTTATAAAATAGTTACTTAGTACGTAAGCTATTTAAAAAAAATGTTTTGAAAACAGTAGCAAATTGTTATATTTGTTGCTTACATTGCAGTTCACAGTTAAAAATTAATAAACCACCGCTTATTGTAACACTTTTACTTCACCGCCACATGAATATTAACAGCCTGACAAGATTCTTATTCTTATCATTTTTGCTGTTCGCTACTATAGGGTTAGGGCAAAACAATACGCCGGGAAACAGTATTCCGCAAAACCTTACCCCCGAAGATGCCGAATACCAGATTTTGAAAGACAATGGCCAACTGCCAATGATATATGGCGCAGATGGGTACACCCCATCGCAGGCAAATGTGCCTGTAACATCGCCACCGCTAAACACAGCCGACGACAAGCAGAGCTTATTGTGTAACTGCCTTATACCGGTTGACAATACTTTTTCTACGGTTCCTTTTAGCGGTTATTCAGGCCCAAATTACCGAAATGATGACGGTTCTTCGCCCCAAATTACGCTGCCCTTTCAGTTTTGCCTATACAACAGCAGCTACAACAG
>JANOCJ010000097.1:0-4146 GCA_031412115.1 Flavobacteriales bacterium
GTTTTTTTGGAGCCCCGACTGTGGCCACTGCCTTGAAGATGCCCCTAAACTTGCCAGCTTTTATACAAAAGCCAAAAGCAAAGGCATTAACGTATATGCTGTTGCATGTGGCGGTACTAAAGAGGAGTGGAAAGATGTAATACGTAAAAACAACCTAAACTTTATTAACGTATTTGACGAAAACAAAGAGCACAAGGTATATGATGTGGTTACTTTTCCGGTAATTTATGTGCTTGATAAAGACAAAAAAATTATACTAAAGCGCATTGATGTTGACCAACTGAAAGACTACTTTGAATACGAGCTTAACACCACTTTTTAAGCCGAAAGTGTAATTAATACTTTTAGCAACTGCGCCGCTAACTATAAAGCAAATCTGCTGAACAAACACCCCTCAAAACGTATTTTAGTGTTTAAAAACCGCTGTTTTTTGATTAAAAACGCGTAAAAAACGCTTAAAAAGCATCAAAAACAGTAAAAAACGTGCTTAAAAATCCACTTTTTGGTAGGATACTCATCAACACTAAATTTTGTTAATTCTATTCTGTGCTAAAATTTGGTGGGGAAGAAAAATCAATTTTTAAATCTTTGAGGAAAGACGCCTCATAATTCATAACTACTAACTCATAATTTAGACAGCATAGCATCCTGAAGATGTTCGCGGTCTTTTACTACAATAGCAAAAAATTTATTGAACTCATCTTCGCTAAAGCGGTGGTTCATGGCGTGTTGCACGTAGTAAAACCGTTGGCCGGCCAGGTAAACTTTTTTAAAATAGTAGCAACTGCCAGTGCTAAAGTCTTTATAGTCCTTCATGCAGCAGGCTTTGGGCAATTTGCGAAAAAGCATTGTTATAAAAACCCCTAAAACAGGCGTAAACGCTACACAAATAAGTAACGATAGGGGTAGGCCAATGCGGCGCTCATAGCCCGCCCATACCGCGGCAACAATGCACAGCATAAGGTATGTGGGTATGAGTACGATAGCTTCCATAAGGCTAAATGTATAACGTTTTTTGTAAAAATATAGTTTAGAAACAATTATTTTTAATCGTTTTAAACTATGCTAAGCTAATAAAACAGGCAACTGCAAACTGTGAACTGGCAACTATTTGCTATATTTGCGCGCTTAAAATACCAGTTGAATGGAATCGATAAATTACCTTCCCATCCTTATCCAGCTTATTGTAGCGCTGGGCTTTGTGGTTACAACCATGGTGGCTACACACTTTTTGGGCCCTAAACGCAAGGGTACTGAAAAGCTTGAAAACTTTGAGTGTGGTATAGAGTCGCAAGGCAATGCCCGCGTACCATTCTCTATCAAATACTTTCTTACAGCCATTCTTTTTGTGTTGTTTGATGTTGAGGTAATTTTCCTTTACCCATGGGCTGTCAACTTTAAGGCCCTTGGTTTGTTTGGCTTTGTAGAGATGGTAGTGTTTATAGCCTTTTTGCTATTGGGCTTTTTATACATTGTTAAAAAAGGCGCGTTGAAGTGGGAATAACCCATTTCTACCCTAAAAATTTAAGAAAATGAGCACCGTAAATACAGTTGAAAAACCGGAAGGATACGAGGGCGAAGGCTTTTTTGCCACCCGCTTAGACCAAGCCATTGGCATGGCGCGCAAAAACTCGCTATGGCCGTTACCGTTTGCTACCTCATGCTGCGGCATTGAGTTTATGTCTACCATGGGCGCCAACTACGACTTGTCGCGCTTTGGTATGGAGCGTTTAAGCTTCTCGCCCCGCCAGGCCGATTTGCTAATGGTAATGGGCACTATTGCCAAAAAAATGGGCCCTGTGTTAAAGCACGTATATGAGCAAATGGCAGAGCCCCGCTGGGTTATAGCCGTTGGTGCATGTGCCAGCAGCGGTGGTATTTTTGATAGCTACAGCGTATTGCAAGGCATTGATAAGGTAATACCGGTTGATGTGTACGTACCGGGCTGTCCACCACGCCCCGAGCAAATTATAGACGGTATTATGCAAATACAGCAGCTTACCCACAACGAAAGCCTGCGCCGCCGCAATGGTGAGCAATACAAAGCATTGTTAGAATCATACAACATTAAATAATGGCCTTAGATAACGCCACAGTACTCAACACTTTTAAAGAGAAATTTGGCGATGCCATACTGCATGCTTACGAGCCTTACGGTATGCTTACCGCCATTGTTGAGCGCGAAAAAATTATGGAGATGCTGGCCTTTTTAAAGAATGACAGCACCATAAAAATGAACTTTTTAACCTCGCTGTGCGGCATACACTACCCCGGCAACCAGGGTAAAGAGTTAGGGGTAATTTACCACCTGCATAGCTTTACCAACAACTTCCGCATGCGGTTAGAGGTGTTTATTCCGTTTGAAGACCCTTTAATGCCAACCGCTACAACCCTTTGGCCTGCGGCTAATTGGATGGAGCGCGAAACCTTTGAATTTTACGGGATAACCTTTGAGGGCCACCCCGATTTGCGCGTGATATTGAACGTAGCCGATATGGACTACCACCCTTTGCTTAAGCATTACCCGTTGGAAGATGAAACCCGCACCGACAAAGACGACCGCTTTTTTGGCCGCGAGGGCAACGAGGACCTTAAGTTTGATGAGCGCCCTGACAGGCAATATAAACGACTGGAAAAATAATTTTAATGAGCGAGCAATTGCCATATACCGATGATATGCCAGCCCCTACAGGCGATGAAAAAACGGCAGCAATACTGGCACATGTGCTGGTATTGGTAGGCGGTTTTATTGCCCCGCTTATTGTGTATTTGGTTAAAAAAGACGACTCGAAATTTGTGCGCAAACACGCTGCCGAATCGTTAAATTTTCAGCTTACACTACTTATTGTTACCCTTATTTGCGGCATTATACTAATGGGCACCGTAATTAGAACAATAGTTAAAAACGAAGGCAACCCCGATTTTGAACCCGCTACTATGTTTGCAAGCTTTTTTGGCATTTGGTTTATTATGATGGCAATAGGCATATTTAATTTTGTTGTGATATTGGTAGGAACCATAAAGGCCAGCAACGGCCAGCCCTACAAATACCCTATACGCATACCATTTGTAAAGTAATTATGGCACAAGATATTTTTGGTTTAAATAACGATTTTGCAACAGATGAGGGCGAGTTAACTACCCTTAACCTGGGCCCTACACACCCTGCTACACACGGTATTTTTCAAAACGTGTTGAAGATGGATGGCGAGATAATCGTTCATGCTGAACCCACCATTGGCTACATACACCGTGCATTTGAAAAAATTGCCGAGCATAAGCCGTTCTACCAAATAACAACCCTTACCGACAGGATGAACTACTGCTCATCGCCCATAAACAACATGGGTTGGCACATGACGGTGGAAAAACTGATAGGGGCAGAGATACCTAAGCGCGCCCAGTATATGCGTGTTATAATTATGGAACTGGCCCGTATTGCCGACCATATAATTTGCAACTCGGTTATTGGGGTTGATACCGGCGCGTTAACCGGCTTTACCTATGTGTTTCAACAACGCGAGAAGATTTACGAGATTTACGAAGAAATTTGCGGCGCCCGCCTTACCACCAACATTGGCCGTGTAGGCGGTTTTGAGCGCGATTTTAATAAAACAGCCTGGGATAAAATAAAGGATGTTTTAGTTTCAATTGAGAAAAGCTGGGCCGAATTTGAGCGCCTGATGAACCGCAACCGCATATTTATGGATCGTTGCATTGGTACCGGCCCTATTACAGGCGAAAGGGCTTTGGAATACGGCTTTACCGGCCCTAACCTGCGCGCTGCCGGTGTTGATTATGATGTGCGCGTTATGACGCCATACTCATCATACGAAGATTTTGATTTCATTATTCCCGTAGGCTTAAATGGCGATACCTACGACCGTTTTATGGTGCGTAACCAAGAGATTTGGGAGAGCATAAAAATTATTAAACAGGCTATGGAAAACCTTCCCGAAGGTAATTACCATGCCGATTTACCTGATTTTTACCTGCCCCCGAAGGATGATGTGTATACCAAAATGGAAGCACTTATCTACCACTTTAAAATTGTAATGGGCGAAACCGATGTGCCGAAAGGCGAGGTGTACCATTGTGTTGAAGGTGGTAACGGCGAGTTGGGCTTTTACTTGGTAAGCGACGGGG
>JANOCJ010000098.1:0-9702 GCA_031412115.1 Flavobacteriales bacterium
ATCCAAGCTAAGGTGTTTAAGTTTTGGTTGATTTTAAACAACCAAAAGTCATTACCCCCGTTGTTGGTGTTTGAAGCACCCGAGCCGCTGTAGTTTGAAGATAAGTCGGTAGAGGTAGTTAAACCGCCCAAAATAACATCGCCGGCAGCTGTAATACGCATATCGTAAATATCGTCGGTGCCACCACCGCCAATTACGGCACCTTTAATGCTGTTACCTGCGGCGTTAATTTTTATTACAAAGCAGTTGTCGCCCCCCTCAGATAATGCACCGCTAAGGCCTGAGCCTGAATAGGCAGTGCCTGATGCTGCAACGGGAAAGTTGTTACTGGTAGTATAACCGGCAATGTATAAACCATCAAGGCCAAACTCAGCTACGTAAGGGTTTTCATCACCTTCTTGTCCGCCTAAATAGGTTTGCCACACACGTACACCCGCGCCGCCAACGCTGGCAGGCTCGGTGTACTTACCTACGTTTAAGTCAAGGGCGCCAATAGCACTAGTGCTAAATGAACCGGGAATAGTAATAAGGCCTGAACCGCTGAAACGAGACACTACATAAATGTCTGAACCTTGAACCCAAATACAATGGCCGTGGTTATCGTTGGCAGAGTTTTGCGTCATCCATGTTGCCCAACGCATAGCAATAGGGTCAATAACTAAAGGAAGTGAATTATTGTATTTTCCAAAAACAAAGGTCAATTCATTATTTGCATTAAGCGCATAAGCAGCTTCTACTTTTACCTCTTTGCCATTTACCGTTTGGTATACATAAGGCTCGGGCAAATCCATTTCGCCTACTGATGTGTAAAGCACTAAATGACCACTGGCGTTTAACGCCAATTTCTCAATGCCGTCAAATTTGATTGCTATTTTCGAAGGGTCAGAACCGGGCTTAGCAATAATGTCATATTCCAAAGCACCTTCAGCTGATGGATAGTAACGAACGTCGATGTTGTTATACACGTTGTTGTACCAAACCTCGTTGTAGCTTTTTACGTCGGTAGCGTGCTTGCTTGGGTCGTTGCCAATAAAGTAGTTGGCAAGGTCGCCTTTGGCATCGCGGTTAGATGTTGTCATGCCAGGTGAGGCACCAACAAATTCCATCATCCAGGCATGGCCTTTTAACGCAGGCATTGGCGTGTTAAACGCCCTGCCTTCGTGTTTGGCTTCCTCCTCGTCCATCATCCACTTAGAACGTGCACCTACCGAAGCAGGGTCGAACGAAGACATAACCATACCGTTTGGCGTGGCTACTGCCTGGCCATACAAAAAGTCAGCTTTGTACAACACGTTCAAAGGCCATTGGCCTTTGTTCTCCGTAAAGTAAATTTCTTTTTCGTATTTCTTCAGCGTAGGCTCCAAATCGGGGGATACCTGTTGGCTTACTTTGCCCATGCTGCTAACAGGCTTAGCTGTTTTAGCAAGGCTCGGCGATTGCGCATTTAAAAACACGCTGCTTATTAACAAGGCAAAGAACATTCCCAAAAGGTTTAGCCTTTTGAAAATTTGTAGGTCCGCGATGTGAATAAGTCTCTGAGTAGAAGGTTTATTCATGTTACTGTTTTGGGTTAATAACTAATATTATTTTTCAAACTGTGGGGTGGGTATGCTACTTTAAGTATTTACAGACTATTGCAAAAAACTTACATCTTAACGCTAAATTTTATTATTTTGTTTAATGTTTGTAATAAACTAATAACCAGCGATTTGAATAGAAATTAAAAATAGATTGTGAATAACTTAATACAAATGTACGAAATTTTGTCCAAATTTCCAAATAAACTTACATCGTTTTTACCCAAAGTTGAGGTACCAAATAAGATGAAAAAAGCTATACGCCTTACTATTGTTGAAAAGTAAAGCCCGGCTGCATCGCAACCGGGCTTAAAAAAATTATATAAGTAATTATGTAAGTGCTTGTATTTAATTAATAAGCGCGTTCGTTTTTTCCTTCTACATAATTTATAAAAGCAGTATTTACCACTTTATTGCCACCCGGGGTAGGAAAATTACCTGAGAAATACCAGTCGCCGGGGTGGTTTGGTATAGCTTTATGCAAATTATCTATTGTTTGAAAAATCATTTCCGTTTCGGCCTTAACGCCTTCAGGTTTTAATAATATAGCCATTTTAGTAGCTAATTCTTCGTCGGTAAAAGGCTCGTAAATCTTTTTTACATGGTTTACCATTTCTTCGCGCGGCAAACCTTGTTGTGCCTTACAAAGGTTATACACCTCATTAATTATACCTTCCTGTTTAGTATCTTTAAGCAATGCTATAGCTGCCTGAAAAGCAATAAAATCGCCCAGTTTGGCCATGTCAATACCGTAGCAATCGGGGTAGCGTATTTGCGGTGCTGATGATACTACTATTATCTTTTTAGGATTCAACCTATCCAGCATACGGAAAATGCTCTTTTTAAGCGTTGTTCCGCGCACTATCGAGTCATCTATAATAACTAATGTATCCGTGGGGCGTACCGAGCCGTAGGTAACATCGTATACGTGCGTAACCAGTTCATCCCTATGTATATCATCGGTAATAAAGGTGCGCAGCTTGGCATCTTTAATAGCTACCTTTTCTATACGCACACGGCGCGCCATGGCCTTATCAATAGCCTCGGCAGTAATGTTAGGGCCAAGCTTTGTTAAGTCTTTTTTTACCTCATCGCGCAGGTAGTTGTCCATACCTTTTACCATGCCGTAAAAACATACTTCGGCGGTATTTGGCACGAATGAAAACACGGTATTATCAAAGTCGTAGTTAACGGCTTTCAATACTTGGTCGGCCAGTAATTTACCTAAGTTTTTACGCTCTTCATATATCTCTTTATCGCTACCGCGAGAGAAGTAAATACGCTCGAAAGAACACGATTGGCGGGCTACTTTGGGCAATATTTGTTGCTCAGAATATTTACCGTCGCGCTTAACAATAACAGCGTGGCCGGGGGTTACTTCTTTAATATCCTCATACTGTACGTTAAAGGCGGTTTGTATGGCAGGTCGTTCCGATGCTACTACAACAACTTCCTCATCGGCATACCAATACGCGGGGCGTATACCGGCTGCATCGCGCATTACAAAAGCGTCGCCGTGGCCTAATAAACCGGCAATAACAAAACCACCATCAAATTTTTTGGTCGATTTTGTCAGGATGTCTTTAATATCAAGGTTTTTAGCAATCATCAACGAGATTACATCATTACCCAGTTTTTTATTTTTATACTCTTTAAAAAGGCGTTCGTTCTCTTTATCTACAAAGTGACCAATTTTCTCTAAAACAGTAACGGTATCAGCCTTTTCCTTAGGGTGTTGGCCAAGCTCTACCAAGTGGGTAAATAGCTCGTCAACATTGGTTAGGTTGAAGTTGCCTGCTACCACCAAATTCTTTGTCATCCAGTTATTCTGGCGCAAAAACGGGTGGCAGTTTTCTATGCTGTTTTTACCATACGTACCGTAGCGCAAATGCCCTAACGAAAGCTCTCCCGTAAACGGAAGGTTGTGTTTCATCCAGTTTACATCTTTCAGCAAATCAGGATTGGTTTTGTGTACTTCGGCAAAGTAGCCGTTTATCTTTTCAAATATCTCCTGTATCGGCTTGCCCGAGTTGGAACGGTGACGGCTAATGTAGCGGTCGCCGGGAGGCATGTCGAATTTAATGTTGGCAACGCCTGCGCCATCCTGGCCCCGGTTGTGTTGCTTTTCCATTAAAAGATAAAGTTTGTTTAGGCCGTACAAAGAGGTGCCGTATTTGGCAACATAATACTCTAAGGGCTTTAATAGACGGACAAGTGCAATGCCGCACTCGTGCTTAATACTGTCGCTCATAAAAGGGGGTATTGCTCTATAGCAATTCTACACAACAAAGGTAGGTATTTTTGGTTGAAAGAAAACATAATTCACAATGCAAAATGCATAATTCACAATGATATTTTGGGCGTAAGCAACAAATGGCCTACACTTCGAACGGGCACCTGCAAAGAAAGTGAACGTCCCGCCAGAGGCGGGGAAGCGTGCGCTGTTCGAAGTCCGCCCTGGCGGACAAGTTTGCGCAGTTTAGTGAACGCCCCGTAGCAAGTCGTTAAGAAGTGTCAGCCTTGATTTTTTTTGATTATTTTTTTGATCAAGCAAAAAAGTAATGCCCCCGGCAGGGAACGCCGCAGGCAGAGAAGAATTCACCTCCCTCCCCCCGCACGTAGCGCGGGGTAATCCCTCCGAGATGGAGATATTTATTTCGCTATTTAACCACCTCTGCCTCAACCGTAGTAACGGTGCTGCGGCCGGTTTTCAGGTTGTCTTTTATATATATACTGTAGGCTGATTTTTTCGGGGTATGTATCATCATCAGTTTTTGCTCGTTTGATGATAACATATTGCCATGCGCAGTATATAAATCTAATTCGTAAAAAGCATTAGTAGCCTTTAAATAAGAGGCATTCAGTTCCTTTAGCGGCAGCTTATTATCAGCTTTATTAGTATACGTAACAGTGTAGGTAGAATCGGTATAAGTGGTATCTATTTGAAATACGCCTTTGTAGGCTGTTTTATTTACGTCAACATCAGCAAAAACAGATAATTCCTTCTTCAAATCAAAGGTGTCGCAAAGCAATTCCTTCGTCTCCCCTACCCCATCAATAGTAAGGATTTTGATTAATTTATGGCCTTTAAAAGTTTTATATAATGCAGCTTGTTCATTAATAAAAGCAGGCACATCTACATAACTATTAGTAGCGCCTTTCTCCCTGCGGGTGCAGGCGGCCAGCAATACAATAATAGCACTAAATAAAAGGAGTTTACGCATTATATAGCTAAATCAAATTGTATGCCTTGGGCAAGGGGTAAATTGGTGCCGTAGTTAATGGTATTGGTTTGGCGGCGCATATAAGCTTTCCAGCTATCAGAGCCACTTTCGCGGCCTCCGCCGGTTTCTTTTTCGCCACCAAAAGCACCACCAATTTCCGCACCCGATGTGCCAATGTTTACGTTAGCAATACCGCAGTCGCTACCCCAGGCCGCTAAAAAGCGTTCGGCCTCGCGCATGTTGGTAGTAAATATAGATGATGATAAGCCCTGTGGCACTGCGTTTTGCAGGTTAATGGCTTCTTCCAGTTCAGTGTATTTTATAAGATATAAAATCGGCGCAAAAGTCTCATGCTGAACAATTTCGTAATGGTTCTCAACCTCAGCAATGCAAGGCTTTACGTAGCATCCACTTTCGTAGCCAGCACCTTCCAACACACCTCCTTCAACTATAAAATTGCCGCCCTCTTTTTTAACGGCCTTTATGGTAGTTAAATAGGCATCAACAGCGGCTTTATCAATTAGCGGGCCTACCAAATTGGTTGAATCTAAAGGGTCGCCAATTTTTAGCTGACCGTAAGCGGCAACCAGTTGGTTTTTAAATTTATCGTAAATACTCTCGTGTATAATAATACGGCGGGTAGTGGTGCAACGTTGTCCGGCAGTGCCTACGGCGCCAAAGGTGCAGCCAATAACGGCCATAGCTAAATCGGCCTCGGGTGTTATTATAATAGCATTGTTTCCGCCCAGTTCCAACAAAGTTTTACCTAAGCGAGAACCTACAGTTTGCGCAACCGCTTTACCCATGCGGGTTGAGCCTGTTGCTGATATTAATGGGATACGGCTATCGGCCGCAATGCGCACGCCTAATTCGGCACCGCCAACTACTATGCCCGAAACACCTTCAGGCACACCGTTGCGCTCCAACACGCCTTTAATAATATGTTGGCAAGCCAATGCCGTAATAGGGGTTTTTTCTGATGGTTTCCAAATGCAAACATCGCCACACACCCATGCCAGCATAGCGTTCCATGCCCAAACGGCAACCGGGAAGTTAAACGCCGTAATAATAGCCACAGTACCCAGCGGGTGCCATTGCTCATACATGCGGTGGTTAGGGCGTTCCGAATGCATTGTTTGTCCAAAAAGTTGGCGCGACTGGCCCACGGCCAAATCGCATATATCAATCATCTCCTGCACTTCGCCGTAGCCTTCTTGCAGGCTTTTGCCCATTTCGTATGATACTAATTTGCCCAGCGGCTCTTTGTATTTACGCAGTTCATCGCCTATTTGGCGTACAACCTCGCCACGCTTAGGGGCTGGCCAGGTGCGCCATTCAGCAAAAGCTTTTTGCGCGGTGCGCACAACGGTTTCGTAGCCCTCAACAGAGGTTTCTTCTACCGTAGCGATAGATTGCCCGTCAACCGGAGAATACGATACTATTTGTTTGCCTGTGCCGCTTAACCAGTTAGCGCCGGTTGATGTGCCTGAATTTTGCGATGCGATGCCCAGTTGGGCTAAAATTTCGTTTATCATAGATAGTAAAAAGAGGTGCAAAGTTAGTATTTAGTTGCCAGTTCCGAGTTGCGAGTTCTTAGTTTAGCTTCCAAATCCTTCCCCTCTCTTTTAGTAGAGGGGGATTGAGGGGGTGAGGCCACTTATCAACGATTAAAATTCTTAATAACTAATGGTAAAAAGTACCCTTTTACGAATTACCTTTGCGCTTCGAGTATGAACCAATCCCACACCCCCACCAACGCAATTCTTTTACTCGACGATGGCACTGTTTACCATGGCAAAGCTGCCGGGAAGATAGGAACAGCAACCGGCGAAATTTGTTTTAACACCGGCATGACCGGCTACCAGGAAATTTTTACTGACCCCTCCTACTTCGGGCAAATTATGGTTACCGCCAGCGTGCATATTGGTAACTATGGCGTTGCTGATAGCGAGGTAGAAAGCAAGAGCATTAAAATTGCCGGCTTGGTTTGCAAAAAATTCTCGCTCGACTACTCTCGCAAGCTGGGTAGCGGTAATTTAGAGAACTATTTTGAAGGTGAAATGGTAGTGGGCATTTGCGATGTTGATACCCGCGCATTGGTATCGCATATACGCAGCAAAGGCGCTATGAATGCCATTATATCATCAGAGATATTGGACATAGAAGTGCTAAAGCAAAAGCTGGCCCAAGTACCTTCTATGGAGGGCTTGGAGCTATCATCAAAAGTATCTACCAAAGAGGCGTATGTAGAAGGCGACGAAAGCGCTAAATACCGTGTGGCTTTGGTTGATTACGGCGCAAAACAGAATATTGTAAACTCGCTTACCTCGCGCGGTTGTTTGGTTAAGGTTTTTCCTTACAACGCAACGTTTGAGGATATGATGCAATGGAAACCCAACGGTTTTATGCTATCTAACGGCCCTGGCGACCCTGCTACACTTACCGGCGCTGTAAACGAAGTAAAAAAGATTATTGACGCTAACGTACCTACGTTTGGCATTTGCTTAGGCCACCAAATATTGGCGCAAGCCGCCGGCATAAGCACCTATAAAATGCATAGCGGTCACCGCGGCATAAACCACGCGGTAAAAAATCTGATAACCGGCAAATGCGAGGTTACCAGCCAAAACCACGGCTTTTCTGTTAATGCTGATGAGATTGCCAAGGCCGACAATATTGAGGTTACGCACATCAACCTGAATGATGATACCATTGAGGGCATCCGTATAAAGGATAAAAAGGCATTCTCGGTGCAATACCACCCCGAGGCAAGCCCCGGCCCGCACGACTCTAAGTACCTGTTTGACGATTTTGTGTCGTTAATGGGGAATTAATTCGCAGTTGGCGTAACTAAAAATATCAGATTATAAAAAAGAAGCCCTGACAGTATAGTCGGGGCTTTTTTATTGGGGCAAAAAAGATTTTTGTCATGCAATAACTGGGGGTAAAAACCGTTAAAAGTTTTATCTTCGCACCAAAATTCAACATCCCATAAATGAGTGCTATAGCTAGTATTGCAGCCCGTCAAATCCTTGACTCTCGCGGCAACCCAACCATTGAAGTTGATGTATTAACCACCGGCGGTGCTTTAGGCCGTGCTGCTGTTCCATCGGGCGCATCAACCGGCGCACACGAGGCTATGGAGCTACGCGATGGCGACAAAAAAAACTACTTGGGTAAAAGCGTTTTAAACGCAGTAAATAACGTAAACACTACGTTAAACCAGGAGCTTCAGGGCCAATACATCTTCGACCAGGGGATTATTGACAAGATGATGATTGAACTGGATGGCACCGAAAATAAATCGAACTTAGGTGCTAACGCCATATTAGGTGTATCGCTGGCTTGCGCCAAAGCCGCAGCCAACGAGGCTAGCATGCCTTTATTCCGCTACATTGGCGGGGTAAACTCTACCCTGTTGCCATTGCCTATGATGAACATACTTAACGGTGGTTCGCATGCGGATAATGGTATCGATTTTCAGGAATTTATGATTATGCCCGCAGGTGCTGCAAACTTTAGCGAGGCGCTACGCATGGGCACTGAGGTGTTTCACCACTTAAAAGCGGTGTTAAAAGCCAAAGGCCTATCAACCAACGTAGGTGATGAAGGCGGCTTTGCTCCTAACCTAAAGAGCAACGAAGAGGCTTTGCAAACCGTGCTGGAAGCCATTGAAAAAGCAGGCTACCGCCCCGGCGAAGATATTTTTATTGCTATGGATGCCGCAGCATCGGAGTTTTACAACGAGGAGGAAAAAGTATACCACTTTAAAAAATCAACCGGCGATAAATTAACATCATCGCAAATGGTTGATTTTTGGGCCGATTGGGCTAAAAAATACCCTATAGTATCTATTGAAGATGGCTTGTTTGAAGACGATTGGGACGGCTGGAAACAGCTAACTGCAAAGCTTGGTAGCAAAGTACAATTAGTTGGCGACGACCTTTTTGTAACCAACACCAAACGCCTGCAACGCGGCATTGACAATGCTACCGCCAACTCTATTTTAGTTAAAGTAAACCAAATTGGCACGCTTACAGAAACGGTACAAGCCATTGAACTGGCTAAGAACAATGCCTACACATCGGTAATGAGCCACCGCAGCGGCGAAACGGAAGACGTTACTATTGCTGACCTTGCAGTAGGCTTAGCCTGCGGCCAGATTAAAACCGGCTCTGCATCGCGTTCAGACAGGATTGCTAAATACAACCAACTATTGCGCATTGAAGAGCTTTTGGGCGAGGGCGCACGCTTTCCCGGCAAAAGCTTACGCTGTGTAGCTAACCGCTAAACTTTAGTTTACAACATAAAAAAATCCCCTATACCAATTGTAAAGGGGATTTTTAGTTTTATGCTATTTCCTGTTAAAACGGTGCTTCGTCAGATGGGCTGCTAAATGGAGGTTCAGTTCCTTCATTCATTTTAGATTGGCGTATAATAGCCGGTTGCCCATCAAACCCTGTATTAGGGCCAAAGCCAGGGCTTGCAAAGTTGTCGGCAGGTATGCCGCCACTAAGGCCGGGGCCACCAAACTCGCTGGCGTTCAAGTCCATAAACTTAGACTGTTTAGCAACGAATTTCAATGGTATAGTATCCAACGCACCGTTACGGTGTTTGGCAATAATAATCTCTGTATAGCCTGGTGGTATTGGTTGTCCGTCTTCAGTAACATCCAAACCATAGTAATCGGGGCGGTAAATAAAGCATACCATATCGGCATCTTGCTCAATAGCGCCAGACTCACGTAAGTCACTAAGCATAGGCTTTTTAGAACCCCCACGCGTTTCAACCGCACGGCTAAGCTGCGACAGTGCTATAATAGGGATATTCAGTTCTTTAGCAATGGTCTTTAAGTTACGCGATATGGTTGAAATTTCCTGCTCGCGGTTGCCGGTTTTATT
>JANOCJ010000099.1:0-4059 GCA_031412115.1 Flavobacteriales bacterium
GTTTTACCCGCCCCGACGATTTGGCTGCCGATGTGGTAAGCCACTTAGTAGCTCAATTCCCAAATTTGGATAAAGAGCGTATTGACGACGTTATTGTAGGCAACGCCACGCCCGAGGCCGAACAAGGCCTTAACATTGGCCGTATGGTATCGCTTATGGGCCTAAATACCGACAAGGTACCGGGTGTAACCGTAAACCGCTACTGCGCATCGGGCTTAGAGAGTATAGCCCTTGGCGTAGCTAAAATTAAAGCCGGTATGGCCAACTGCATTATTGCAGGCGGTGCCGAAAGCATGTCGCCCATACCATTTGGCGGCTGGCGCGTAGTTCCTAACTACGAAGTAGCCAAAACCCACGCCGACTATTTTTGGGGCATGGGCCTAACGGCCGAAGCTGTTGCCAACGAATATAAAATAAGCCGCGAAGACCAAGACGAGTTTGCTTTTAACTCGCACCAAAAGGCCATCAACGCTATTAAAAATGGTTATTTTAAAGATGAAATTCTTCCTGTTACAGTAGAAGAAATTTACCTGGATGAAAAAGAGAAAAAGAAAACCCGCAGCTATATAGTTGATACTGACGAGGGTCCACGTACCGACACTACCAAGGAGCGTTTGGCAAAATTACCTGCCGTATTTGCCCAAGGGGGTTCGGTTACAGCCGGTAACTCATCGCAAACATCAGACGGCGCAGCCTTTGTAATGCTAATGTCTGAAGCTATGGTTAAAGAACTTAACCTAGAGCCTATTGCCCGCTTGGTATCGTACGCCGTTGCAGGTGTTCCGCCACGCATTATGGGCATAGGCCCTATCGAATCTATACCAAAAGCATTGGCACAAGCAGGCTTAAAACAAGATGATATTGACTTGTTTGAGCTTAACGAAGCCTTTGCATCGCAATCGCTTGCTATACTGCGCACCCTTGGTATTGACCAAAGCAAAGTAAACGTAAACGGTGGTGCTATTGCCCTTGGCCACCCACTGGGTTGTACAGGTGCCAAACTATCGGTACAATTGTTTAACGAGATGCGCCGCCGCAAAAGCAAATACGGCGTAGTTACTATGTGCGTAGGCACAGGCCAAGGCGCTACCGGCGTGTTTGAGTTGTTGAACTAGTTGCCGGTTCCTGGTTGACAGTTCCCAGAAAAGAAGATCGGAGTCATCCCTGCGAAAGCAGGACTACAAGTTTTGCAACGCAAAACGAAGAGCTGATTATCTCCAACGTAAATAATTAGGAAAAAGCCCTTGCAGCAATGCAGGGGCTTTTTGTTTTTGGGGAATATTTTTAAACTCCCCTCCTGCTAAGGAGGGGAATGAATTCTGTTCCACTTTGTGGAACAGAAGAAAGGGGAGGTGGCCACATGCAAACGCTTTCCGGTGCTATCGCCCACCCCCTCCTCCCGCCGTTGGCGGGATACTCCCCCTTAGCAGGGGGAGAGTTAAAAAAACAATTACTATCTTGCCATATGGTTCGCACACTATTAATACTATGCACTTTACTATTTTGCTTTACTGCCAAGGCGCAGGATAGGTGCTGCAAATGCAAAAAGCCCGACCATGCACCAAGAAATGAAAAGCACCTTAATTGCTTAAACGATAAAGACCAGTATGAAGGGGTTTGGAAATTCTATTCTTACTATGGATTTTTACTGCAGACAATAGGATTCGATGACAATAAAATAGTATGGTCAATATCAAATAGGATTGACGGAAAGCCACCCCAAACAACCGGCACCCCGCCCGATAGCATACTCAATCCAAAGAAAAAACATCGTTGGCAATTTTCACATAAGTCATTGTAAATAAATTGACTAAGTGGTGCTATTTTGATATTTCGAAAAAAAATCATAACATTACGTCCTTTTTATCCGTATCTATCTGTTGCTAAAACAGTACCAAACAGTTAATGCGCCGTTTCGGTCATACATATATAATAATAGCCACTATGATGGCTTCGGTTGCTGCGTTTGCCCAAACGCCAGGCGACTATTATTGTGTACCGCCTAAAGGGCAGCCCCGCCGCGATAAGCACATGAACTGTATGGACATGTCTCGCCACCGCCAGGGGTTGTGGAAGTTTTATTCGGGCAGCCAATTGTTACTTAACGAGATTAATTACAAAGACAATAAAATGCACGGCCAGTGTGTATGGTACTTTGCTACCATAGGCACTATACGCGTAAACGCCAACTATTTTGACGGCAAACGCGATGGCGAATACGTTGCCAACTTTTTTAACGGGCAGGTGCAAATGGAGGGCAGCTTTGACTATGGCCGCAAAACCGGCATGTGGACGTATTACTACAGCACCACCGGCGAGGTGCGCTGCTCCGGTGCCTACGTAAACGGTAAAATGAATGGCCCTTGGAAATTTTATTCGTCAAAAGGGTTGCTAAAAAAAACCATTGAATATAAAAATGGCGAGGCAATAAATACCACCTACCCTACCACCCCTACAACCAAGCCGCTGGCAAGCCCCGAAACTAAGCCCGCAAGTAAGCCCTAAAAAAAGTAGGCTTGCATACCTTTTTTCTTCCCGTTTTGGTTTAAAAATTTTCAATTGTCTGAAAATCAGCAAAATAATTTTAATAATTTGTTATGCAAGCATAACATTATTTTTTAAATTTGTAATTATCTAAAAGAACTTTAAAATGGAAACTGTAGTTAAAAATGCAATTAAAGGTGGTGAGTTCATCATCCGCGAAACTGAAGCAGCCGATATCTTTATTCCGGAGCAATGGAATGAGGAGCAATTGATGATTGCCCAGTCGTGTACCGATTTTTTAAAGGCAGAAATTTGGCCGATACTTGACCGTATCGACTCGATGAAAGAGCCTGAGTTAATGCCATCTTTGATTGACAAAGCCGGCGAACTAGGCCTTTTGGCCGTTTCTATCCCCGAGGAATACGGTGGATATGGTAAAGACTTTAACACCGGTTTATTATTAACCGAGGTTACCGGTGCAGGCCATGCGTTTGCTGTAGGCTTTTCTGCCCACACAGGCATTGGCACCTTGCCTATTGTATATTATGGCAATGCCGAGCAAAAAGCTAAATACCTTCCTAAATTGGCAACCGGCGAGTGGAAAGCTTGCTATTGCTTAACTGAGCCTAGCTCAGGGTCGGACGCAAACTCTGGTAAAACAAAAGCTACATTAAACGCCGATGGTACTAAGTACATCATTAACGGCCAAAAAATGTGGATTACCAATTCAGGCTTTGCTGATGTATTTATTGTATTTGCTAAAATTGATGACGACAAAAACCTATCTGCTTTCATCGTAGAAAAAGGCTTTGGTGGCATTACTTTAAACGAAGAAGAGAAAAAGATGGGTATTAAAGGCTCATCAACCCGCCAGGTGTTTTTTGGCAACTGCGAAGTGCCGGTTGAAAACCTTTTATCTACCCGCGAAAACGGCTTTAAAATAGCTGTAAACATTTTAAATATTGGCCGTATTAAATTAGGCGCTGCGGCAGTTGGTGGTAGCAAAGGCTGCATTAGCCAAGCTGTAAACTACGCTAACGAACGCGAGCAATTTGGCCGTTCTATTTCTAAATACGGTGCTATCCGCTATAAACTTGCCGAGCAGGTTATCCGCACCTTTGCTGCTGAAAGTGCTACTTACCGTGCAGGCCAAAACATTGACGATGCCGTTGAAGCATTGGTTGCCGAGGGTATGGACCAACAAACTGCCGAACTTAAAGGTGTAGAACAATACGCTATTGAGTGCGCCATTATGAAAGTATATGGCTCGGAAGTGTTGGATTATGTAGTAGATGAGGGTGTTCAAATTTATGGTGGTATGGGTTACTCGGCCGAAGCGCCTATGGACCGTGCTTACCGCGATGCCCGTATTAACCGCATTTTTGAAGGCACTAACGAAATTAACCGCATGTTAATTGTAGACATGATGTTTAAAAAAGCCATGAAAGGCCAGTTAGACCTAATGGGCCCTGCTATGGCAGTTGCCGGCGAACTTCTTTCAGTTCCTTCTTTTGAAGCTGCTGAAGATGTACCGTTTGCAGTTGAAAAAGGCTACGTTAAAAACTTCAAAAAAGC
>JANOCJ010000100.1:0-3192 GCA_031412115.1 Flavobacteriales bacterium
AATATCAAATATAACCTCCTCATCTTGATTATTGAGGAGGTTATCAAATTTATCCGTTACACTCATACTATATTGATAGCTGCTGAGAAATGCACGTACCCGCCTCAAATGTTATATTGCCATTCCAATAGGTAAACCCCGTTTGGTCTTTTACAGCATAGGAATAGGTTTTGCTAGTTTCTTCACCCAAATCTTTTTCAACTGTTATACTGCCGTTAGAGCCACAAGACAGTGCGCTAGGCCAATAGACGTTTGTTCCCGTAGAGCCTACAATCTGGCCGTTAATATAAAAAGTAAGGGAGGTTGCATCGTCATCCATTAGATACTCAGCAGCACTTTGATTGTACCAAAATACAACACTTGCACTGTATTGGCAACAGCCACAGTCTTTGTCTGCCTCCGCATCGTAGTTTTCGGCATTGGGGTTGGTACAGCCTTCTGTCTTACATGATGGCATAATTACTATGCCCATCAGGGCGATAATGGCTAATGATAACGTTCGTAAAGTTTTCATGTGGTTTGTTGTTTATGGTTTAGTTTGCTGATACAGGCTTTATTTCTTTCGTTTTTATAGGCGTTCCTTCTACTTTGTATCGGATGATATTAAACAGTATGCAATAAGTCCATTTCTCATAGATAACACCATCAATTAAGGCATCGTAACCCGGCCCTGCTTTTTCTATCGCTTTATCCACAGCAGATTTTATACTACCAGCAGTAGCAGATGTTCTAGGAGCATCAGATTTGACATTCATAGTTACATTTTTAGAACTGACAATCGTAAAATCCAGCATCCTGTTAGAGCAGGAATTAAGTAACACTAGCATAAAGAATGCTAATGCAAAAGCACGTAATGTTTTTGTTTTCATGTTGTTAAGTTTAGAACTGTTTGTATTTGACCGATGCAAATATATAAAATAAGCGACACCTGATGTCGCCTATATCTTTTTTAGATTAATGATTTTCGGAGGGTGGAAAATGGTAACGAAACAGACTTTAAGAATTTTGGTAAGCAGGTAAAGAAGTTCAGGAAGATGAAGGAGCTTACCCAAGAGGCGCTTGCTTTTGATTGTGAGGTAAGCAAGCGTACAATTCAACGTATTGAAAAGGGAGAAATAAATATTACCATGAACATAATGTTCTTACTGGCAAAAGCACTAGAAGTTAAAACTTCGGATTTATTTGAAGAATAATTATGACAGAGGAACAAGCAGAAAAGACATTAAAAGATAGGGAAAGGGTATATGCTGGGCATTGGTGGGTGGACAGCCTGACAGGGGATAAGTGCTTCGTGTATCATCTTGAAATACACAATGAACTTGGAGGAGAAAATGACTACAATGTTTATTGTGTATTTGACAAGGAGGGAAGAAGGAGAGACCTAAGAGATATGGGGTTAACTTGGACAAGGCTTTATTAAAACACTGGGTATGTAATGCCTCTAGGAATCTTCACAGGAAATTTATTTTCTACAAAAGGTTTTCGCTCCTGTATTCTTTTGGCGGGGTGTTCAACAAAGTATTTGCCAGTAGGCGGGGTTAGCTTCCACTTCTCATTAAATGCTATGATGAGATTATTTATATCATTCTCCAACTTATCCACATCATCGTTTATAGCCTTTGTGATATGTCCGTATTTTTCATCTATTACATCATTAGCTAAACGGCCTCCTGTTGGAATAGTTAAGGCTTCTATATTTATTTCTTCTTTTTTCATAACTCTGTTTTATGTGTTATTAGACATTTATCAGACATTAGTAAATTTGTGTTTTTCTGTGTTTAGGGTGATAGGCGCGTAAAAATTTGTTTTTCCTCCCACGGATAATTTTCAACGTTGAAAAATTTCTACTCAGCTAAAATTTCAACTTTTATTTTAGGGCGCTTTTTGACACAAAATTTCATGTTTTTGATCAAAAATTGCAGTTTTTTGTCAAAAAATGAACGTTAAAAATGCACTTAATTTTGCCAAAACTCGTTTTGAGGGGTTAAGTTTAAGCTGTTGTTGGCATGAGTTTAGCAGGTTGTGGGGTCATATTGCTGTGGTGTTGCACTACAGTTTATCTTTACGGTAAATCATGAAGAAATTCAACCTTATACATACGCTGATTGGCTTGATATTATTGGTTTGTAGCGCATCGGCCCAAACCACCGGCGATGCCCGCCTAAACCAATTGCGCGACAGCCTGCCTAAAGGCTGGGAAATGGAAGCCCAGATACAACCGTGGGGAGAGGATGAAATACCCACACTGTTCCTCTTTATAAGCCGCATAGATAGTGTAAAGCAGCTTGATGTCAACAAAATAAACATGGACCTTACCCAAGGCGAAAGCTTACAGGAACGGGCAAAGCAGGAGGGTAAAACCATTAGCCTGCACCTTACCATGAAGCTGGAACCCAAGTGGGACAAGGCAAAGCTGGATAAGGTACTTGCCTATGACGACAGCCTTGATGCGGAAATAAAGGAATTGTACCTAAAATACAACATAGCCGAACTCGAAAAGCCGCACCCATTGGGCAA
The DNA here is from genome assembly GCA_031412115.1 of Flavobacteriales bacterium. Classification (GTDB taxonomy): domain Bacteria; phylum Bacteroidota; class Bacteroidia; order CAMBQF01; family CAMBQF01; genus CAMBQF01. The sequence continues at coordinate 2,518 of JANOCJ010000100.1, forward strand.
AGGGCAGTATGTATACGATGATTCTACCCCCGAAAAAAAGAAACGGTTGGATGCCTATACTGAACAAAGTGAGCAACTTAGGGCGCTTAAAAAGCCGTGGCCTTTGTATAGTAGTAGCCAGTACTCTGTGTTCTTCTACCCTGATTATAATGGCTGGCAGTTTAAAGAAATATATCCCAAACAGGCTGAATTTGAGGAGTTTCAAGTGGTGCAGCTAATTGAACGCCTCCTAAAACCCGACTTTTAATTATCCCTAATACGGTATTTGCGCTCCGTTAAACGGTATCGCCACAACCTATTTACAATTACCTTTGCGCCTATGAAAAAGATATTCTCTTTACTGGTAGTAACGTTTGTAACCCTTGCTACACAAGGCCAAACTACCGAAAAGCATTTAAAAAATATTAAGCAGTTAACCTTTGGCGGCAACAACGCCGAGGCGTATTTTAGCTTTGATGGTAAGAAGCTGAGCTTTCAAAGCGACTACGCGGTTTGGGGTAACCAGTGCGACCAAATTTTTATGTATGACCTTAAAAAACCTTTGACTGATAGTACCACTAAGCCTCAGCGTATTAGCACCGGTACAGGCCGTACGACCTGCTCGTTTTTTATGCCAGGCAATAAGCAAGTACTGTATGCATCTACCTACAAGGCAGGTACCGATTGCCCTGCACC
>JANOCJ010000101.1:0-12476 GCA_031412115.1 Flavobacteriales bacterium
TAAAAAATTTACTGCCAAAATGTTTTATCGCATATTGGCGCGCATTACATCGGTAAACATACCGGTTGATACGGGCGACTTTAGGCTGATAGACCGCGTAATTGTTGATATTTTGAAAGAAATGCCCGAGCAGCAAAAATACCTGCGGGGCCAAATAGCGTGGATTGGCTTTAACCAAATTGCTGTTGAATATGACCGCGACGAGCGCAACGCCGGCGAAACCGGTTATACCTTTAAAAAAATGATGCGCCTTGCGCTGGATGGCCTTACGGGCTTTTCTAATTTCCCTTTACGCTTTGCTACACTGGCGGGCTTTGGGGTATCGGGTATTGCATTTTTGTTAATTATTTACGCCCTGGTTTCGTGGATATTTTTTAAAAATACCCAACCCGGCTGGACATCGCAAATGATAAGCATACTTTTTATTGGCGGCATACAGCTTATAGGCATTGGCATTATTGGCGAGTATGTTGGCCGCATCAGTTCAAACGTGCGAAACAGGCCTTTATATATTGTTAGGGATACTAACGTTAAGGACGAGAAGTAAGCGTAACCAACTCATCTAACAACCCTATTTGTGCGGGGTTAATTTTGATAACGGCTTCCTCATAAGTAAACCATTCTCCTTTATCTACCTCCGGAAAATTCTGCATTTTACCCGTTTTGGGTGGCCATTCTATGGTAAATAAATTACTGTTTATGGTAATGTGGATATACTCACTTTTTATCGCCCAGGCATGCACAACCTTGCCGCTTTTTTGCTTTATTGGGGTTAATTGATGAATGGTTTCGGGAGTTAAATCAATCCCAACTTCTTCGTTAAACTCGCGTAAAGCAGCATCCAGTGGCTTTTCCTCATCCTCAAATTCGCCTTTGGGAATTGTCCATGCTCCGGCATCTTTTCTTGCAAAAAATGGCCCACCGGGATGTACTAAAAAAAATTTTAACACACCATTAGCTATGCTGTACAGCAAAATGCCGGCACTTTGCTTGGCTTTAGGCATAGGGTTAGGCCTTTTTGCGCACCGACAAATAATACGCTGCAGCGCCAATGCCAAAGGTTAGGGCAATAACAGCCAACCACACTGTTTTTTCATTACTGTTAGGAAACTGGTGTTGCGCCGCATCAACCAGCATTTGCACTATAAACATAACCAACAGCACGCCCATAGTAATCATAAAAATCCACAGGGCTAAAAGCAGAAATAAAACCATGTTGTAAAGGTAATATTTAGTTGCCAGTTCTCAGTTCCCGGTTGCCAGTTAAATTAAATAGAAAACCCTACAAGCTATACGCTATCAGCTATAAGCTAATTCGCTATCTTCGCGCCATATATATGCAACTGGTAATAGACATAGGCAACACCAAAATTAAAATTGCTGTTTTTAACGGCGATGAACCGTTGGAATATTTTGCCCTGCCCAAGCTGGCTTACAAAAAATTTGAAGATATTTTTAAGAAATACCCCAAGCTAAACCGTTGTATTATTTGCTCGGTAAGCGAGGATATTGACGCCCTTAAGGGCCTGCTGGAGCAGCATTTAAAAATTGCCGTTTTTAACCACAATACCCCGCTGCCTATTACCAATAAATATGATACGCCTAAAACTCTGGGCTACGACCGTTTGGCCGGTGCTGTTGGTGCTTTTGACCTAAATAAAGGCAAAAACGTTTTGGTTATAGATTCGGGCACGTGCATTACCTACAATTTTATTTCTGCCAAAGGCGAGTATTTGGGCGGTGCCATTAGCCCCGGCCTTGATATGCGCTTTAGCGCCTTAAACCATTTTACTGCCAAACTGCCTTTGGTTGAGTATGAGGAAGGTGGCAAACTAATTGGTACCGATACAAAATATTCTATTTTAAGTGGCGTTATAAACGGTATGGCTTTTGAAATGGACGGCTTTATAGACGCGTATGCCGCTAAATATAAGGGTTTGCAGGTTATTCTTACGGGCGGAAATGCCGTTAGGTTTGAACATGCACTAAAAAACCGCATCTTTGCACACCCAAATTTGGTACTGTGGGGCTTAAAAACAATACACAACTACAATGAAAAATAAATTTGTGCGCCTTTTACTTCTTCTTGCCATTGCGGTGCCGGGTTTGTTTTCAGCGTTAAAGGGCCAAAACAATACCACATCGCCATACTCGCGTTTTGGCATTGGCGACTTGCAATACAATAGCATGGCGCGCTACATGGGTATGGGTGGTACTTCTATCGGCTCAAGCGATTCTACTTATATCAACTTCGACAATCCGGCATCATACACCGCTATTGGCAAATACACCGTGTTTGATATTGGTGGCCGCGCTATGTTTAGCAAAATATCAGATGCTAATGCATCGGCAAATAATAATGCCATCAACCTGTCGCACTTTTTTATCAGTTTCCCTATAAAGCAAAAGCATTGGGCAATGAATATTGGTTTTCTGCCGTTTTCAAGCTCGGGCTACAACTTTTCTGAAACTAAATCGCTGCCCGGCTTTAGCGATTATAATGTAAAATACCAAGGCTCGGGCGGCATAAGCCGCATAGTGTTTGGCAATGGCATTACCCTTTACCGCGGACTGGTAAACAGGGCTAAGTTTGATATAGATACCATTAGCAACCGCACGCTAAGGCGCATTATGCGCGACACTATGCCTGAGCATAGCCGTTTGTCATTAGGTGTTAACCTTTCTTACCTTTTTGGTAGTTTAGATAACCAGTCTACCGCTGTTTTTCCGGATACGATGTTGGCCTTTAATACCCGCCAAGTACGTTCAACCCGTGTTGATGGGTTAGGCATTAATATTGGCTTGCAGTACATTTTAAAGCTTAAAAAAGAAAATGTGCTAACCTTGGGTGCTACCTATAGCTTGGGCAATGAGTTGGCTGCTAAAGAAAAATTGTTTGTTACCTCGTTTATAACCACTACCGAAGGCGTTGATGTAACCATTGATACATTGGTGAACCAGCAACAGAAAAAAGGCACTATAACGCTTCCGGCATCTTATGGTATAGGCTTTTCATTACGCCACAAAAACGTTTGGCAAATTGGAGCCGATTTGCGCTATACCGATTGGAATAGCTACCGTAATTTTGGCCAGCCTGATGATTACTTAGCTAACAGCTACCAGGCATCAGTAGGCGCACAAATTACGCCCGACCCTGAGGGCAAAAAGATATCATTGCGCCGCACAGCTTACCGCATTGGTGGCCGCTACGGGCGTTCATACTTAAACCTTAATAATACCGCTATAAACGAGTGGGGCGTAAGCGCCGGTGTTGGCTTTTTGCTAAACCCTGTAGGCTTATATGCCCGTGTATTTAAAGTACCGTTTTCATCGGTTAACATTTCGGCTGAATATGGCCGCCGCGGCACTACGCAAAACAATTTGGTGCGCGAAGATTTTGTACGCCTAAGCCTAAGCTTTACGTTTTGCGATAAATGGTTTAATAAGTACAAATACGACTAGCGTAGCATAGAAACTTTGCCGCGGTAGGTTAGCGGCTCTTGCCCATCTTTTATTTTAACAGCAACTTCGTATACGTAAATGTCGGTGGCTACTAATTTGCCATTAGTACCGCGCCCATCCCAACCTACAGCCAAACTGCTGGTTTCAAATATAAGGTTGCCCCAACGGTTAAATATGCGCATAGTATACACATCAAAACCGGTGCCTTTGGCATTAAAGGTATCGTTAGTGCCATCATTGTTAGGCGAAAAGGCGTTGGGTATGTAGATGTAAAATTCGGGCTTTACAACAATGCTGTATTGAACGGTATCCAAACAACCGGCAAAATTTTCTACAACTAGGGTTACAATATAAGTTCCGTCGCCGGTATAGTCGTGTAGCGGAGAGAAGGTATTTGAAGGCGTTGATTGGTCGCCAAAATCCCACCAAACTAAATTCTCATACCCAACCGACTGGTTGGTAAACTGTACAGTATTGTTATCTATAAACAACCAGGTAAAATCAGCATTATTTGAGCTTACGTTAACAGTTACACTGTCTGAAATTGTTTGGTTGCACACATCGGTAACGCTTACCACGTAGGTAGTTGTTACCATTGGCGACACCTGCTGTGAAGAGGCTGTTACGCTATTGTTCCAGCTAAGAGCATTAGAGCTAAGGCTACCTTGTACATCAGCAAATATGGTTACAACATCGTTTTGGCAAATAAGGGTATCGTTACTTACCGTTAGTATAAGTGGTTGTAAGGGTTCCACAATTACGTCAACGCTGTCAGTATCAGTATTGCCGCAAAAATCGCTGGCGGTAACCGTATAGGTGGTGGTTTGCGTTGGCAATACCAATATTGTTGGGGTAATTTCGCCCGTGGGTGCCCACAAATAATCAATAGGGCTGGCGCCGCCGGTTATATTAGCTACCAGGGTTACGTTGCCACCGCCATTGCAAGCCGCCGATTGGTCAGGACCTAAGTCAACAACCAATGGGTTTACATCATTCAGGTAAATAGTAACCGTACTGGTTGATGAGGTGGTACAAACCGTGTTGGTAACAGAAAATGTAATGGTTTCAATACCTTCGGGTATGCCGTCAGCCAAAGGGTTTATGGTTATTGATGTGGCAGTATCATTAGCGGGTATAACAACCTGAGTAGCTATGTTGCTATAATCAACCCCGTTGGTAGCAGTACCGGCCAAATTAAAATCTATAGTTAAAGGCTGGCTAAGGTCGTTGCTTTGGCGCACAAAGTATATGGTGGCATCGCCGCAGCCTTCAAACATCGTTGTGTCGTTAGTAGTGCTGTACGATACGTCGGGCAAAATTTGCACCGTACCTGCGCTGCTAAATGAACCTGCTTCAAGAAAAACGCCTGAGTCCCAAACACCATCCGAAGCATCGGCAATGGCTAGTTTAATATGGTACGATTGGCCGCATTGTACGGCTGCTATAGCTGTTAGGGTAGTGGTAAATCCATCAAATTCAATAGTAGTACCAAACTCATTATCAATATAGTATTGCGAGTTGTCAATGTTGTTTACCGTTGCAATAGATATTGGGGTAGACGTACCCGGGATTAATGCAATATTGGTATTGGCATAGCCGGGGCCATTTAAAAAGAATGCAAAAACGTCGTTAATAGAGCCCACAAATTCAGGGTACTCTTCTGAACCAAACACATAGCGGAATTTTACGGTATCAGATGTGGGTATAAAGTCAAATTCAAGTATAGCAGCATCGTTGGTATAAACCCCCGGGCTGCCTACTTGTATAATTGCATCTAATTGGGGGTCGCTATCGGCAGCTGGGCTTGGGAATGATGGCGGGCCAACATCTATACCTGTACTGCTCGATATATTGGGTCCAACAGCCTCGGTACAAGGGCCTGTAACCATAATTACCCCCGATGTTAAACCTAAATTGCTGTTGGTGGCGGTAAATTTTGCTATTTGGGTACTTAAACCGGTAAATGTAACGTTGGTAGCGGTAACACCTGTGCCTAAAAGTACATTTTGCACCAGTTGCTGCGGGGTTTGGGTATTGTCAATAACCAATTGGGCTCCTAAACCGGCAGGTAGGGCAAAAAAGGCAACAAAGCATGTAATGGTCTTTAGTAGCAAGTGTTTCATACGCAATTTATTTTTCAGTCAGCCAAAAGACAGAATCAAAAATAAAAAATTATATGTTAATAACATACTTTTTCTTACATATAAAGCAAATATCTTTGCCCTGCTAATGAATAAAAATAGGGTAATAGTTTCAGTTACTAATGATTTGGTTACCGATGTAAGGGTAGACAAGGTTTGCCGCTTGTTGGTAAATATGGGCTTTACGGTACTGCTGGTAGGGCGTAAACTTAAAAATAGCCTGCCTATTTCAGCCAAAACGTACACATCAAAACGCTTTACATTGCTATTTAACAAGGGCCCATTGTTTTATGCCGAATATAACCTGCGGTTGTTCTTTTTTCTGCTCTTTCAGCCCAAAGCGGTATTGGTGGCCAACGATTTAGATACGCTGCTGCCCAATGTGCTTATTTCGCGCTTAAAGAAAACACCGCTGGTGTATGATAGTCATGAGTATTATACCGGCGTGCCCGAACTGGAAAGCCGCCCCGGTATTCAAAAAATATGGAAAAGCATTGAGCGTTTTTGCATCCCTAAACTAACGAATTGTATTACGGTAAACCATTCTATTGCAGGGCTGTATGAAAAGGAATACGGCATACCATTTAAAGTAGTGCGCAATGTACCTGAAGCTAATTTTAGTATAGAAAAGAAAAGCCGCGCACAACTTGGCCTGCCTGCCGATACGAAGATAATAATACTGCAAGGCGCGGGCATAAATATTAACCGCGGGGCCGAAGAATTGGTAGAAAGTATGCAGTATTTACCGGGCTATTATTTGCTTATTATTGGTGGGGGTGATGTGTTTGACAGCCTGCAATCTATCGCTAATAAATGCGGTGTAAATGAGCGCGTAAAATTAATGGGTAAAATGCCCCGTGCGCAATTAATGAGTTATACTGCAGCAGCTGATTTGGGCGTAACGCTTGATAAACCCAACAGTACCAACTACCTGTATAGCCTCCCCAACAAAATATTCGATTATATATATGCCGGCATACCGGTGCTGTCTACCAATTTGCCCGAGTTGCATAAAGTGATAGAGCAGTACGATATTGGCGTATTTACCCCAAGCCATAAGCCCGAAGATATTGCCAAAAGCATTTGTATGTTGTTTGATGATGAAGCAATGTACAACCGCCTAAAAGCCAATACAGCCATAGCAGCCAAAGCGTTGAATTGGGAAAATGAAAAGAAAGTTTTGGTAGATATTTACTCGCAATTGCTAGATTAGCTGCATATTTGGAGAAGTGAAAGGCAAACACCTGCATATTGTATCGTTTGATGTTCCGTACCCGCCCAGCTATGGCGGTGTTATAGATGTGTACTACAAGGCCAAAGCCCTACACGATTTGGGCATAAAAATTACCCTGCATTGTTTTGAATACCAAGGCCGCCCGGCCGCTAAAGAGCTGCAAGATATTTGCGAAAAAGTATATTACTATCCGCGCAAAGTAAGTAAGGGCTACCTGTTTAGCCCCAAGCCCTATATTGTTGTTACCCGCACGTCTGAAGACTTAATGGCTAACCTGTTGAAGGATGATAGCCCCATTTTGTTTGAAGGCTTGCATTGTACCTTTTACCTTGCCGATAAGCGCCTTAAAAAGCGATTTAAAATTGTGCGCACCCACAACATAGAGCACGATTATTACGAGAACCTGGGCAAGGTAGAAAAGAACATGTTTAAGCGTCTGTACTTTTTAGGCGAAGCCGCCAAACTGCGCGATTTTGAGAAGGTGCTGAAGCAAGCCGATTTAATAGCAGCTATATCGCCAAACGATGCGGCCAATTTGGCTACGCGCTATAAGCACGTTCATAACATAACGGCTTTTCATCCTAACGATAGTATAAGTGCCGAGCAGGGCAAAGGCAATTTTGCTTTATACCATGGTAGTTTAGATGTGTCGGAGAATAATGAGGCAGCCATGTATTTAGTAGAACGTGTTTTTAATAAGGGTACTACGCAACTGGTTATTGCAGGCAATAAGCCTAGCAAAGAACTGCGCGAGGCGGCGGCCAAAAACCCTAATGTGGTGTTGCATAACCACGTGAGTACCGAAAAAATAATGCAGTTAATACGTGATGCACACATCAATATCCTGCCTACATTTCAGGCAACGGGCATTAAGCTAAAACTATTGGCAGCATTGTTTAACGGGCGCTTTTGCATTGCCAATACGCCCATGGTTGTCAACACCGGTTTAGAGCAATTTTGCACCGTAGCCGATACGCCCAACGATATGCGTAAAGCTGTGGAGCAACTGATGAAAAAGGAATACAACGGTGTAGATACTGCGCTGCGCGAAGAAAAGCTGCTGAAAGATTTCTCTAATACAGAGAATGCCCAAAAGTTGGCAGACCTAATAAAATGGTAAAACTATTTTACTACCACTAATTTTTGCACCCACGGTTTTTTGTTTCCTGCGCTTACTTTTACATGGTAAATACCTGCGGATAAATTGCCGGTGGGCAATTGCGTAGTTCCACTATTGCTTGGTAATGCAGTGGTATAAACCATGCGGCCGGTAGCGTCAAAAACAGCAACTACGGCTTTTTCTTTCGAAGTGAAATTATAAGCCAATGTAGCCAAATCAGTTGCCGGGTTAGGGTACAATGTTAGTTGCGTTTGTGCAGTATTTTCTACAGTTGAATTAAGAAATGAAGCATTTGCCCCAATAAATACGCCCGAATCCCAAACGCCATCGCTGGCATCGGCAATGGCTATTTTTAAATGGTACGTTAAACCTACTTGTACAATAGCTGTGGCGGTTAAAGGGGTTGTAAAGCCATCATATTCTATAGTTGTGCCGTTATCATTATTCACATAATACTGGGCGTTCGATTGGTCGTTAACAGTATTAACACCCACAGGCGTGCTACTTGAATTTGGCACAACAGCAATATTTTTTTTACCGGTAATGCCCGGCCCACTTAAAAAAATTGCAAATACATCATTTATAGAGCCTACAAATTCAAGGTATTCTTCCGAACCAAAAACATAACTAAATACTATAGTATCTGCCATTGATACAAAATCAAATTCTAATACTGTGGCATCGTTAGTATATACACCCGGATTACCTGATTGTATTATTGTATCCAAGTCAATATCATGGTCAGGAGCGGGAGAAGGGAATGATGGTGGGCCAAGGTCAACACCGGTACTGCTTGATATATTGGGGCCTTTGGCCATTGTAGCATACCCTGTGGTTAAAACAACGCCTGCCGTTAGCCCCAAATTGCTGTTGGTAGCTGTAAAAAAACCTTTGCTACCGCCAATTCCAGTATAGGTAACATTGCTAACCAAAGCATTTGGAAAAGGCATAATTAGTTGCGCCAAATTAGTGGGCGTTATGGTTGTATCAAGCTGTAGTTGCGCCAATGATAAGCCAGGTAATAAGGAGCATAATAGAACTAGACTAAGGAAAGGTTTTAGCATGGCATTTAAACAATTAGTACTACTAACATACTAATAAATAACAAATTAACAAATAACATTATTTGTAGGCTGTGGAAAATGAGTCGCGCTATTTATCGGTAAAATGCATCAAATACGCTGCTGTTGTTGTTAAACAGCAATAAGATATGCTATTATGCAATGCCAGAAGTATGTGGTGATGAATGAGCAAAGAATACTAACCCCAATAATTAAACTGGCTAGTTTTGGGTTTACGTGGTACGTATCAGCTAATATGCCAACCGACAGTAGCACGGGCATAGCAGCTTCAAAAATGGCTATTTGCGGTATAATGCCTTTTAGGCCCAAAAGCAATACAATACTTAGTATAAGCAAGGGTGCAATAAATAGCTTGTAGGCAAGTACAGCAGCTATAGGTTTTACCTCTTGCTGCCAGCCTTTAAACGATAGTTGCAGGCCGATGGAAAACAACGCTAAAGGGGCTACTGTAGTAGCTAAAATAGTAAAGAAGGGTTGCAGGGGCAATACATCTACCCAATGCGGAATGGTTAATGCCGCCACACATCCAACCAAGGGAGGAAACAGCAGTATTTTTTTGAGTAATTGCGGTAGCGATATTTTGGCATTTCCACCGGCTTTTACGGCTATTAATATACCTACGGTAGAGAAGAGTAAAAACGTTACCTGGTCAGCAATAATGGCAATGCTCAGTTCTTTCTCGCTAAAGTAAGCTACTATTAAAGGGAAGCCCACAAAAGAGGTATTGCTAAGACCCGAGGTAAGCTGCAACACGCCGGTATTGGCCCTGTTGGGCTTTAGCCAAATGGAAATTAAGCGGGTAAAAAGTATTGCCCCGATAAATAATATAATGGGCGATAATGCGGGCAGCAGTAAATCATTTGTCCACGCAATGGTGGGCAGGTATTTAAACGAAACTGCGGGTAGTGCAATATTAATTATCCATCCGTTAATGGCCTTGTGGGCATCGGCCGGCACCATATTGCGCCTACGAAAAACAAAGCCTGCCAGTATGCAAAAACCAATGAGGATAAAGTTTGCCATTGGGCTAATCCAGCAGCTGCGAATCTATCACCATGCCGTTATCGCATTTAAGGGTACGGGCTGTAAAACGTTTAAACAGCGAGTAGTCGTGCGTGGCCATTAACACTGTTTTGCCTGAGTTTTTAATCTCTAAAAACAGTTTTACAATCTCTTCCGATGTTTCAGGGTCTAAGTTGCCCGTAGGCTCATCAGCCAATATAATATCGGGGTTGTTAAGCAGGGCGCGGGCTATGGCTACGCGTTGCTGTTCTCCGCCCGATAGTTCGTGCGGCATTTTATGGCCCTTGCTGCCAAGGTGTATCTTCTCTAAAACCTCGTTTATGCGGGTAGCAATTTCCTGCTTGTTTTCCCAGCCGGTGGCGCGTAATACAAACTCCAGGTTAGCGTTTACAGAGCGGTCGGCAAGTAATTGAAAATCCTGAAAAACAATACCCAACTTGCGGCGAAGAAATGGGATATCTTTTTTCTTTAACCCATTTAGCTCATAGCCTGCTACATGGGCTGTTCCGCTTGCGGGTGGCAACTCGCCATACAATATTTTCATCAGGCTGCTTTTGCCGCTGCCGGTTTTGCCAATAAGGTATACCAGCTCGCCACGGGCAATGGTAATATCAATGTTTTTTAAAACAATATTATGCCCTTGGGCTACCGATAATCCTTTCAGTTCTATAACGTTTTGCATGGGCTAAATATCAATCTTTTCAATTTTACCAAAAGGAAGCGTTGCCGCAAACTCCATAATTTTCTCTTGTTTATCGCCTAAGCCTATGCGCTCTAGGGATTTATCGGGCCTGTCGAGCCTAAAATAGGCCTTCAAAGTAAAGTCGTCTCCACGCAATTGGATATAATCCGGAATTTTAGCCGTACCTTTAATTTTTAAGATGTACATCACTGCAAAAATAGTTAATAGGTTAACATAGCGTTAATTAATCTACAAAGGCTTTAAAAAGCCAACTAATTGGGCAAAATTTACGTTCTATCTGCATATCATGAAAGTAAAAAAATTAAATATTGTAAGTTTTGCCCCCAAAGGACATGACAGTTTTTTAGAAACCGTAGTAGCACGCGGCAAAGCTTACTTCGAAACACATAATATTTCGCCATACGCAAATACAGCTATGTGGGTTAAAACCATTGTAATGCTGTCGTTATATTTTGCCCCTATTGTGCTAATTATTACCGGCGTTGGCTCGGTAAGCCCATGGCTATTTTTCGGCTTATGGTTTATCATGTCGCTGGGCCTTATAGGCATTGGCACATCGGTAATGCACGATGCTAATCACGGCACCTATTCTCCCAACAAAAAAGTAAACCGTTTTATAGGGTCTATTTTAGAAGTAGTAGGCGGCTTTACTATTAATTGGAAAATACAGCACAACGTATTGCACCATACCTACACCAATATTGATGGGTTAGATGAAGACATTGACAGTGTAGTTTTTCTGCGTCTATCGCCACGCCAGCCACTGTATTGGTTTCACAAATACCAGTTTTTATACATATGGTTTTTCTATATGATAATGACCTTGTACTGGATGACCGCCAAAGACTTTGTGCAGGTGTTTCGCTACAAGCGCAAAGACTTGCTAATTAAGCAACGTACAACGCTTAAAAAGGCCGTTTTTAGCCTTACTATGTATAAAATATTCTATTATGGCTACATCATTGTATTGCCTATTTTATTCTCAGGAATGCCTTGGTACGATGTAATTTTAGGCTTTTTGTTAATGCACTTTGTTACCGGCTTGTTCCTATCATGCGTTTTTCAACCTGCCCACGTAATGGAAACCTCGGGCTATGCAGCGCCAGAGACTAAAGAAACCAAGCGCCATATGAAAGACAGTTGGGCCATTCACGAAATGGAAAATACCGCCAATTTTGCCCCTAAAAACCGCTTATTATCGTGGTACATTGGGGGGTTAAATTTTCAGATAGAGCACCATTTGTTTACCAAAGTATGCCATGTGCATTACCGCAAACTGGCGCCAATAGTGCAGCAAACCGCTAAAGAGTTTAATGTGCCTTACCATGTGCAGCCATCATGGAGCAAAGCCCTATGGGAGCATGCCAAAATGCTGAAAAAGCTGGGCACTCAAAAAGCGCTGTAAATTAATTGTTTTTAGGTAGAATTTAGTGTTGTGAAGGGAGTGGCAAAAAAACTCGCCCCTCACCCCTATAAACTCGCCCCTTTTTTGTACCTTCGTTGCCCTAAAAACACACCCCCACTATACTTAACAATGGAAAGCAATACAGCAACTTTGGCCACTGAATTGGGCAATTACGAAACCCAGCTTACGGGCTGGATTGAGCAGGAGAAATCGGCCGTACAGGTTATTAGCAACGTTAGCCATTTATGGCTTGACAAATCGGTTGAGCTGGTAATATTCCGCAACCAGTTGGTTAACCGCAGCGTA
>JANOCJ010000102.1:0-22838 GCA_031412115.1 Flavobacteriales bacterium
TACCAAGGTAGAAGCTTTTTTGAAAGACTATGCCAAAGTTAACGGCCACGTATATGTATTACAATACACCCGCGGCATTAGCCCTATTTTGTATGGCGATGCTACGCTTGACATTACCAAAGATGTGGTAAACAAGCTAAACGAGCTGTACAAAAAAGAGCTGGAAAACCCTGCTGAGCCAGCTGCGGCCGAAGAAGGAAAAGATAAAAAAGGTAAGTAACACCTTTAGTTAAGATATTAAAAGCCCTTTGGTTATGCCAAAGGGCTTTTTTGTTGCCAGGAGATGGTACAAACAAAAAAGTCCCGACGGACAGTCAGGACTTTTGGGTGGAATACCGGGCTCGAACCGGCGACCTCTTGAACCACAATCAAGCGCTCTAACCGACTGAGCTAAAACCACCATATTAGGGCGGCAAAAATAACAATTTTATCAATACACTGTTAATCTTGTTGCTATATTAGTGCAAATATGAGTGTGATTTATATAAAAAACATGGTTTGCCACCGGTGCATTATGGCAGTAAAGCAGCTGTTTGATGAACTTGCCATTTCGTGTCAAAGCATTGATTTAGGGGAAGTTAGGGTAGCGCTAATGCCTGCGGAAACGGTGCTTACAGCGCTGGCAAATAAACTTTCGGCTATAGGTTTTGAAATACTTGACCAAAAGCAAAACATACTTATTGATAAGGTAAAAAAGGCCTTGCAAGAATATTTAGCCGATATTGAAAATACCCGCGCCATTAAATTATCAGCATATCTGGCAGATAAAATACATTACGAGTATACTTACATCAGCGACCTTTTTTCATCTACCGAAAGCATTAGCATAGAGCAGTATTTTATTAGGCTGCGCATTGAAAAAGCCAAAGAACTATTGGTATACAACAACTTTACAATGGCCGAAATTGCCGATGTGTTGGGCTTTAGTAGTGTAAACCATTTCTCGGCACAGTTTAAAAAGGTAACCGGGGTAAGCCCTTCGGCTTTTAAAAATGTAGGCGCAGCCAAGCGAAAGGCCATTGATAAGATATAACCAAGATTATATAAAACAAACCCAATAAAGTATAAAACGCAGGGCAAAGTGTAGCTTTACCTTTGTACCGTTATGGAAAACCACACACATACCCCCGATAATTTAGTTACCCTTGAAGTAGAAGGAATGACCTGCACCAACTGTGCGCTGGGCATTACCAAAACGCTTGAAAAAACAGGCTTGTCTAACGTACACGCCGACTTTGCTTCGGGTGAAGTAAGCTATAATTCATCTGAAACCATAGGTACCGATACCGTTGTACATAAAATAGAATCGTTGGGCTATAAGGTAAAAAACGCCCCAGGCGATGCTATTTCTACCCATAACCATGGCAATAGCAGCGGTTGGGGTATTGAAAAGAAGTTTTTCTTCACCCTGTTTTTTACTGTGCCACTTATGTCGCACATGGTTTTTCCGCACGATTCATTCATGCAAAACCCATGGTTGCAACTGGGTTTAAGTCTGCCTGTAGTTATAGTGGGCTTTTTGCAGTTTGGCAAAAGCGCCATCAACTCATTACGTCAGGGCGTGCCCAATATGGATGTGTTGATATTCATCGGTTTTACCGCCGCCTTTGCCTATAGCGTAGCAGGTGCTATACTATATAGCGGCAACCACATGTTGGCGCACAACTACCTGTTTTTCGAAACCGCCGCCAGCATCATCACCTTAGTATTACTGGGCAATGTGCTGGAGCATCGTTCGGTAAAGCAAACCACAACAGCGGTAACGGCTTTGGGTCAAATACAAAACACCATAGCCCGCAAGGTGGTGTTTGAAAACGGGGCCGATAAACTAATAGAAGTGCCAAACAGCGAAATATTTGTAGGCGACATACTACAAGTAAACACCGGCGACCGTGTACCTGCCGATGGTATTGTAGTAAACGGCACCGCTACGGTTGATGAATCCATTGTAACCGGTGAGAGTATTCCTGTAGATAAGGAAAAGAAAGACCCTTTGATAGGCGGAACGGTATTGACCAGTGGTTCGCTCCGCATGCAAGCACGGGCTGTCGGCAACCAAACCGTAGTGTCTGCCATTATAAAAATGGTGAAGGAAGCGCAACGCAGCAAACCCTCCATTCAACGTTTGGGCGATAAAGTAAGCGCCATATTTGTGCCTGTGGTAGTGGGTATTTCGGCCCTAACCTTTGTGTTGGCTTATTTTGTGTTTGATGTTACGATGCAACAATCGTTAATGCAAGCTATTGCAGTGCTGGTAATATCGTGCCCCTGTGCTATGGGCTTAGCCACGCCAACAGCGGTAATGGCGGGCATAGGCCGCGCGGCTAAAAATGGCATATTTATAAAAGGCGGCAAGGTGCTAGAGGAGTTTGCCTACATAAAAACCATTGTATTTGATAAAACAGGCACCATTACCAACGGCCGCTTTGAGGTAAAGGATATTGACTTGCTGAATAATGCCAATAGGCAGGAGGTGATTGACGTAATTGTAGAACTGGAAAAGCACTCATCGCACCCCATTGCAAAGTCTATTGTTTCTGCATTAGGCAAAGAGGCTAAACCTATTGCCATTGTTGATATTATAGAAGAAAAAGGCTTAGGCATGAGTGGCAAAATAGGCGATGATTTTTACCAATTAGGCTCAGAAAAAATATTGGTTACCTCACCCCAAACCCCTCTCCTAAAGGAGAAGGGCTTAAATAGTGAGGGAAAACTCTACCTGCTAAAAAATAAAACCCTTATTGCCTCCATTGCCATTGAAGACAGCATAAAAACCGATGCTTCGGCAGTAATAAACGAGCTAAACCAGAATGGTATAGAAACCGTTTTGCTTAGTGGCGACGCGGAGAACAGGGTAAATACACTCGCTAAAAACATTGGCATTACAACCGTTTACGCCCAAAAAACACCGGCTGAGAAATTAGCGATAATAAAAACCCTTACTGCCAAACAAAGCACCGCCATGGTAGGCGACGGGGTAAATGATGCACCGGCATTATCAGCCTCGCATGTGGGCATATCTATTACCGGTGCTACCCAAGCAGCGTTGGGCTCAGCGTCTATAGTTTTGTCCGACAAAGAAAATTTGGCTCAACTGGCCTTGGCGCATAAAATAGCAAGGCATACGTTGCTTACTATTAAGCAGAATTTATTTTGGGCATTTTTCTACAATGTTATTGCTATACCTATAGCAGCGGTTGGCTTATTAAACCCCATGATAGCCGCCGGGGCTATGGCTTTCTCCGATTTAATAGTAATAGGAAATTCTATTAGGCTGAAGAGCAAGAAGTTGAGGTAGATTGCAAAAAACAGTTTACCTCTCGTGAACTTTTTCTTCTTACCCAATGTTTTATAAGCAGAGAAGGGGCGTTGAAAAACGCAAATAAATACTGGCCAGAAAAACGAAAGTTAAGTAAGGCCATAATTACAAACCGGTTAGCCTTTATAGGTTAGCCGGTTTGTTTTTTTTAGGTGCCATTCATTGAGGGTGGCTTGTTTGTTTTACCTACTTTTGGTGCAATGCGCCGCCTGTTCACCCATACATCTCACTATTATTTTTTATGTGGCCTGTTTTTTATTGTCCTAATTATTTGGCTGCCCGATAGCGGTTACGACAAATACTTTTGGGTTTCGTGGGCTAAGTATATTCGCCTGCATGGCTTATCACAAGCCTACAACAACCCCGAGGTTAATTACCATCCGGTTATTCTTTTTATAATTAGCGTATATACATTTTTTCTGCATGATGTTATTAATGCTACCAATATTAACTGGCTAAAAGTGCCTACTGCTATTTTTGACTGGGGCATTATTTTTATTGTGTTGCAGTTATTAAAAGAGCATAAAAAAAACCTGCAATGGGCATTGCTTTTGGTGTTTAATCCTGCCTTTTGGTACAACACCATTATTTGGGGGCAGTTTGATAGTATTTGGGTGTTTTTTATACTGCTAGCATTTTATTTGGCTGATAAAAAATATTTTTTCTACTCAGTTGCAGCCTTTGTTTTGGCATTAAATACCAAGTTGTTTGCGCTGTTCTTTTTGCCTTTTTTAGGCTTAATTTGGGTTGGGTTGAAACCCGATGCACAAAATTGGATTATGCGATGGAACAGAGGCGAAACACCCTTTTATACTTTTCCAAAAAATGTATCGCTGCTTTTTTCGGCGGTCGTTTTTCAAACCCTTATTTTATTCCCTTTTTTATACAGCACAAACTACTCACTACTAACTATCATCCAACGGTCAACAGAGTATTATAACTCCCTATCCCGCAATGCCTATAATATTTGGTATTATCTGTTTAACGACCCTGTAAATACGGCTGATTCAGCTTATCTCATTCCCTCCATAATTGTTGTCGGGATTATCTTTTCAATCCTCCTTTTTCTTCAATACAAAAACAAAATTACGGTATGGAATGCCCTTGCATTAGCCTCGCTGGTTTTCTTCCTTTTTCTTACCCGCATGCACGAGCGCTATGCACACGCGGCGTTGGTGTTTAGTGGAGTAGTATTTTTAACCTCACCCCGTCTTGCTGGCGCAAGCCACCCCTCTCCATTTAATGGAGAGGGGGCGGGGAAGAGGCGTTTATGGTGGAATATTGCATCTTTCCTACTCATACCCCTGGCCTATTTCCTCAACCTGGAAGCCGTAATGCAAACAGCAAATAAATCGCTGGGGTTGAGCGTTGATTACTCCGGCATTTTGTTTAACCCCAAAATGGTTGCAACTTTGTACTTTATTGCGTGTTTGATTCTCGCATACAACACTTTTAAAAGCGTAGCTAATTTCTCTTCTCCATTAGCCCGCCCGGATGAATCGGATTCATCCATTCGGACGGGGAGAGGGGGCAAGAGGACCATTATAAAAATATGAATTTATACTGCAACAGCTTAACACATTATTCGCGCTACAAAACGCGCGAGGTGCGCATTGGTAATTTGCTAATGGGTGGTAATAATCCTATCCGCGTACAGTCTATGACTACGACTGATACTATGGATACTGAAGGCACTGTAGCACAGGCTATTCGTATGATTGAGGCCGGATGTGAGTTGGTGCGTATTACTGCGCCCAGTATAAAAGAAGCCCATAATTTAGAAAATATAAAGCGCGAATTGCGCGCCCGTGGCTACGAAACACCGTTGGTGGCCGATATCCATTTTACGCCGAATGCCGCCGAAGTTGCTGCACGCATAGTAGAAAAAGTGCGCGTAAACCCCGGTAACTTTGCCGACAAAAAGAAGTTTGAACACATTGAATATACCAACGCTGCGTACGATGAAGAGTTGCAACGCATTCGCGAACGGTTTACGCCGCTGGTTAAAATTTGCAAAGAGCATGGTACCGCTATGCGTATTGGTACCAACCACGGCTCGTTGAGCGATAGGATACTCTCGCGCTATGGCGATACACCGCACGGTATGGTAGAAAGCGCCATGGAGTTTTTGCGCATTTGCGAAGATGAAAACTACCACGAGATTGTGCTTTCTATGAAAGCCAGCAATGCTTTAGTTGTTGTTGAAGCGTACCGTTTGTTGGTGGCTACCATGCAAAAAAATGGTATGAATTACCCGTTACATTTGGGTGTTACTGAAGCCGGTGATGGCGAAGACGGACGTATTAAATCGGCCGTAGGCATTGGTAGTTTGTTGGAAGATGGGTTGGGCGATACCATTCGTGTATCGTTAACCGAAGACCCTGAATTTGAAATACCGGTAGCCAAAGCATTGGCCGAGCGTTACTCAACGCAACGCGCTAATCAAAGCCCAATTGAATCACTGCATGAACATATAAATTTACCTTACAATCCCTACGAATATGAACGCCGACAAACCGCCGAAGTATTTAACATTGGCGGACATAATGTGCCGCGCGTAATTGCCGATTTTAGCAAGCGCGATGTAACAACCCCGGCTAATTTTTTTGCTGTTGGTTATAACTATTCGGTGCCATTAGATAAATGGAATTTGACCGATATGGCCTGCGATTTTATTTACTTAGGAAAGCAGAAAATCAATTTTGAAATACCCGGAACGTTAGGTTTGGTGCAAGATGCGGAGGTGTGGGATTCTTCAGTGCCTAATTCTTACCCTTTATTCAGCGGTCATCCTGAACTTGTTTCAGGACCTAATAAATCCACTGTACTTAATTTTATAAGTGTCAATTCTTCTTCCCTAAACGAAGAACTTTTCACCCTACTAAAAAATGATAAAACCATTGTACTAATTCTGGGAACTACTAATGAAAATGGGCTTGCTGAGCAACGCCGATTTTTTATTGAACTCGGTTTACGCGGAATTACTGCCCCGGTTATCATTAAGCGCAGCTATGATAATGTTGATGCCGATAATTTAACCTTATGTGCCGCAACTGATATGGGCGGCCTGTTAGTAGATGGTTTTGGCGATGGCGTTTTTATTGAGAACGATGCAGCACCAAAAACCATTAACCAAATAGGTTTTGGCATATTGCAAGCTACGCGCACGCGCATCTCTAAAACTGAATATATTTCATGCCCATCATGCGGGCGCACCTTGTTCGATTTGCAAGAAACAACAGCACGTATACGCAACCGCACATCGCACCTAAAAGGCGTTAAAATTGGTATTATGGGCTGCATAGTAAACGGCCCCGGCGAGATGGCCGATGCCGACTTTGGCTATGTAGGCACAGGGGTAGATAAAATTACCCTATACCGTGGCAAAGAAGTGGTAAAACGTAACCTTCATCCTGATATTGCAGTAGACGAACTTATCCAACTGATTAAGGACAACGGCATGTGGGTTGAAGAAGTGGCAAATTAGTTTGCCGTTCACAGTTCGCGGTTGGCAGTAAAAACTAAAGCATGAAAATCCGCGTTGCATTTCTTCTGTTTTTTTTAGCAGCCACTCCTTTCGCCCATGCGCAAACAGCCTTAGCTGCACAAATTTTTAACCTGGCTAATGAGGCACGCACCAACCCCAAAGCCTTTTTAAAAGCCCACCGTACTGAACTCGAAAAAATTTCAACCCCCTACATTGCTGTGTTGGAGAAAGCCCAACCTATGCCTAAAATGGCGTGGGACGAAGGCTTAGTTACTATGGCAAAAAGCAAGGTGGAGAATAATAATCTGAACCCTGATTACAAAGGCAAAAACACATTGTGTGGCATGTCCTCGGGTAGCAATTCGGGCTCACTGTCTAAAAACGCATTAAGCTATGTTTGCGATGTGTTTAACAACGTACACGATGAAGATAATTTGTTTTTTGGCGCTTATGCTAACAAAACATTAACAGGGTATTCGTTTGTTTTTGGCGCTACCTGCTTGACCAAAAAAGTGGAATATGCTTACGATAAAAAAGTTGATACTTCAGCTGTAAATTTTGCCAAGCTAAATACTGCCAAAAACGAAAAGTACATGACGGAGGTAGAGGCAAAAATGATAGCCGAAATAAATTTTGTGCGCGCTTATCCAAAAGTATACGCAACCATTATTTTACATTATTTAAGTGAGAAGAGTAAAAGCAGTTTTGGTTTGGATAAAAAGGAATACGACGCAGGTATGGAACTGGTTGCTGAACTAAATGCCATGGAACCTATGCCCATCCTGACCCCAAAAGAATGCGTTTACAATGCTGCTAAAAAGCATGGCAAAGATTGCGAAAAACGCGGCTTTTTTGCTCACGAAGGAAGCGATGGCAGCCAACCTTGGGACCGCATTACAGCGCAATGCCCCGATTTAGGTATGGGCAACGAAAATGGTGTAGGCAGCAGCAATACCGGAGTACGCGAAGGAGTGATTGCTTTATTAATAGACCAGGGTATAAGCACCCGTGGCCACCGCCATAATATGCTAAACAAAAACTGGAAATACGTGGGCTGCTACCGTTATGTAGATAAGGTATACGGCTTTCACTGGGTACAGAATTTTTTGTAAACAAAGGCCTACAAATACATCTTCCCAATTAAAAACTTGGCAATTTCTTTCTCTACGCTGTAGTTTGATGTAATGGGCACAGTATAGGTACGGTTGTCTTTAGCCGTAACAACGGTAGCTGTTTTGGTATTTATGCCTTCAACAGTAGCAACAGCCACCTGTGTACCATCGGGCAAAGCAAATGTGTAGGTTTTAACCTGTTTACCACCGTTAAAGCCGCTGTCTTCTTCAACGCTGCCAATGGTTTCATTGTCTTGCATTACATCATCGCCAATTACCTGTATCATACCGCTGCGGTTGCGTTGCACAAGGTTGTAGCCGTTGCCGCCGGTATTTACGTTTACATTAACGTTGGTGTTATTATTGTTTTGGTTGCCCTTAAAGGGGTTTAGTATGGTAAATTTTTTCTCGCCTCCGGCATTGTATTTGCCATTTTCAAACAAATTGCATTTTACAACTTCTTTAGCAAATTGCTTTTTAAAGCCTATACCATATTCCATACTGGCTTGGTTGCCGCTGCCTAAAAATGTAATATGTACATAGGGTGTTTCTACATTAGCAGCAGTGTTGGTGCGGTCATTAGGGGCTTTATCGTCGCTTACTTTAGCAAGGGCTACTTCTTCTCCATCCAGCGTTTGTAATGAGAATTCGGCATGTTCTGCCATTCCGCCACTGGTTTTTTTTAGTATGGCGTATTCAGTACCATCTACCAAAATTTTATCATCTTTAACTTCTACCTTTTGGGCTGTTAATACAGATGTTATAAGGCTTGCAGCCAATAGGATAAATATGTTTTTCATTTTTGTTTAGTTGATTAGCAAAACAAAAATAAGTAATATTGTTAACTAAGATTTTTTTTCTTGTCAATACAAAAACAGTTTTTCTTTACTTTTGACCCCATACATTTAACCCAATGGCTATTTATAAATTTCGTGTCACTTTTGAGGATTATGAGGATGTGTACCGCGACATAGAGGTACAGAGCGACATGACGTTGTCTGATCTTCACTACGCTATTCTCAATTCTATTAGCTTTGATAGCATCCACAAAGGGATGTTTTATGAAAGCGACCACGGCGGCCGCAAAGGCCCCGAGATTATCAACATCAGTCCGGATGAGACCAAAGGCAGTGCCCATAAGCTGGAGCTTGCTGACTTGGTTTATGACCCCCGCCAGCGTTTTATTTACGTTTACGATGAAAAAGAACGTTGGTCGTTTACTGTTGAGTTGATTAAAATTTTGCCTGACGAGGATTCATTCTCAATGGCCCGTTGTGTAAACAAAGTGGGCGTTGCGCCTAAGCAATACAAAGAACCACCTTTGAAGTTTAAAAGCACTGACGAACCCGACGGCCGCAAAAACCGCAAAAAGAAAGAGGTTAAGAAGGAAGAAGCAGCCATATTGGAAGATGACGAAGATGACGAGCCTGTTGCCGCTGTTGTTGAAGAGGAAGATGAAGAACCGGATGATGATGCATACGTGCACGAAGGTGAAGAGTTTGTAGAAGAAGAGGAGGATTTGAAAGCCGACGTATTTAAAGACGAAGACGAAGTAGATGACGACGACGATGATTTTGGTGGCGATGACGACGAAATTGTAGTTGATGATTTTAAAGACGACGATTTTTAATACCTGCGCCCTTGGGCACTAATAAATACCTTATTGCAGTTGTAGGTCCTACAGCATCTGGCAAAACGGCAGTAGCCGTGCAGCTTGCGCAGTACTATAATACTAGCATACTATCTGCCGACTCGAGGCAGTTTTATACTGAACTTAAAATAGGCGTTGCCCGGCCAACTGAACAACAGTTGCAGGCAGCGCCTCATTTTTTTATAGCAGACCGTAGCCTGCAGCAACCGCTTACCGCAGGCCAATACGAGAAAGAGGCTTTGGTTGTGTTGGAGAAATTATTTACCGAACATGATGTGGTAATACTTACCGGCGGTTCGGGCTTGTTTATTAATACCCTTGTTTTTGGTGCCGACCCTATGCCTGCGGCAGATGAAGAGGTACGCCAAACGCTACAGCAAAATTTTGACGAGCAAGGCATTGAATATTTGCAAAAAGAGCTGCAACGCTTAGACCCTGATTATTATACTAAAGTAGATACCCAAAACCCCTTGCGGCTGATGCGGGCTATTGAGGTTTGCTTAGTAACGGGCGAACCTTATTCAGCGCAGCGAAAAAATGCGCCCAAAGAGCGCCCTTTTCAAACAATATTTATAGGCCTAAACCCGCTGCGCCAAAAACTCTACAACCAAATAAACCATAGGGTAGAGGAGATGTTGGCCGAGGGCTTGGAAGCAGAGGCAAAAGCCATGGTGCCTTATAAAGACTTGAGCGCATTGCAAACGGTAGGCTACCAAGAATTTTTTGATTTTTTTGAAGGGATAATAGCTAGGCAAGAAGCCATTGATTTAATAAAACGGAATAGCCGCCGCTACGCCAAAAGGCAAATGACATGGTTTAGGCGGAATGATAAAATACAGTGGTTTGAGCGTAATGATATCAATCCAATTACCAATTATATCGAAAACAGAATTACATAGCCCACAGTTTCAACTGTGGGATTAAAAGGAGGAGGCGAAAAACCATTACCTTAGCGCAATTGAAGAAATATAAAATCATAAACGACCCCATTTACGGGTTTATACAAATACCCAATGAGTTGCTTTTTGCACTTATTGAGCACCGCTATTACCAGCGCTTGCGCCGCATTAAGCAGTTGGGCATGACGTATTTGGTATACCCCGGTGCCATCCATACGCGCTTTCACCATGCGTTGGGGGCTATGCACTTGGCTAACGAGGCGGTAGAAGTGCTGCGTTTAAAAGGACATGAGATTACAGATGATGAAGCCACCGGTGTATTAATAGCTGTATTGCTGCACGATGTTGGCCATGGGCCATTTTCACATGCCCTAGAAAGCTCTATTGTTTCGGGCATTCACCACGAGGATATTTCGGCCCTGATAATGAAAAAGCTGAATGAGGAATTTGAAGGAAAACTTACTACGGCTATTGAAATTTTTAATGACCGTTACCCTAAAAAATTCCTTCACCAAATAGTATCGGGCCAGTTGGATATGGACAGGCTTGACTACCTGAGCCGCGACAGTTTTTTTACCGGAGTATCTGAAGGCGTTATTAGCTACGACAGGATTATAAAAATGCTGGATGTGGTGGATGATACCCTAGTAGTAGAAGCCAAAGGCATTTATTCTATAGAGAAATTTATTATTGCCCGCCGCCTTATGTACTGGCAGGTATACCTGCATAAAACTGTACTAGCGGCAGAGAGTGTGTTGGTTAATATATTGATGCGTGCCAAAGAATTGGTGCTGCTGGGGCAGCCTGTATTTGCATCTACCGCGCTGCATACTTTTTTAAGCAGGGAAATAAACCGTGCCGATTTTTTGAATAATCCCGAATACCTGGAGCAGTTTGTTAGGCTTGACGATTATGACATTTACGGGGCTATAAAAGAGTGGGCCATACACCCCGACCCTATACTGGCAAACCTGGCACAAAGTTTTGTAGACCGCCGCTTGTTTAAGATAGAAATACAGAACAATGCTTTTAACAAAGCGTATGTTGATGAGATAAAGGCCAAAACAAAGGCCTTGTACAACCTAAAAAATAGCGAGGTTAACTATTTTGTTATCTCAAGCAGCATTACCAACAACGCCTATAGTCTGGGGAGCGAACAGATAAATATTTTATACAAAAACGGCGATGTTAAAGACATTGCAACCGCATCTGACCAATATAATATTGCCGCTTTAACCAAAACGGTGCAAAAATATTTTCTAATTTATCCTAAGCAAATTGCTAAACAGGTTGACATTTAAAAGTGAATTCCTATTTTTATGCCAATCTTAACCGCTCATGAATCCAAAGGCTTTACGCATAAATGATTTTACTTACAGCCTTCCGGATGAGCGTATAGCTACCTACCCGCTTGAGGAGCGCGATGCGTCAAAGCTATTGGTATACCGAAACGGAACTATTGCCGAGAACACCTTTAACAACATTGCCAATGAACTGCCCGAAGGGGCTATGCTGGTTTTTAACGATACCAAAGTAATACAGGCCCGCATACTTTTTACTGGCGAAAAAGATACCATCGAAATTTTTTGCTTAGAACCTGTTGAACCTTCGCCGGTAATAGAAGTGGCCATGGGCAGCAGCGGTTCTACCATTTGGAAATGCCTTATTGGCAACAACAAAAAATGGAAAGACCTGCCCCAGCAAGCCGTTTACTATTACGAAGGGCAAGCTGTAAAGCTTACTGCCGAAAAGTTGCGCAAGGAAGATGATGTGTTTATTGTAAAATTTAGCTGGGACCCGGCCGATATGCTGTTCTCGCGCGTGTTGGAAATTGGTGGCCAAACCCCGCTGCCGCCTTATATAAAGCGCGAAGCCGAGGACAGCGATAAAGAACGCTACCAAACAGTATATGCCCGCGCCCACGGCTCGGTAGCCGCGCCAACCGCCGGTTTGCATTTTACCCACGATGTAATAGACAGCCTTGCGGCTAAAAAAATAACCACAGCCCATGTGGCGCTGCACGTTGGTGCAGGTACCTTTCGCCCGGTAAAAGCCGAGTTTTTGAAAGACCACGAAATGCATGCCGAGCAAATACACGTTACCAAAGAGTTTGTAGAGAAGTTGCTGGCACAAATGGGCAAAGGGCCTATTATATCAGTAGGCACAACATCACTACGAACGCTTGAAAGCCTTTATTGGCTGGGTATAAAACTGCGCCATGCCGAAGATTTGGTAAACGAAATTTTAATTGACCAATGGGAACCCTATGATATAAATCCCGGCGTACTTATTGACCCTAAAAAGGCTATAGAAAGTGTGCTGGATTATATGAAGCGGAACAAACTTAATGCTATAATAGGTAAAACAGCCTTGCTTATTGTGCCGGGCTATACCTTTAAACTAGCCGATGGTATTATTACCAATTTTCACCAGCCGCAAAGTACCTTGTTGCTTTTAGTGGCCGCTATGGCGGGCGATGGATGGCGCAAAGTATATGACCATGCCCTGGCCAACAATTTTAGGTTTTTAAGCTATGGCGACAGTAGTTTACTGTTTAAGCAACAATAGTTTAGTATGGCATTTTATGGAATTTTACTGTTTTGAGCATCTATAAATAAAGGTATGCTAGCAGAGCAATAAAAATATTGCCTATCTTCGGCGCACTTTTAAATTCTAACCAACCTAAAAGTATCTATGAAAAGAATTATTACTACTACTCTATTTACCGTAGTATGTGTTTTGGCTGCAATAGCTCAAAATGGAACTGTTAAAGGTAAAGTGATTGATGTTAAAACCAATGAAACCATTCCAGGGGCAACTATTCAGGACGCCTCCAATCTTTCAAAAGGAACAGCTGCAGATATGGATGGCAACTACAGCCTAAGCCTTCCTGCTGGCAAGTACACATTGCTTGTTAAATCAATAAGTAAAAAAGATGCTACTAAAACAGTAACAATAGAGGCAGGTCAAACCGTTACCTTAAACTTTACACTTGAAGATTTTGCTCGCGATATAGGTTTGGTAGTAGTATCAGAAAGTAAGTATGCCAAACCGGTTGAGCAAATAGTTTCTACTATTGATATTATAAAGCCAAACATTGTTGAAAATAAAGCTACCAGCAGTTTAGACCAAGCCCTGCAACAAGCACCCGGTGTAGCTATTGTTGATGGTGAACCTCAAATACGAGGCGGAAGTGGCTACAGCTTTGGAGCCGGTAGCCGTGTAATGGTATTGATTGATGACCTGCCAATCCTTTCTGGCGATGCAGGCCGCCCCAGCTGGGGTTTGTTTCCTGTTGAAAATATTGAGCAAATAGAGGTTGTAAAAGGAGCTTCGTCTGTACTATATGGTTCAGCAGCATTAAGCGGTGCTATAAACATCCGTACATCATACCCGCGTGATACAGCCCAAACAAAGCTTACCATGTTTACCCAGCTATACGATTTTCCTAACAAGCGTTCAGCCTATTACAATGGCAACGATTTGTTTTTTGCCAGCAATATAAATTTCCTTCACTCTCGTCGAATTAAAAAGAACCTTGACTTTGTATTTGGTGCTAATTTATTTAAAGATACCGGCTTTAAAGGCCGCGAAACTACCGATACATCTATTGCCTATAATACTGGCGCTGTTGCCGGTACTACATATATCCCTAAAATAATAACAATTGAAGATAATGGCGATACTACTTACCGCGATTCTCGCCAATCTTTTGAGCAACGTGCCCGTATAAACTTTAACCTGCGCTACCGCGACCAAAAATACCTTGGCCTTAATTATGGTATTAACGGTTTAGCCCAGTACAGCGAAAGTGCCGGAAACCTACTATGGTTAAATAGCAAAGAAGATGGCCCTACGCCCGGCATTTACTACTCATTCCCCGGCTCTAGCACATTAACTAAGCAGGTAACGTATGCATTTGATCCGTTCCTAAACTATTCTAACGACAATGGCAGTTCACACCGTTTGCGTACTCGTTTATACCACCAAAACAATAATAATGATGGCGGCCGTGCAAACAAATTTACTTTAGGCTTTGGCGAATATCAATATACTAAACGTTTTAGTGGGGCTGACACCAACAGCACAGGCTTTTTTGGCGAACTTGCCCGTTTCTTTACCGAAAAAGCATCTGTTACTACTGGTTTAATGAGCAGCTACACTATGGGCGAAGCTGCTTTATATGAGGGCAACGAGTCTGGCGACGGTAAAAGCAGTGCCCTGAATGTTGCTACATACGTGCAATATGAAAACCGTTACCGCGACCGCTTTACCTTTATTTTAGGTGCCCGCTTTGAATATTTTAAAATTAACGAACAAACCGGTAGCAAACCCGTTGTTCGCGCAGGCTTTAATTATAAGTTAAGCAAAAAAGGTATTTTCCGCGAAACATATATCCGTGGCTCATTTGGCCAAGGCTATCGTTTTCCTACTATTGCCGAGAAATATATTCGCAGCAACTTAGGGGCTATTCAAATTTATCCTAATACCGGCCTTGAGCCCGAAACATCTTGGAATGCTGAAATTGGCATTAAACAGGGTATTAAAATTGGAAAGGGATTTGTTGGCTACTTAGATGTTGCATACTTTCAACAACGTTCATTTAATACTATTGAGTTTACCTTTGGCAATTGGGGTACAACCGGTAACATACTTAGCGATATAGGTTTTCGCTCTTTAAACATTGGCACTACCGAAACTAAAGGTGTTGACATGTCATTATTAGGCACAGGTAAAATTGGCAATGTAGGTGTTAATTTATTAATTGGTTATACCTATATGAACCCTGTTAACCTAAACCCTGACGATTCTATTAAAGGCTTTAAACCGGTGCCTATCTTTAACATAAACAACTCTTACAAATCTACCAGTTCAGATACATCGGGTATACTTAAATATCGTTTCCAACACCTTGTTAAGGTTGACCTTGAATTTGTTTACAAACGTTTGATGGTTGGAGCAAGCGTACGTTACAATAGCTATATGAAAAACATTGACAGGGTTTTTGAAGTTCTTGACCCTTTATTAAACTATGGCTTGGTAAACTTCCGCAACCAACACAACAAAGGCGATTATATAGTAGACTTCCGTATAGGCCTTGATGTTGCCAAACACTCGCGTTTATCGTTTGTTATCAATAACTTGTTAAACCGTGTATATACACTACGCCCGCTTGATGTAGCGGCACCACGTACATTCGTTATTCAATACCAATTGAAATTCTAACATTAGTTAGCTATAAAAGAAAAGCCCCGACAGTAATGCCGGGGCTTTTTGTTTTTATGAATTTAATCCCTCCCCTTTTTGCAAAGCAAAAAGGTACTCCCTTTACAAGGGAGAGCTTGGGTTGGCTACTACTATCAACTCGCCCAGCTTATAATTCCTCTTGGCCCTCGGCTCTCGGCTCTCCTCTTAAACCAAGCTTCTTTCCTTCTGCTACCATAAGGGCAAAAGCCTCGTCGTAGTTGCTGGTTATTTCGCCTTCCAGTATCGCTTCGCGTATGGCGGTTTTTATAACACCTACCTCGCGCGATGGTGGCAGGCCAAAGTATTTCATTATATCCTCGCCGGTAATGGGTGGTTGCCAATTGCGCACTTTATCTTTCTCCTCTACCTCAACCAGCTTCTCCTTTACCAGCTCAAAATTCTTGCGGTACTTTTTTACCTTTTCTTCGTTTTTTGATGTGATGTCGGCATGGCAAAGCGTCATCAAATCATCCACATCATCGCCGGCATCAAACAGCAGGCGGCGAATTGCCGAATCGGTAACCTCGCTTTTAGCCAACACAATAGGGCGGAGGTGAAGCTGTACCAACTTTTGCACATACTTCATCTTCTCGTTTTGCGGCAGCTTTAGCTGCGCAAATATTTTAGGCACCATGCGCGCGCCCTTATCCTCGTGCCCGTGAAAAGTCCAGCCAATGCCGGGTTCAAAGCGTTTGGTGGGTGGCTTGGCAATATCGTGCAAAATAGCAGCCCAGCGCAGCCACAAATTATCGCTCATGGCGGCTGTGTTATCCAACACCTGCAGCGTGTGGTAAAAGTTATCTTTATGGCCTTTTCCGTCAATTATATCAACCCCATGCAAGGCTACCATTTGCGGAAAAAACTGGTGCAGCAATTTGGTATTGAAGAGCAGTTTAAAACCGATAGACGGAATGGGCGATTCAATAATTTTGTTCAACTCATCGGCAATTCGCTCTCCCGAAATAATTTTAAGGCGTGTAGCATTGCGTGTTATAGCATCCAGCGATTCCTTCTCAATAGTAAAGTTAAGTTGCGTTGCAAAGCGTATGGCGCGCATCATGCGCAGCGGGTCGTCGCTATAGGTAATATCAGGGTCAAGCGGCGTGCGGAGGATTTTTTTCTCCATATCAACCAGTCCTTCAAACTCATCAACTAACTCGCCAAAGCGGTTTTGGTTAAGGCAAAGCGCCATAGCATTTATGGTAAAATCGCGGCGCGATAAATCGTCAAGCAAAGTTCCATCTTCAACCACCGGCTTGCGCGAATCGTTGCGGTAGCTTTCTTTACGGGCGCCTACAAACTCTATCACATAATCATCCATGGTAAACATAGCGGTGCCAAAATTTTTGTATACCACCAGTTTATTTTCAAACCCCATACGTTGGGCAATGCGCGTAGCCAGTTCAATGCCGCTGCCTACGGCCATTATATCAATATCTTTTGATGGGCGGGTTAAAATAATATCGCGCACAAAACCACCAACGGCATAGCACTCCACACCCATCTCGTCGGCAACGGCGCCGGCAACGGTAAAAATGTTAAGTGTTAATTTATTTGAAAAGTTGGCAGCCATAAAAGGGTGGCAAAGATAATGAGAATAGCTGATGCATAGGGTTGTAAAACAAAACGCTTATTTTTGTGTAACCAATACCTTTGTTTTACATAACACTAAGTGCCCAATGGAAGAGAAAAAAATAACCAAACACTACACTAATGGCGACGTTACCGTTATTTGGCAGCCGCATATGTGCATCCATTCGGCTATATGTTTTAATGGCTTGCCGGGGGTATTTAATCCGCGCCAGCGCCCTTGGATAACTGCAGAGGGCGGCACTACCGATGAGATTATTGCACAGGTAGATAAATGTCCATCGGGGGCGTTATCATACTTTAAGAACAATGAGATGGACAAACCTGTGGTAGATGCTGAAACTATTGTTGAGGTGAGTCAAGATGGGCCGTTGCTAGTATACGGCAACATAAAAATAAAAGATCACCACGGCAACGAAACAGTAAAGAATAAAGTAACAGCCCTGTGCCGCCGCGGGGCATCGTTAAACAAACCCTATTGCGACGGAACCCACCGTAAAATTGGCTTTACAGGTTAATCCTCTCCCTTGCGTTGCCATACCTTAACATAATCTACCTCATATATATAAGGAAATTTTACAAACATAGAGTGCATGCTGGCGCATATGCCTAGTGGCGATGCAATACCCACTATCATATTCATAGGCTTAAAGTCGGCAATATAGGGTTGGGTTGAACGGTAATATTCTTTACCATCCAGGTAAAAAACTATTTGGTTTTCCTGCCAGTCAAAACCGGCGGTATGCCATTCATCGTCGCTTATTGTGCCATAGTTGTAATGGTCGTTGCGGTGTTTGGGGCTTGCAAATGATAAAGGGTCGCAAATAGTATCGGCCCCTACCATGGTTGGGGGGTATTCGTAATGCAAATTGGTAGTGTAATTGCGGGTTTGCCCGTTGTCAATTTCAAACAGGTCTATCTCATTCCAACAACCGCCCCGCCAAAGCCAAAAGTTTGGGCCAAAAGGTGCGTATGACGCAAATAAACCCGGTGCCTTGGGCAGTTTAAATCGTATCTCGTAATAACCCATGCCGTATTGCTTATTTGAATAAAGTAAAGCCGTTGTTACTGATACGTTGTGGTGGCTAACAATAAATTTATTGGTGCCGTCGGGGTTCTTTTCCCAATCCCAAAATTCTCCCTCGTAATCTTCTTTACGCACAAAAATTTTAGCAGTGCCATTGCTTATTTTTATGTTGTGCGTGTCGTTTTTCCACACATTGTAAGCTTTTTGTTCTTTAACTGGGTTGGCGCTATAACAGTCGCAAATGCACATACTATCGTTAGCCGATTGGTTCCAGGGGGCTTTTAAATCCCACAGTTTCATGTTTACGTGGCTACCGTTAAACTCGTCAACAAAAACAAGCGCAAAAGTGCTGTCAACCGGGCTTTGGGCAGCTAGTATTGTGCTAAATAAAAAACACAAAAGCAGCAACGGGTGTTTCATGGTAGCAAACATCGCAATTTACCTGCCAATAATGCGTTAAAAGGCTTTGTTTTATTTTTGCTTGGTGTTGTATAAGCAAATTAGCCTATCTTCAAACCGCATTTGCATTACCTATGGATGATTTATTAATATTGACAGCCTTGGCCGTTACCCCATGCATAGCTATTGCATTGTTTATTTATTGGCGCGATAAATTTGAGAAAGAGCCTTTCAACCTGCTGGTTTTATCATTTTTTGGGGGCATAGGCTCGGTAGTACCGGCCTATTTTATAAGCCACGGCTTGCAAGATATTTTATTGGGGCCCGATAAGCCTTACCTTTTTGAGATGGCCCTTGATGCCTTTATTTGCACCGCCCTGGCCGAAGAAATTTCTAAATACTTTTTTTTACGGGTGATAGCCTATAGTAGCAAAAACTTTAACGAGCCTTTTGATGGGATAACCTATTCGGTAATGGTATCTATGGGGTTTGCCATGGTTGAAAACCTGCTGTATGTTTTAGGCGATGCCAACGGCGGCTTAGAAACTGCTTTGGTGCGCATGTTTACCGCTATACCTGCCCATGCGGTATTCGCTATTATTATGGGCTATTATGTAGGCCTGGCTAAGTATAAAGACCATAAAAAAACCTATTTGGCGTTGGGGGTAATTGCTGCCACATTGGTGCATGGTTTTTACGACTTTTTTATTTTCATACAAAACATACCCTATATATACCTTGGGGCCGCCGCATCATTAATTTATGGCATTGTACTTTCATTTAAAGCCATAAGCATGCATAAAAAAAATTCGCCTTTTGCACCGGGTGCAAAAGGCGAAGAAAATACTATGGGCGAAAGCGAAACCGGCTTTTAATAAGGCGCCGTATATTCAGTAGGCATACCATGGCCGGGCACCTTATTGCCGGGGTGTGTATTACCGGGCAATTGCAAGGTATGCCAGTTGCCTATTTCGTCTTGGTATTCTATTACATAATAGTTAACACCATAAGGCCCCCAACTTGTATAAGGTGTCCATTTTAGGGTTGCAGAATACGATGTAGGGTCGTTTATTATCTCCAATACAATGTTATCTCCTGTTGTGCCTACGCTGGTTTTATTATCGCATTGCGTAGTGGTTTCTATTTTGTAGTAGTATTTAATACTTTGTATAGCAGCATCCCAATCGTCGTAGCTAAAGCTTGTATCAACCTGTGTAAAGGGGCCGTTTACTTGCCCTATGCTTGAGTAAGTTATACTATCGGCCGACCTGTAAATGGTATAGTAGCTTATCAATTCGGGTAGCGATGGGGCTTTCCATTCGGTACGTACAAACTGGTTGTCTACAACGGTAGATCGTGTTACATCTGAACCCATTGATACGCTGTTGCCGGTTGGCTTTGGCGATGTAGCCGTATCACTCATTGAGTAGAACGTGCTGCCGCAAAGGCTTACACCCACAATACGGTATTGATATTGGCGAGGGCAAACACGGCCATTGTCAATATAGTCTGACTGGCTGCCGGGTACTGTTGCAATTAGGAATGATGAGGTAGTATCATTCCAAGCATTGGCTGTAGTGCGGTATACTTCATAATAATCTACCGCGCACCCGCCGTATGGCGTCCATTTTACCAGGCGGTCTTGGTTAGGCATTAACTTAGCCGTTGCATTAATTGTGCAGTGCGATGCTAAACTATCTAGCGGCATAGCATGGTTGCAATTGTCAAGCACCTGTACTTTGTAGCAGTATGAACTGTCTAGGCTAGAAACGCCGGTATCAATAAAAGAGCTTTGGGTAATATTGGTAATGTTGGCCACCAATACGTAGCCCGATGGGCCATCCCTGTAAATTTTGTATGCACCAAAATCAAATGCGTTGGTGGCTTGCCATTCAACTTTTATTGCATTTTCAGCTAAAACGGTAACGCGGTTTATTGGCACTACCACCGGCGGAACGGTATCGGCAATAATAACATACGCAAAACGGGTAAGCGTATCGGAACAACCGCCATAGTTAGTAACCGTTAGGGTTACATTATAAGCCTGCGCATTAATATACATTATACCGTTTGGTATAGAGTCGGTTGATGTTTGGCCGTTGCCCATATCCCAATGGTAAGTGGGGTTATATAAGCCGGTAGACGAGTTTATAAATTCAGGAGAGAATGCCATGCAGCTTTTGGGTTGTACAGAGCTAAAATTGGCCACCGGAATAGGTATTACTTTAATAACGTTTCCAAACACTGTATCTACACAACCCCATTGGTTAGACAGAACAAGGTAAGGCGTATAATCGGCCGGGCTGGTGTAAACGTGCAGTGGGTTTATATTGCCATTGCTGGCGCTTGTTCCATCGCCATAAAACAGTGTAACATTATTTGCCCCCTGGGTTTGAAAGTTGAAGTTAACTGTAGCCATGCCGCACGATAAAGTATCGGTTGTGCTAAGCGAGCCAACAGGGTAGCCCGGAACGTTTATCAATATGCTATGGCTAACGGTGTCTATACAACCGGTAAAGGTGTTTATTACACTTAGTGTCATTACATATACCCCGCTCGAATCGAACGTGTAGTTAGGTGGGTTGGGGCCGTTGTGTACAAAGCCGGTGCCGGTCATGCCCCATTTGTAGGTAGCCACACTATCAGCAACCGATGTGTTGATGAAGGCAACAGTAATTCGTTCGCAGCTACTGTCTTGCACTGCAAAGTTAAACGCGGCCTCGGGTGTTGGGTAAACCGTTACCTGCTGGTAGGCGGTATCGCTACAACCGTGGTCAGATACCGCTATTAGCGATGCATTAAAATTGCCCGCAGTTGGGTAGGTGTAGGTAGGTATAGAATCGTTAGTAAAATCATTATTGCCAAAAATCCAGGTATAGCTCGTTGCGCCGGTAGACTGGTTGTAATACAGTGGTAAATAAGGAGCACAACCGGCAGAAGCATCTATTACCATTTGAGCATGCGGCTTAGCATATACGTTAAACAATGCAGGCAATGTTTTAGTGTTGTTACAGCCTAACGAGTCGTACGTAAATAGGGTAATGGAATAGGCGCCAATACTGTCGTATACGTGGGTAGTGTTAAAGTTTAACGTGTCGGTATCGCCATCGCCAAATACCCATTTAAATGTGCTTACGTTGGTAGATAGGTTTATAAAATCTAAACTATCGGTTAAGCAACCAAAGCTGGACGAAACCATAAAATCAGCAGTAGGGCCATATACCGTTACGTAACCGGGATAGGTCATAGTGTCTGAACAACCTTGTGGGGTTGTAACTACCAGTTTTACATCATACACACCGGGTGTTGTATAGGTTTTAATTACTACAGGGTAGTTATTTGTAAGCACTGAGCCATCGCCAAAATACCAGGTATAAGTAGAGCCAACAGGCGCCTGCGATGTATTGTGGAATACTACGTTTGAGGGCGCACATGCCGAAGGGCTATTAGTATGAAAATTTGCAACAGGGTCTATTACCAAAACAGGCAATGACAAGGTATCCTTACATCCATCATGTGCGGTAATGTAGCAGGTAATGGTATAGTTGCCACCTGCCCCATAGGTATGTTGCGCCAGCGGAAAGTTAGCCGTTACTGTATTATCGCCCCAATGGTATACCGGAGTATACTGTATATTATTTGATACTACATTGTAGGTGCCTGTTTGGCCAAGGCATAATGTATCATCCGATAAATTGAATGACATGTCTAAGTATTTCAAAGGCCTGCCTACGGCTGTTGCAATACAGCCTTCAGTAGTAGTAATGGTAAGCCTTGCAGTATCTGTTGGCTGTGTGGTGTAAACGTGTACGGGGTTTTGCAGGGTAGATGTTTCGCCATCGCCAAAATTCCATAGCCATGATACTGCGTTGCTGGTAGTGTCGGTAAAGCTAACGCTCATGGTAGGCTGTATACAGGTTTTGTTTTGCACCATAGTAAAGCCCGGCGCAGGTGTTTTTACATAAATGGTATCGTAATATTCGCCGGAGCAGTTGTAGCCGTCCACGTTAAATACGGTAAGCTTAATGGGGTATATGCCGGGTTCGGTAAACGTATAGCTTACAGGGGCTTGGCCGCTATTGTTTAGGTAAGTATTTTGGGTAAAAA